>JAAYNR010000136.1 GCA_012520735.1 Lentisphaerota bacterium | reverse complement strand
TTTGTCTGCCAAGCGCAGCGCGTGCAGCGGCCACACCTTGTGTGTGGCAACGAATGAAAATGAGTGGCGCATCCCTCCCCCTCCGCCAGCTTGCTTGGCGAGGATAGGGATGAGAACCCCCGTGCGGGGGTTTGTCTGCCAAGCGCAGCGCGTGCAGCGGCCACACCTTGTGTGTGGCAACGAATGAAAATGAGTGGCGCATCCCTCCCCCTCCGCCAGCTTGCTTGGCGAGGATAGGGATGAGAAGCCCCGTGCGGGAGTTTGTCTGCCAAGCGTAGCGCGAGCAGCGGCCACACCTTGTGTTTTGGATTTTCTAGTGACGGTTTTAGTAGCTAACCCGTTAGCTACTGTAAAAAAACAAGAAGTTCAAGCAGCTATCTTCATAAGTTGTTGCGTTGAAGCAGCTAAGGCAGCATTGAGAGTCATCGTCAACTCTCTCCCTTTTAAAATCTGTTTCCAAACGCATAGCGTTTTTATTAAAACTGTGCGAGTCCATGATAGTGCCAGATATATTAAGGGAATAAGATTTCTATGCTGTACAACATTTGGTTACGGCTGTAAGCAGCTTTAGGTACTAATCGAGGTAGATGACGGTGTCGTTTTGGACGGAGTCGATGGCTGCCTGGAGGACTTTCTGGGCGGCGAGGCCGTCAGCGCCGGAGCCGTCGATTTTGTCGGGCGTGATGCCGGCATCGACTTCAGTGACGAATTTGTTAATGCGGTTGCGGAAGGTGTCTTCAAAGTCTCTCATGCCGCCGAAGACGGGGTTGGTGAAGACCCGTTTTTCGAGATCGCCGGCGGGATAAAGGGTGGCTTCGCGCCACATGTCTTCAATAACAAAGCGTCCTTTGTTGCCGGCGACTTCACAGCGTTCCATGGGGTGGCCGCGTTCGATGTCGTAGCTGCCGGTGAGGGAGCCGACGACACCGTTTTTGAATTTGAGGTTGAATTGGGCGTTAGTCCAGATGGTGCGGCCGGGACCTTTGGAGACGAAGCAGTGGACAGCGGCGACGTCGCCGCAGAAGTGGCGCATGACGTCGACGGTGTGGGGGTGGAGGGCTTTGATCTGGAACCAGGGGGAGCTCTCGGTGGGGTTTTTAATCCACATGCTCATGTTGACGAAGAGGAGATGGCCGAGTCGGCCGTCGTCGAGCCATCTTTTGGCGGCTTCGGCGGCGGGGGTGAAGCGGTGGTTGAGGTCGATGCCGAAGCAGAGATTTTTTTCACGAGCCAGTGCAACCATCTCTTCGGCTTCGGAGATGGTGTTGCTGATCGGTTTTTCGCAGAGGACGTGGCAGCCGGCACTGAGTGATTGCATGGTGGGGAGGTAGTGGTCGCTACCGTACTCATAGCCGCCGGTGGCGACGCTGCAGATATCGGGGGCAAGGGCGCGAAGCATGGTTTCAACGTCGTAGAAGGCGGGGACGTTAAACCTGGCGGCGGCGGCGTCAGCCCGTTCTTTGTTGATGTCGCAAACCCCGACGAGTTCGGCGAGGGGGTTTTCATGGTATAACTTGGCATGGCGGTTGCCGATGGGGCCAAGGCCTATAACACATACTCGCTGCATTTTATGCTCCTTTGTTTACCAGTTTGGGAAGTTCATAGCCGTATTCGACCATCGCAGGGGCGAAGAAGTCGAAGTAGTTGGTGCCGGTGTCGGTTTCCCAGCGACCGACAGCCTCGGGTTTTACCGGGATGCGGGCGAGCGGGATGCCGAGGAAGTTTTCGAGGCGCTGGATGGTAGGCTCCTGATTGAGAACGAAGTCTTCAAAGCGTATTTCAATCCACTGACGTGGTTTGATGGTGGCTTTGACGAGGTCGTATTGATACTTCCAGGAGATGGCGCGGCGCAGGCGTTCGTCATTGGTGGGGGGGTAGGGGATGCCGAATTTGGTCATGTCGTCGGTGACGTGACTGCCGACAATACTGTCGCGCGGGTCGCGGATCCAAAAGATATATTTCATCTCAGGGAACATACGGCGTATCCAGGGGAAGACGAGGGTTGTCTCGGGTATCTTCCACCCTTTGTGTGTGGCTGTGCTGTTTAATACAGACGTCAGGTAAGAGTGGATGAACTCTTTAAAGGTGTCGGGGATGGGGATAGTCTCAAGTGTAGAGAAATCCCAGGTGAGGTCGCCTTTCCAGGCGACCTCACGAGCCATAACACGACACGCCTCATACATCGCATCTGGGGGGAGGAGGTCGCCGGAGACGTTAAGTGGCTCTCCCATAAAGACACCGCTCTGTGAGAGGGTGTGCGACATAGCACGTGTGCCGGAGTGGCCCCGGCCAATAACTGTAACCAGCATGATAGATCTCGTTTATTGTGTCTTGTTTAGAGGACTTTCTGTCCGCGTTGTGTTTGGAGTTCTTGAAGAGATTCACCTTTGGCACTATCGGGGGTGTTGCGCTGCTGCAGAGCCTGAGCGGCGCCGGGTGAGCCGATGTGCATGGAGTCATAAGCCTGTTGCGATGATTTGAACGGTCCGCATCCTTTGCCGTGCCAGTCGAGGTTGGTGGTCATGGGGTTGGGGCGCCCGGTCTCGCCGGTGCGTTTGGCGATCCAGGAATTCATGCGGGCGAGGAGCATAGCGACAACTTCAGGCTCCTGCTCGGCGACGTTGACCAGTTCACCGGGATCTTTGTTGAGGTCGTAGAGCTCGATTTCGGGTTTGAAGTGGAAATCGGGCTCAAGAGCCTGAATGAGTTTCCAGTGTGGTGTGCGCCAGCCGTGTTTGCGCATCCAGGTGCACTCAGTGATATAGAACTCGCTCTCGCTGACATACTCCTCACCATTGATGAGGGGGACAATACTGCGACCATTGAAGTCGATGCCGCTATCGATGTTGAGGAGGTCGAGGAGGGTGGGCATGAGGTCTTTCTGCTGGATGTACTCCGAGAAGCGCATCCCGGCGGGGATTTTGCCGGGTTGGACCAGAATGAGCGGGACACGGGTAGTGCATTCGTAGAGGCCGTGGTGGTCGTAGAAGCAGTCGTGATCGTGGAGGGTTTCGCCGTGGTCGGAGTTGATAACAACGAGAGTATTCTCTGCGATACCGAGGTTGTCGATGGTAGCAAAGATATTCTGGATACAGGCATCCATATAGGCGATAGCACCATTGTACTGGGCGATGATATAGTCTTTATCGGTACAGCCGGGGGGGAACCAACTGGCGAAGTAGTCACAGAACGGTTTAAATGACATTACTTCGTCGAGTGACTTATTGTTGGGATCGCACTCGTTACCGTCGTAGAAGGTGCGGTCGAAGGGGCGCGGCGGCAGGTAGGGGGAGTGGGGATCCATATGGCGCATGAAGAGGAAGAAGGGTTGATCAGCGGCGGCCAGCCGTTTGAGCTCGGGGATGGCGACATCATTGAGATTTTCGGCTTTATGGCTGCGCCCTTCTTCCCATGAGCCCCAGCCGGAGAAGTCGATGTAGTTGTCGAAGCCACGTGAGGCGGGGTTGCCGCTGAAGCCGACACAGGTGGTGGTGTAGCCATTTTCGCCAAGGACTTCAGCGAGGGTTTTGACATTGGGGAGGAGGCCGCCTTTATGCCGCAGAGCGACGATATCGTTACCGAAACAGTCCATACCGGTGAACATTGAGCCATAGCCGGGGGTGGTGGGGATATGGGGGCTGAAATTGTTGTCAAAAACAACACCATTGGCGGCGTAGCGGTCAATGTGCGGTGTAGTCAGATGGTGATAGCCATAGAGGCTCATATGGTCGGGGCGGAGGCTGTCGATGCCGAGGATGATGAGGTTGGTTTTTTTGTTGGCCATGGTGTTGTTCCTTGATTATGGTTTATGTCGATGGGTTGTTGAAAGTGACACGGCGGCCAGTGGTGGCCGATTCGTAACAGGCGAGGATCATCCGCAGGGCCTGATGCCCTTCTGCGGCGGTCGCCAGGGGCGGTTGCTGCCCATGCAGGAAGCGGGCCAAAGGCCCGGCCAGACCGCTGATGCGGGTACCCTGGATGGTGATGTCGGGGAGGTCGGAGATTGTCCACTGGTTGTCGGCGGTGTGGAACCATTTGAGCTGGATGGCGCCGGGCGGCCAGGGGTTCAGGCAACTCACCTGGTCGCCATAATTGGCGATGATGGTGCCATGTTCGCAGACAACCTCGCAGACATTCTCGCCGGCACTGGCGACAAAGGTGGTTGAAATCTCGGCAAAGGTACCATTGGCGTAGCGGAAGATGGCGATGGCATTGTCGTTGGGGATGGCGGGGTTGCCGAGGGTGCCGAGCTCGGCCATGACACTTTGCGGCATCCCCAGGAGCCACAGCAGGAAGTCGGCGGGGTGGGCGGCATCATCGGCAAAGATGTCGCGGTTGGCGGCGGGATCGACATGCCAGCTCTTCTCAAACCCGGGCCACTTTTGCACTGACAGGCAATGACGGCGGCGCACCATGTAAATCTTGCCGAAGTGCCCGTCCGCCAGCAGTTCCCTGATTTTGAGGTTGTGGGGATCAACCCGCATCTGCCAGGCGAGGGTGAAAGGGACACGATGGCGCTCAACGGCAGCAACAATGCGGTCGGCCTCCGCCAGGGTCAGTGCCAGGGGTTTCTGCAGGATGATCGCCTTGCCTGCGGCGGCGGCGGCGCAGGTGAGATCGGCGTGGCGCACGGTCTCGGCGGCAATCAGGACAGCGTCAATATCGGCACGGTCCAGTATCTCCGCTACCGAGGCGGCGTTCTCAAGGCCATGTTTTTCAGTTGCTGCTGCGGCGCGGTCGGGGTCGTGGTCCCAACCGGCCACCGGCAAGACACCAAGCTGCGGCTGCTGCCGCCACACATCAAGATAGGCATTGGCATGGGCGTGCGCAAAGCCAAGCAGGGCGATTTTTTTGCTGTTTTGCGTGTGCATGATTTTTTAGATTAACGTTGCTTGTGATCTAGCCAGATCCCGCCAAATGCTACGCATTGGCAGCAGCTCAGCGGGCGCACATAGTGCGCCAGGACGCTTCGCCCTACCCCGGCATCTTAAATGCCTGTATGGTTTTATCCACGGGACACAATATTGCTTACACTTTACCATTTACCACTTACAACTTGCGGCCGCAAGTCATTTACCGGGCACCGAGATGTTTAAGGCAGGCGTTCATGTAGCCATAGCTCTCAGCAGCGATAACGGTGCGCTGGCCGAGTTCGTAATCGCCAGCACCGATCACTTCGAGGTTAACGGGGCCGGAGTAGCCTCCTTTAACCATGGCTTCAAAATAGCCATAGAGGTTGACATCACCGCGTCCGCAAGCCTGATTACAGGGGGCTCCTGGACTGGGGCCGCGACCTTTACAGTCGCGGATATGGATATGGCGCACCCGTGAAATCACCTGTGGCAGTGCCTCCTCCGGCAGCTCGCCGGCACGGTAGATATGGCTGGGATCCATATCGATCCCGAACGCAGGATTAGCGATACGCTCCATAGCGGCGAGGGTGGTAGGGGTGCTGTAGATACTGGCATTGACGTGTGCCTTGACACAGAGGGTTACGCCACGCTGAGCGGCCAACTCGGCCATTTTAGCGAGGTGGTTGATGGCGTGGTCGAGATCCTCCTGAATATCAGATTTACCGCCGGGGCCGACATTGACGACGGGGATCCCGATAGCGGCACAGGCATCGAAGGCGGTCTGTAGGCGGGTTTCATCAAGCGAGGCGACCTCGGTACTGAGGAGTTCGAGGTTGTGTTGTGCAGCGAGGTCATGAATCTCGTTAGTCTGCTCCTGCCAGCGGTCTAGATCGAGATGTTCACACATCCCTTTAATGGCAGAGATCTCAATGCCATCATAGCCGGCCCATGCGATATGGGTCATGGCAGTGGCGAGATCGAACTTCTGAAAGAGAACAGTATTAACACCGAGCTTGATCATTTTAGATTTTCTCCTTAGCAGGGTTGCCCTTGAGCAGGGGGAGAGGTTGAGGGCGCACCAGCTCGCCGCCGGACTCATACGATTCAATCACGGCAAAGATATACTCCATGGTAGCCAGAGCATCGCGTCCTGACGAGCGCAGTTTTTCCAGTGGCACACCATTGGTGACATCTTCGAGGAAGGCATTAATACGATTAGGGAAAGTGGCTCCGAAATCTTTAACGCCGGTATCCATGACTTGCGGTATAGGGCCTTGTCCCAGGCCAAATTTATCGTCCGGTTTAACCGACGGCCAATAAGTGAGCCGTTCGACACAGTTCTCGATACAGAACGTCCCTTTACTGCCGGCTACTTCACAGCTCCACCAGCCGCCCAGACCCCAGGTGGCTTCACCACGGTGGCTGAGGAGATAACCGATAGACCCATTAGCAAAGCGGCAATGGACGCTGTTGATTGAGACCAGAAGATCTCCCTTGTTCTGGCGGAAGCCGGGACGGTCGCTGAAAGTCTGAATATGAGTGATATCACCGGCGAAATAGCGCATGACACTGAAGGGGTGGGTCAGAAAAGCCTTCATATGGGCATACGGCTGATTAAAGCGTGGCGAAGGGTTGAAATTATAGGTAGCTTCACCGCCATTAAACCCGACCTTAAAGAGGGTATAGATCAGTTCGCCGATATCACCATCGTCCATATACTTACGGGCCCGGGCGGCGGTATCGGTAAAATAGTGGTTAAGGTTACAGCCGAGATAGAGCTGACGTTCAGCAGCATAGCGAACCATCTCACGCGACTCATCGATATCATTCGAGAGTGGTTTTTCGCACAATACGTGCTTCCCGGCATCGAGAGCTTCCATGGTTGGATCGAAGTGCCAACTGCCATTCTCATAGCCGCCGGTGGAGACATCGACGATATCGATCTCCTCATTAGCCAGCATATCCTGAAGTGAGTAATAGGCCTTGACGCCATGATCGGTGGCGGCTTTGTCGGCCTTTTCCTTCACCA
Organism: Lentisphaerota bacterium; assembly: GCA_012520735.1. Classification (GTDB taxonomy): domain Bacteria; phylum Verrucomicrobiota; class Kiritimatiellia; order RFP12; family JAAYNR01; genus JAAYNR01. The sequence goes on along the minus strand of JAAYNR010000136.1, from coordinate 12,028 downwards.
CATCGCAGACTGCGACCAGCTTAGCGAGGGGGTTAGCTTTGTATGCTCTGGAGTGGGTATTACCGATGCCACCCATACCAACGACAGCGACACGCAACGGCGCCGCAACATTTTGTTCGTTCATAAAGCCTCCGTATTGCTTGTTTAATGAGGCTATAATAACACGATATCGGTAGGGCGAGCCTTGACAAAACAGGCAAAAAATAGCATTATTCCGTCATTTATGAAACAGCTGGGGGCAAATTCTTTTTTTTCGATTCCCGATTTTCCGCTGGTCTGCATGAGGCAGGAACGTCATGCGGCAACGGAGCTGCATACGCATGACTTCCATGAATTGGTGGTGATACTAGGTGGGCGGGGGATGCACCTGATGGACGGTCACTACTATCCGATTGAGGCAGGGGATGTGTTTCTGATACGTGGAGACATGGCGCATGGTTATGCTGAGACCAATGCCATGGCGTTGGTTAATATTTTGTTTGAGCCGCAACGTTTGCGGTTGCCATTGGCGGGGCTGGCCGATGTGCCGGGATACCATGCTCTCTTTCGGGTAGAGCCGCAATTACGGCAGGCCGATCAATTCCGTCGCAGGTTACGACTGCTGCCACAGGCGTTGGATGAGGTGGCGTTGATGATTGAGAAGCTCGAGGCAGAGCTGGAGGGAGGGGCATTAGGGTATCGGTTTGTATCGGTGGCTTTGCTGATGGAGCTGATCGGTTTTCTGGCGCGCAACTATTTCGCGGCCGTGAGACGGGAGCAGCGTCCGCTACGTAAATTGAGCGAAGTAATGAGTTATATAGAGGCCCACTATGCCGAGCCGATAACGATAGCCGATTTGACGCGGATCGCGGGGGCGTCAGAGAGTACGCTGACGCGGCAATTTCATAAGGTGGTGGGGCGTTCGCCAATTGAGCATGTGTTGCGTGTGCGGGTAGAGCGGGCAGCGGGGTTAATACGCAGGAGTGACTTGCGGATAACCGAGATCGCCTATGAGTGTGGTTTTAGTGATGGTAATTACCTGGCGCGACAGTTTGTCCGTATTATGGGGGTCTCTCCCAGTGAGTATCGACGGCAAAACCGCACCGGATAGTGAAAGTAAGTAATAGGTGATAGGTGAGATAAGTAATAGGTGTTTTTAAACCACGGAATAGATGGAATGCACGGAACTCAAGCTCTGGGAAGCAACCGTGAATGAACACGAATGGCACGAATGGGGTTGGAAAAATACGCTGAAAGTGGACTTTTGCGTAATGAATAGTTATGCAGCGGCGTGCGTCGCTGCTGACGATGGCGATCTCGGAGAGACACGCCCTATCCGCGGTTGTGCCTTTGGCCTCGTCGGTGCCACCTATGCGCAGGGTGAGATTGGTGATGATGTTGATCGAGCCGCTGATGGTCAGGTTGCCCGCTTTGCCGTCGGCGGTAGGGCGTGTTTCTCCGAAACCGCCGCGTCCTGGTGCGGTTATGCCGAGCCGTAACAAGGGGTAGTGACAAACACAAACTTTGTCGCAAGCTTTGTCGGGGCTGACGAATAGTCTTTTGCGTGCCGGAAGCTGGGTTATGTCACGCCCTTACAGGGCTTAATTTTATTATGTGACGTAATCCCGTGGCGTGCCACGGGCTGGTATGTTTAGCCCTTTCAGGGCAGCCTTCGCTCTTATTCCTTCACCAAGGCGGTTATGCGCTACTTGTGCGCTGGACAAGCAGAGCGATAGGGGGTATTATTGACAGCATGAAAAGGTTAACAATATACTCTTTGCTGTTTGTTGTTTTGTGCGGGTTTTTGGGAAACGGGTGTCGACTCTCCGACAAACGGAAGTTTACCATTAATGCCCCGGATGTAAAAAATGAAGCTTGCGCCCAGCGGGTGGAGCGGGCTTTACGATCGCTTGACGGGGTTGACTTGAAGCTACTGGAGTTTGATTTCAGTAGTGGCACTATCACAGTAACCTATGAGTCGATGAAGCTGGGCCAGAAAAATATTGAGCACGCCATTGCCCGTGCCGGGTTTAATGCCAATACTATCCCGGCTGATGAGAGAGCGCGGGCAGCGTTGCCCCAGGAGTGTCGGTAGTTGTGGAACGCGGCCTTCAGGCTTTTCTTGATGAGCTTGGCTATGAGCGTGGGTTGAGTTTGAACACGCAGACGGCCTATCGGCGTGACATTGAAACTTTTGCCATTTGGCTGAGGCAGGCGGGTATTACAGAGTGGGGGCGGGTGACGCGTGATTCGATCACTGATTTTTTACAGCAGCAGCGTAGTGCCAAATTCGCCCCGGCGACAGTGGCGCGGCGGCTAGTTGCGATTAAAGTATTCTTCGCTTTTCTGTCCGCCGAGAAACTGATCGCGGATAACATAGCCGATACATTAGTGGTTCCGGCAGCAGGCCGACAGTTACCGCGGATTCCCAGTGAGGAGGATGTAATCAGGCTGATTGATGTAAAGTTGGCGGGGGGAGAGTTGCAGCGTCAGCTTGTCGATAAATCTGCGCAGGCTGCAACATTGCGTGATAAAGCCATTGTTGAACTGTTTTACGCTTGTGGTTTGCGGGTTTCGGAGATGGTTGCGCTCGATTGCAGTTCGATCGACATCAACTCTGCTACGGTGCGGTGTCGGGGAAAAGGTTCAAAGGAGCGTCTGGTTCCGGTTGGTGCCGCTGCGTTGGAGGCAGTTGCGGAGTATGTCGATAAGGGGCGCTCCCGCTTTGCTAACCGGGAGGGTGAAAATGCGCTATTTCTGAGTGTGCGTGGAAACAGACTGACGCGTCAGAGCCTGTGGCAGATAATTGTAAAGAGAGCCCGCGATGCCGGGTTGCGAGGGCGTGTTACGCCGCACACTTTACGTCACTGCTTTGCGAGTCATCTACTTGAGCATGGGGCAGATCTCCGTTCTATCCAGCGGCTTCTCGGCCATGCCGACATTGCTACTACTCAGATATACACTCATGTTGAGCAGGCCAGATTGCGACAGATACATAAAGAGTTTCACCCGCGATCGTAAAAATAAATAAAAAAATCTCTTAAACAGTCGAAAAATGGCCAAAAAAGCCCTTTTTTTAAGGAAAAACAAAAAAAAGTAATTTTTATGCTTTTTTTTGTTGATTCTTTTTAAAAATAAGGTAAATTTGAATCAACAAATGGGGATTTATCCCCGTTAACCTCAACAAGGAGAACGCATTATGGCTAAGAAAGCCACTAAAACAGCCGCCGCAGCGAAACCTGTTGCTAAAAAAGCAGCACCTGCGAAAAAGGCCACTACTAAAGCAGTAGCTGCAGCGAAACCTGCTGCTAAAGCAAGTGCGGCAGCAAAACCTGCTGCTAAAGCTGCGCCTGTCAAGAAGACTGCGCCTAAAAAAGCACCTGTTCCTACAACCAAGAGCCAGATATTGGCAACCATTGCCGAAAAAGCTGAGATCTCTAAGAAGCAGGCAACTGCTGCTTACGATGCTCTTCTTGAGATCGCCTATGCCGGTGCCAAACTGGAGAAAGGGATCATGTTGCCCGGGCTGGGTAAGTTGATTAAACAGAAGCGGGCCGCCCGTGATGGCCGCAATCCAGCCACTGGCGAGAAGCTGAGGATTAAGGCTAAAACTGTTGTTAAGTTCCGCCTTGCCAAAGCCGCTAAAGACGCGGTTCTCTAATAAATGGCCTCTGGCCATATCAAGAGGTTGCGGCGTCGCCAATGCCGCAACCTCTTCTCTTTTATATACCCTGTTACCGAACCACTTTCATCTTAAACTCAGGTATTATCATGCTGGAACGTTTTGAATCTCGTGTTAAACACTCTCTTCTTTTATGCGACGGTGCGATGGGCACCATGCTTCAGGCCAGAGGTCTAAACCCCGGGGAGTGTCCCGAGGTGTGGTGTGTTGAGCGGCCGCAGGATGTAGTTGCCATCCACCAGGAGTATCGCGATGCCGGTAGTGATATAGTTGAGTGCAACAGCTTTGGTGGCAATATTTATAAGTTGCGTCATTACGGGCTGGAGGCCCAGCACGACGAAATTAACTGCGCTGCCGCTGCCTTAGCGGCACAGGTAGCAGCAGGTGAGCGTTATGTGTTGGCCAGCATGGGGCCTACCGGTGCTTTTATGGAACCGTATGGCGATGAGACCGAAGACGATTTTTACAACTGCTTTAAAAATCAGGCGATCGCTTTTGCCAAAGGCGGTGCTGATGCTGTGATTGTTGAGACAATGACGGCTATTGAGGAGTGTTGTGTGGCGATTCGCGCTATTCGTGAGAATACCTCGCTGGCGGTGGTTGCCAGTTTTACGTTTGATCCTCAGCCCAATGGGAGTTATGCCTCGATGATGGGGGTGCGCCCTGAGGGTTTTGCCGCTGCGACTCTTGAGGCCGGGGCGCATGTTATTGGTGCTAATTGTGGTCTGGGACCAGATCATATGCTTAATATTATCACCGCGTTGCGGCAGGCGACACCTGACACCCCTCTGATGGCCATGCCTAATGCCGGGATGCCGGTAATTGAGAATGGTGTGACTGTATTTAAGGAGGAGCCTGAAGCGATGGCACTAAAGATGCGTGCCATTGTGGAGGCTGGTGCTACCATTATTGGTGGTTGTTGCGGGACAACTCCGGCTCACATAGCCGCTTTCCGGGCAATACTCAAATGAGCTTGTCTCTTCGGCCGATTCACGCTATGATGAAGTTTTAAATGCAACCTCTCAAGTAGCACTCTTTTATGTCACGTTTTATCATTAGGGGTGGGTGTCGCCTCTCCGGGACACACACCGTCGGCGGCAATAAAAATGCCGCTTTGCCAATGCTGGCCGCTACATTGCTGACCGATGAACCGGTCACCCTGACCAATCTGCCGCTGATCCGCGATGTCCGCACCATGCTTGAGCTGCTTAGCACTATGGGTGCGGCAGTTGAGCTCAATGAATCGGCTCACAGCGTAACTATCTGTGCCGGCACTTTGCGCAGTACTACTCTCAATCGCGCCCTTTGCGGACACGTCCGTTCTTCGATACTGTTTGCCGGTCCGTTGCTGGCGCGTCATGGTACAGCCCGTATCTATCCACCCGGTGGTGATGTGATCGGGCGGCGGAGGGTCGATACTCACCTCGATGGCCTCAAGCTCCTCGGTGCTCAGGTAGGTGGTGCCAGCAGCTACTCTTTTAAAGCACCCAAGGGGCTGCATGGGTGCCGTATTCTCCTTGATGAAGCGAGTGTTACCGCTACAGAAAATATCGTGATGGCGGCCGCGCTGGCCGAGGGGTGTACCACGATCTATAACGCCGCCTGTGAACCGCATGTGCAGAGTCTCTGCCATATGCTGAACGATATGGGAGCGAGCATCAGTGGCATCGGCACAAACCTTATTACGGTTAACGGGGTGAGCGAGCTACGCGGTGGGACCCATGCGATTGGCGGCGACTATATTGAGGCTGGCAGTTATATGGTGGCGGCATTGGTGACAGGGGGAGACCTCACTATTGAGGGCGTATGCCCTGCCGATTTTGAGGTGCTGGAGCGTCCGTTCCGCCGGTTTGGCGTGCGTTGGAGTATTCATGATACCACGCTGCGCCTGCCGGGGAATCAGCGGTTACGCACGGCTTACGATTTTGGCGATGCGATCCCTAAGATTGAAGACGGTCCCTGGCCGGCATTTCCCTCGGACCTTATGAGCGTACTGATTGTGCTGGCAACACAGACACGCGGCACAACACTGTTTTTTGAGAAGATGTTTGAGAGCAGGATGTATTTTGTCGACCATCTAATCGGTATGGGGGCACGCATTGTACAGTGCGACCCACACCGGATTGTGGTTACCGGGCCTACAGCTCTGCAGGCAACTCAGGTGGTCTCGCCCGATATCCGTGCCGGCATGGCACTGCTGATAGCCGCCCTCTGTGCGCGCCGCGAGACGGTTGTCCTCAATGCCGAGAGTGTCGATCGCGGTTATGAGCATATCGACACTTCACTGCGTAATCTTGGCGCCAATATTAAACGTGTCCCCGATTAAGGGCGACCACCAGCCGGATGTTCCCTATGCCTAATGCACCATTACTGATAATAAGCGACGGCAAACCGGGTCATGTTAATCAGTCCCGTGCGCTCTGTGATGCCCTTGGGCGTCCTTTTGCGGTTGTTGAAGTGGCGTATCGGCAGCGGTTGTTTAAAGCTCTGGCGTATTTGGCTGATCGTTGCGGAATGTCGTTCTCTTCACTATATCGTGTAACATCACCACTCCCCGAGGGGCCGTTCGCGGCGGTGGTCTGTACCGGTTCTACTGCCTTCTATCCCGGCAAGATATTTGCGCGTCGCCGCAAGATACCGGTCGCCGCGATATTAGACCCCAAGGGGTGGCGTCGTGATTTTGATGCAATCTTAGCACCTGTTTTTGACAACCCGAAGCCGGCAGCAAACCTCGTGAAGTTGCCGGTAAACCTTACGGCGGTGAGCCCCGGGTTTTATGAGAACGGTGTGGCGGCGTTTCGTGAAAGACACACCTGGGAGAGGGCTGCTGTGGGTGTTGTTATCGGTGGGCCAAGTGCTTTTGCCGATATGTCGGCAGAGTTTATGCGTGCTCATCTCGACCGCATATTCGCGGCCACAGAGGGGCTGGAACGGTGGGTAACTACGTCGCGCCGTACTCCGGCGGAGGTTGAGGCTCTGGTAGACTCTTACTCCTTTGACTACAAGCTCATCTTCTCCCGCGATAACTTCAACCCTATCCCCGCTTTTGTATCGTTGTGTGATACCCTTTTTGTTACCGCCGACTCTACCAGCATGATCAGTGAAGCTGTCACTTATGGGGCGGCGAAAGTGGAGGTTATTATGAATCTACACAAGGCAGCTTCGAAGTTTGCGCGGCTTATAAGTAATCTTGAGAGTAGCGGCGCACTCCATATTTTTGAGAATGAGTTGGGCTATGCCGACAAGAAGGTCGATCTCACTGCTGCGTTTGAGGCAACGGCGGCTCTTCTGAAATTAGATCACACAAGAAAGAAACAAGGAGGTTTATCGTGAACTCACGAGAACGTGTTTTGACTACTTTTGACCACCACGAGCCTGACCGTGTGCCGATAAATTATATGGCTAACCCTGGTATTGATGGTCGTCTCAAAGAGCACTTTGGCCTCAAGCAAAATGATTATGAGGGCTTGCAGCAGGCGCTAGGCGTAGACTTCCGTTGGGTTCACAGCCCTTATACCGGCCCTAAACTTCATGCCGATATACCGGAACGCAACATTAATGTCGACAATTGGGGCATTCGCCGCCGCTGGGTGGAGCATCCTACAGGTGGCTATTGGGATTATTGCGATTTCCCTCTTAAAGAGGCGGATCTTGAAACAGTGGTTAACTGGCCAATGCCGTCGCCCGATGATTTTAATTACACAACGGTGTACGACCAATGCAAGGCCAAGCGCGATTTTTGTCTGGTGATAGGTGGTGCTGGTATTGGCGATATTATCAACAGTACCGGGATGGTGCGCGGCATGGAGCAGACGCTAGTTGACCTGATTCTGGACGAGCCGGCCGGTATCACCTACATTGATCGTCGGCTCGATGTTTTGTTTGCCATGATCGAGCGGACACTTGAGGCTGCCAAAGGTGAGATCGATATTCTCTGGATGGGTGAAGACCTTGGCACTCAGATAGCCCCGATGATCAGCCTTGACCTCTACCGCGAGCAGATCAGGCCACGTCATCAGCGTTTTGTCGATCTGGCTAAAGCTCATGGGGCTCGTGTTATGATGCACTCCTGTGGATCATCCAGTTGGGCTTACGAAGATTTTATCGCTATGGGTATCGATGGTGTAGAGACGCTCCAGCCTGAAGCCGCCAACATGGACCCTGCTTACCTGAAAAAAACTTTTGGCAGTCGGCTAACTCTACACGGTTGCATCTCTACTGCCGGCCCGGTGGCTACAGGTAGTGTTGCTGAGACCATCAGCAGTTGTCGTGAAACCCTTGCTACTATGATGCCCGGTGGTGGTTACTGCTTTGCCCCGACTCATGAATTACAGGACAACTCACCCACTGCCAACGTAGTGGCGATGTATGAAGTAGGGCGTAATGACGGTAGCTACCGATAAGCGATCTGTGCGTAATCGCAACCACAAACAGAGAGAGGTTTAATTATGAAATTAAAAACTGCAATATTGACTACGCTATTAGGCGTGGCGGCTTTTTCGACATGGGCAGAGCTCACCCTTGTGGCTCCTGAGATACCTCCCGCTCCGCTTTTGTATAGGGCGGAGGCACCCAAGCATGAGATTGATGCTGCTAAAGAGTTGGCTGTCTATCTCAAGCGGATATCGGGAGCGGAGTTCAGTGCTGCTGTTGTCCCCGAGACGCTACCGGAGCGTGCCATTCTGATTGGTATCTTTGATGAAACGTTGGATCAGGGACTACGAGCCGATGGTTTTGCCATAAAAACGGTGGGCCAGAGGCTCTACATCAGCGGTCGTAATCCCGGACTCTCTTATGGTGTTTACGAGGTACTCGAGCTGCTGGGGTGTCGGTTTTGGTCGCGTAATGAAGAGTCGATCCCCACGGCTGCTACCATTACACTCCCTGAGATTGATTTAAAAAGCCAGTCGCCCTTTACGCTTCACGATATCATGAGTCGAGAGGCCTCCGCCATTCCGCGCAAGCTCCGTATGACCGGTGTGGAGAACTTTACCGGCGGGCACACCATGCAACCGATGCTCAAGGCTTACAGTGGCGAGCACCCGGAGATACTCCCTCTCAATAAAAAAACTGCGGAGCGTAAATTCAACAACCTCCACTACTGTTATCTGGCACCCGGCATTGCCGAAGCGTTGGCGGTGGAGCTGGAGAAGGTGGTTGCTGCCCGTAAAGGTGCGTTAGATTTTCCCATTTATTTTGCCGGCATGGGCGACTGGTATGGCGGCATGTGTCAATGTCCGGAGTGTGAGGCGGTCTATGAAGAGGAGAGCTGGACTGATCCTGATGGCCGTGTCAAACCCGGCTACAGTGCCACTCTTATCCGCATGTTCAATCAGGTAGCTGCAATACTCGAGCCTAAATACCCCGGCATCAAGATCGGCACCTTCGCTTATATGAGCCTCGAAGCACCGCCGGCCAAAACAATCCCAGCGGCAAACGTCCATATCCGTGTACCGCGGCTGCGCCACTGCACTGTTCACGCGGCTGAAGAGTGCGACAAAAACGGCAGTTTCCGTCGTAATCTCGAACGGTGGTGTGAGATTGCTCCCAACCGGGTTTACATTTGGGACTATGGCGTGAACTACTCTAATTTCCTCTACCCGTTCCCTTGCATAAACTCTATAGCGGAAAACATCCGTTACTACCACAGACTCGGTGTTCGCGGTGTGATGATACAGGGCAACTATGTGACTACCGGCGGTGATCTGGTGGTGTTGCGTAACTACCTTTGGAGCAAGCTGCTATGGAAGCCTGAGCTGGAGACAGAGACGATTTTGGACGAGTTTTTTACAGGTTACTACGGGCCTGCCGCTGCTACCATGCGTACCTATGTAGAGGCACTTGAGGCTGCCGTCCGTACACCTGATATGATCCACGCCGACGAATTTGTGAAAAACGGCTCCTATCTCAAACCGCCGGCCCGTACTCAGTTAACAGAGTTGCGCCAGCGGGCACTAGAAGCGGCTGGTGAGGCTGAGCCATATAAGCGGCGGGTACTTGAGGCGACCGCAGGTATGGAGATATTGGCTATCGACAACAGTGGCAGCTTCAAAGAGGTGGAAGGTCAACTGGTTAAAGAGAGTGCCGAGGCTCCCACCTGGCAGCGTGCTCTGGAGGCGGCAGGCAATTGTCGCGATAGCGGCTGCAACGAGTGGAACAATGGGCGCTCTTACTGGTTGCGCCTTATCACCAACCAGGGCGGCCCGGTACATCATTTGCAGTCGGGGGGTGTTAAGGCCACGGTGGCACCTCTTATGCACGGTCAGTTGCGTCAGGTTGAGTATAACGGCAAACCACTATTCAACACCTCTGCCGAGCCACTCGAGTGTGGCAGCCACTTTACGGGGCAGGTACTCCGTGGCGGGCCGATCCCTATGCAGCTTACAGGCGAGCCTACAGCGACCACGTTAAAAATGCAGTACCATCTGAAAGCGGGGGAATGGCGGCATAACTCCATTCAAAACGCCTGGCAGGAGGTTGCGATAGACGATAATGGTGCTGTTACTGTTACCCTCAGTGCGAGCCAGCGTGCGCAACTTGGCGGAGGGCTGCATCTCAGCACTTCATACCGTGCTGCCGGTGATATCAGCACAATGGCCATTGTTTGTCGTACTCCTGACGGTGAGTGGCAGGAGGTAACCTTGGCGCGTGAACCTGATCAGGGGCGGCAGAAATCACGTGGCGATATAGGGAGTGTTGAGGGAGCCTCGGCGATCCGGCTCACCCTGCCGCAACAGGAGATTACAGTAACCGACACTTACGATTTGGCAGAGATCACTGCAATCACTGTGCTGCACGAAAAAGCCAAAAAACGGCTAGTCGTAACTGTTGGCGCAAAATTGCCTCAGAATATACAAGGCACCGAGCCTCAGGTGATATTTCGTCGCACATTGCAAGCTGAAAAGCAATAGCCAATCCACTACGGTTTGCCACAAAGGCGATGTGCAGATGTCGCAAGATTAGTTGACTTTGCACCCAGTACAATGGTTTAATGTATTCGCCAGCTCAGATTGTCATTGTTATTTATACAACACCAATGACACATGGGTTACAAAACAAACAGTTGCGTGTGCATTGACTTGAATTACAAGGGAAAATAATTATGAAGAAGCTACTGAAAATTTCCTGCGTCTTGGCACTGGCTGCGACATTTGCCACAACGGCATCACGTGCCGCGGACTTCTATGTCGCATCAGGCGGCAGTCACACCACCGGCACCGGCTGGGATACCGCCTTCACCAACATCCAAGCCGCGCTGAATGCCGCATCGCCCCATGACACCATCTACTTGGCCGGAGAGACTTTTGCCGTTACCAACCAGTTGGTGTGGACAAACGATTTTGTCACAATGCGCGGCGGTTACCGGGCAGCCGACGCCCTCGACACGCCCGGCCCCTGCGATCCCAAACAATGGCCGACGACGATAACGCGCGATTCAAGTATTAATACCCGCCTCCTGTTGATTAACGCTGCCACGTAGCCCGATATCAGAGGTGTTACCTTTACGGGTGGAAAGATAAGTTTTCCCGAGACGAGCCCAGCGGCTGACTACACCGGTGGCGGTGCCGTCATCGTGATAAACGTCTCTGCCTTCGCATTGCGTGACTGCGATTTTGTTGGCAACTACTTTATGAACCGTACAGGAGGTGCCTATGGCGGTGCCCTGCATGTGCTTAACTCCAGCGGCGTAGTCAGCAACACGTTCTTCAGGAGCAACACGGTTATAGGAAGCTATAGCGTCGGCTATGGTGGCGCAATCAATGTGACCGGTGGCTCCGTCGCTCTTCGTGATATCACTTTAATTGCCAACAATTCATATGGCCAGTGGGCTTCAGAAACCAGATGGTATGGTTGTGGTGGCGGCATCTCGTTCAATGGCGGCAGCCATTCGCTGAGCAATGCGGTGCTGTTTCTCAACGAGACACAGCGTCACATACAACTGACGGCAACCGAGGGCGGCGGCATATATGTCTTCAACAACGCCTCTGTTGCCATTTCCCATGCCACCATTGCCGGACACAGCAGTGATGGTCTGTATGTGGCCGCCGGTAATGTGACGCTGCGCAACTCCATTCTAGCGAACAACTATCCCAATATCGGTGGCGGCGGCACGGTGACAGTGTCGCACAGCCTTGTCAGTGACGGCACTGGCGGCGAATCGCCCGACATCCTGAGCGGCGACCCGCTCTTTGATGAAGAGTGGTTTTACCTCACCCCCGAAAGCCCCTGCCTCAATTCCGGATTAGGGACAGTGGCCGCCGCGGGGCTTACCGGATATACCGTCTCCACCAACGGCGCGGCCGAGCTTGCCGGCACGACAGTCTCAATGGGTTATCACTATCCGCCCGGAACGGTGCTCACACCTTT
>JAAYNR010000305.1 GCA_012520735.1 Lentisphaerota bacterium | reverse complement strand
TGAGTAGGTTGGGATGATTACACGGTAGTGGCGTTGTAGCGTCTCCCAGGGGAGGGCAAGGATCAGGCCGATCTTATGGAGCGAGGCGGTGTGAGCGATGGCGGTGATGTTGAGGCCGCTCCAGCCGGCGTATTTGCGGCGCAGGTGTGCAGCGGGGAATGGGGTTAGACCAGTGGTGGAGGAGTCGGTGGTAGAGCCGCACCAGCCGTAGTCGTAGAGGATATAACGGGCACCGATAGTGGCGGCACAACGGATAGAGTGGAGACCGCCGCTGGTACTGAAGGTGTCGTCGCTGATGGTGATGCCATTAGGCATAGGTGGACGGTACGGGAGGATGAAGTCGGCGGGGCACTTACCCAGCAGCAGGCGGCGTGGCGGAGAGTGGTGGGGGAAACGGGTGATTATGGAGTCGCCATGAGTGAGGGTAATCGAAGAGTGGCTGCGTTGGAAAACTCCCCAGCCGGTGGCAAGGGCGACATTGCCGTGCGGTAACTCTATGGCAGCGGTGCCGGTAGTGGAGTCGGGGGTGATAGTGCTTGCGGGTGGAAAATGCCAGATGGAGGAGTCGCCGGAGACGACTGAATGGCGCGGTAAAAATGGTTGGCGCGGCAGCGAGAAGTGAGAGGTGACTTGGGTGTTTGAGCAGAGGAGGTGCCAGACGATAGTACGTTGCAGGCCGTTTTGCTCTTGCAGAGTGATGCGCAGGGTGTGGTTTTCCAATGTAGTGTGGCGGCGTGCACGCAGTAGGAGGAAGTTTGAGTTGAGTGGTGGTTGGCCGGCGATAGCGGCTGTCAGTGGTGAAGGGAGGAGGAGGGGGTGGCCACGGTAGGTAACGCTCCACTGCGGCGCATTACGCCGCAGGGAGGTGCTAATGGTAGTGATGTCATTGAGGTAGAAAGAGACCTCAACACGGCCATTGGGTGATGTGATGGTGTGTAAAGGGGTCACTTAAGGTTCAGAGCATCAAAAGCGGCACTCAGGCTGCCAAGCCCTTTTGCGGGGTCTTTTGACGAAGCAAGGAGTGAGGAGATGTCGGCTGAGTCGTCAGACGTGCCTGATTGTGCTGCCCAGTTATCGGGAGTGGTGAGGGAGATGCGGTCGCCCTCGATCGACTTGACAACGAGCTTCACTTCAGAGCCGGGTTCATACTGCCGTTCAAGTTTGGCGACGGGTGAGCCACCTTTCGAGACGTTGGCTTCGCTGATATGGAGCAGGCCGGTTTTCGCCTCAGAGAGGCGGACAAAAACACCAAACTCTTTAATGCTTTCAACAATACCGGTAACTTCGGCACCCGGTGAGAAGTCGCCAGGCTTGAGGTCTTTAATCCGTTCATCAACCGGGACCAGAGCAATACGTCGGCGCTCAGGGTCGGTGGTCTCTACCTGCACCAGAATTTCATCGCCTTCATTGACTACTTCACGGGCTGAGACGAGGTGTCGACCTGAGCCGAGTTTACTGATAGCGATGAGACCTTCGATACCGGGGAAAATTTCGACAAAAGCGCCGAAACGTTCGATGCGGGTGACTTTAGCGGTGAAAGTGCTGCCGACAGGATGACGCTCGACAGCATCAAACCATGGGTCACGCTGGGTGGCACGGAGACTGAGTGCTACACGGCCACGTTCGTTATCGATTTCGCGGACCAGAACCTCGACTTTATCACCGACCTTAGCGACCTCCTCCGGTTTGGTGTCGCGCACCCATGAGAGCTCGCGGAGCGAGACCAGACCGTCGACACCACCGAGGTCGACAAAAATACCAAACTCGGTAAGTCGGGAGACAGTACCTTCGCGAATTTCACCCTCTTTAAGTTCGGCCCAGAGGGCTTCACGTTGGGCTTCGCGCTCTTTTTCGAGGAGGGCGCGGCGACTGAGGACAACATTGCGTCCCTCTTCGCCATATTCACTGACGAGAAAGACGAGTTTTTCGCCGACATAAACGGCACCTTCGACCTTATGGAGGTCTATCTGCGAGAAGGGGCAGAAAGCGCGAGCCGACCCAACCATCACTTCATAGCCACCGTTGACTTCGGCCTTTACGAGACCCTCTACAGGTAGGCCTGTATCGTAAGCGCGTGCCAGAGTTTGATCGGAGAGGACGGCACCCGAGGCACGTAGGGTGAACATGAAGGCCCCGTTTTGAACAGCAACAAAGATAGCACTGATAGTGTCACCGGGTTTGAGAGTAGGTGTGCCGGTATCGTCGATTATATCGGTGGCGGGGAGGAGACCTTCGTTTTTGGAACCCACATCGAGCACCACAAAGTTATCGTTGATTGAGAGGACACGTGCCTGAACTCGCTCACCGGGATTGAACCCTTTGCGGTATGTTTTAGTCTCCTGGTCATCAAGCATAGCGGCAAAGGCTGCCATTGCTGATGCGTCATTACTTTTTTTTGTCATAATTAACTCTCTTGGTTGAGTGGTATTTTGTGATTACTGACAGTTTGTGGTAGGGGTACCTCAAAGGCTGGCCTGCCATTAACGGTGACATTGGTGAGATCGGTTAGTTTGTGTTTCAGTTGCGTCATATTGTTATAGCTTTATGCGGGTCGTAAACTGTTCAGACAAGCCGCTCCAGAATCAACGGTGAGTGTGTGGGTGGGGAGTCGCTGATAGCAACTGCCTCAAACGCAATGTCTCGTAAAGTTGCAATGAGGTGGTCGGAGGCGGCATGGAGACGCATCAACGGCTGACCACGGCTGATTTTATTGCCGTATTGCACGAGGTTATCGATACCGGCGGCATGGTCGATTGTGTCAGAACTGCGTTGGCGTCCGGCTCCGAGTTGCAGAACGATGCGTCCGATGGTGTCGGGGTTGACATCGGAGACCCAGCCATCTTTTTCAGAGATTATTTCAGTGGTGCATGGTGCTTTAGGGAGGAGTGATTGCGGGGAGTCGACAACAGCGGGGTTACCACCTTGTGCGGCAATCATCTGGCGGAACTTCTCCAGAGCACTGCCATTGTCGAGCAGAGCAGCCAGAGCAGTTCGGGCCGTTGGTAGATCAGAGAATACTCCGGTCATAAGTCCCATCGAGGCGGTTAGCTCAATAGTGAGCTCGCGGATATCGGCGGGACCGTGACCGTGGAGGGTCTCAATAGTCTCTGCGATCTCCACTGCGTTGCCGATGGCACTACCAAGAGGGCGATCCATATCGGTTACCAGAGCGGCCATTTTGCGGTTCATAGTTTTGCCGACTCTGATGAGGCTGGCGGCCAATTCCTGTGCGTCAGCGCGGGTTTTCATAAAAGCGCCACGTCCGCATTTGACATCAAAAACGATGGCATCGGTAGTTAAGGCGAGCTTTTTCGACATGATACTCGCCGTGATAAGGGGGATACTGGGTACCGTGCCGGTGACATCACGCAAGGCGTAGAGTTTGCGGTCGGCAGGGGCGAGGCGGTCGGTCTGGCCGGCAATTGCGCAACCGACTTTATCGATATTTTTACGGAGGTCATCGACAGAGAGGTTTACATTAAAGCCTTCGATAGATTCGAGTTTATCGAGTGTACCACCAGTGATACCGAGGCCACGGCCGGCAACCATAGGGGCATTCATGCCGGCGGCGGCTGCCAGCGGGGCGAGGACAAGCGATATTTTATCGCCGATACCGCCGGTAGAGTGTTTGTCAGCGGTAGGGCGTGACGAGCCGGTAAACGAAGTGGTGTCACCCGAGCGCATCATGGCATCGGTAAGGATAGCGGTTTCGGTATCTGACATACCACGGAAGTAGATAGCCATGGCCAGAGCGGCCATCTGGTAATCGGGGATAGTGCCACTGGTAAAATCGGCTATAAACTGACGGATTTCGGCTTCACTGAGCGCATGGCCATCACGTTTTTTCTCAATCACCCACTGTGGTACCATATTGGCTCCTTCCAGACTAGCGAACCAGTCCGCGTTTGATCTTTTTAAACAGGGCTTTTGGTGTTAGGGTGGTTGTGGTGGCGTTATGGGTCACCTGCCACTCGGCCATGGCGGCCTGAAGGTCGCCTTCAGCACCGATAGCCTGCCAGAAAATGGGGAATTGCTGTTCAATATTTTCCAGCTGCATCGCCATTTTACGGGTTTTATCTTTGAGAAACAGTTCGATATTGGCCGTTACGGTATCACAATAGTCGCCGGCGATAATTTCTGGCGGATAGCGTTGTGGCAGGCGCATCAACATACCACGACGATAAGCGCGTATGATACCGCCTTCGATTCGTTGACCATAGCTTTTGGCGACCGCCTGACGGTTGCGACTGAGGTGGACATAAAAAGCGTTATCGCCATAGGCGTTGTCGAGCCGCCCCAAAAACCATGAGAGGCGGTTATCGGCCTCAATATGGTTATCAGCATATGCCAGACGTCCTTCACCGAGAGTCCCGGCGAGGGTTTCGTGGCCACTCGAAAAATTGGTGATATGGCTACTGGCCTTAATAAAGGTAGTAGAGCCACAACGCCCGGTATTGAGGATAAAGACGTTCATTAACGCTCCATATTAAACCGATTAAACTGGTACTGTCCAGAGCGAACTGAGTGGTGTATGGCGTGTTTAGTTACCGTTGGCTGTACGACTAACTCGTAAATATGGCTGTGCCGCAATATTTCAGACATCACGTCCCGCTGAAATTACAGATGGGTGTGCTGTAAGGAGTTGGAGTCGAGAGCCGTGGTGTTTAAAACGGCATTGGTTCGTCGTCGTCGTAATCGACTTCAACGGGTACAGGCTCAATTGACGAGCCGTCGCCATCGAGCTTATCGATCTGGAAGGCTTGCAGATCTACAAAATACCGTTCGCCATTTTTAGTGTTCATGTTGCCTCGTATATTAAAGCGAACGCGCACTCTGTCATTGGGAGCGAGTGCATCTAGCATACTGCAACGCTCTTTAAGCACGGCAAACTTAATGGGTTGCGGGAAACGCTCCTCCTCAGTGGTTATAACAAACTCACGTTTGACAAAACCGCTGGGGAAACTCATCATAGGCATGATTACCTTAACGGTACCAACCATCTCATAACTGTTAGACATGTATAACCTCTTAAATATCTGTTAGCATCTGTTGCCAATCTTTACAAAAAACCGTGCAATTGGCAAGAGCAAACGTAAAAAAAACTGTAGCAAATGGGGTGCAGAACGGCTAATAGCTGTGATATTGGGTGGATTTTACACCCTTAATATGGCTATAGAGGAGCCCTGAAGTTGCTGTTGGAAGGGGAGATCAGCCATGGCGGCGTTCGAATTCAGCCATGAAGGCGACCAGTGTTTCAACACCTTTAACAGGGAAGGCGTTATAGATAGAGGCACGGATGCCACCGACTGAACGATGACCCTTAATCCCTTTGAGTCCCAGTTTGGCGGCATCGGCGATAAAATCGGTCTCGAGCTCTTCGGTGGGGAGGCGGAAGGTGACGTTCATATCAGAACGATACTCTTTGACCGCCGTGCCGCGGTAGAAACCGCTGGAATCGATCTGATTATAGAGCATAGCAGCTTTGGCGACATTTTGATGGAACATCTTCTCAAGGCCAAAGTTTTTCAGCCAGCGGGTCACCAGTGTCAGTATATAGATGCTGTAACATGGGGGTGTATTATAGAGTGAGTTTGTGTCGGCATGGGTGCTATAGCGGAGCATTGAGGGGAGATTTTTAGACTCACGCTCGGCAAAATCCTTACGTAGTGCTACCACTGTGACTCCAGAGGGGCCGAGGTTTTTCTGTGCACCGGCATAGATCAATGAGAAACAGTTGGCATCAATAGGGCGAGAGAGGATATCAGACGACATGTCCGCAACGAGCGGTACATCACTCGCTGTGATATTTTGCGGGAGGTGTTTCCACTGTGCACCCGAGATTGTCTCATTAGTAGTGATATGGAGGTATGCAGCGTTATCATTAAGGTGCAGTTCTGCAGCGTCGGGGAGTCGTGTGGGGACATCCTTTTCGGTATCGGCCACAACATTTACCTTACCGATAATACGTGCCTGCTTGATGGCCGAGGAGCCCCAAACACCGGAGTTAACATAATCGGCGGCAAGATCGGCACCGAGAAAATTCATCGGTATCATAGCAAACTGCAAGCTGGCACCACCCTGAAGGAGCAAAATGTCGAAGTTATCATTTAACTGCATCAGCTCTTTGAGGTTGGCAACAGCTTCAGAGTGGATGGCATCGTACTCCTTACCACGGTGTGACATCTCCATAATAGACATCCCCGAGTTGCAGAAGTCGACTAACTCAGCCTGCGCCTGTTCCAGAACCTCCAGCGGTAAAATTGCTGGCCCCGCACTAAAATTATATATTCGTGACATAGTAGCTCCCTTCTTTATCAGTTACAGAAAAACGTTTCAATCTTACCGCCTGACGGTCTTAGCGTCAATCAGCAATAATTCTGGTTGCACCATGACGTCATAACGGGGACAGAGAAGCGATGTCTTCACTCATAGCTACTTACAGCCGCAACCAATTGTTGTACAGCATAAAAATCTAAAACTGCTTACAGCCGTAACCAAATGTTGTACAGCATA
>JAAYNR010000115.1 GCA_012520735.1 Lentisphaerota bacterium | reverse complement strand
GCTAATACGTAACTATAAAAGAGGAGAAACCATGAAAACCAGCAATGAACTCAAGTATATCGACATCGCCGACCGTCTGGAGTTGTTTGTGGATGACTATCTGGTCGCCGCCATGAACGGCACAACTCGGCGTCTCCACACGCCCTGCAGAATGCCACGCCCACAGAACCCCCTGACCGGAGCCTATATCACCGTTATCAAAGACGGTGATATTTTCCGCGCCTATGCCCGCCACATGAAACCCGGCTCCGACCTGATAAAAGACGGTAACTCTAACGAATGCACCTGCTACTTCGAGAGCCGTGATGGAATCGAGTGGGAGTCGCCCGATCTTGACATTATTGCCCCTGAGCAATGCGGCGGAATGCGTAACGTGATTATCAATGAGCCGCCATTTGCCCATAACTTCTCGCCATTTCTCGACACCCACCCGGAGGTCAACCCTGATGAACGCTTCAAGGCTCTGGCCGGTTTACATGGCAGTGGACTTTTCGCCTTTGCCTCGGCCGATGGACTCCACTGGCGCAAAATGCAGGATACACCGGTTATCCGGTATCAGCCTGAGATTCACGGACCTTGGGCTTTCGATTCACAGAATGTCGCCTTTTATTGCGCCATAGAGCAAAAATATGTCGCTTTCTTCCGCCACATGAAAGGGCCACAGGAGCCGTTGCGCGCCATCGGCCGGGCCACCTCAACTGACTTTCTGAAGTGGCATGATGAGTCAGCCACCTTCCAACCCCCCAATCTCCCCGGCGAACATCTCTACACCAACCAGACGCACCCCTATTTCCGCGCTCCGCATCTCTATCTGGCTCTGCCAACCCGTTTTGCGCTCGGTATGGTTCAGGGTCAGGCTATCGAGGGCAATCTGGGCTCAACCGATATCCTGCTGATGACTCTGCGCCCTGGTAACAACCATTACGACCGCTTATTCAAGGAGGCCTTCATCCGTCCCGGACCGCACCCGGAAAACTGGGATAGCCGGGCCAACTATACCGCCCTGAATGTGGTCCCCACCCAACCCACGGAGATATCTATCTACAACCGCGACGGACACCGTTATGTTATCCGCACCGACGGTTTTGCCTCGATACACGCCGCATTTGAGAAAGGTGAGATGCTCACCCGCCCGCTGATCTTCTGCGGCGACACCCTGACCCTCAATATCAGCACCTCAGTTATCGGCTCCGTTCAGGTCGAGCTGCAGAGCAGAGACGGCTCACCCATACCCGGCTTCACCCTGGCAGACTGCGCCCCGATTACCGGCGACCACATTCAGTACCCTGTTTCCTGGCAAGGCGGCTCAATCGGGAAACTGGCCGGCCACCCCGTACAGCTCCGCTTCGTCATGAACGAGGCCGACCTCTACTCCATCCAATTTCAGAAAACCAACTCGACAGCAAATAAACCAAAACAGGAGAAATAACATGACAAAATTGAAAAGGTTATGCCTTGCGGCGGCTGCATGCAGCCTGTTGCTCGCGCTGGCGGGATCAGCCCGCGCCAATAATCTGGCCGTCACCGGAGTGACAGTCAAGCCAAGGGATAATTCAACTGCGCTGATACAGTTTGATATTTCATGGGAAAACTCGTGGCGTCACACAAACATTAACCATGACGCTGCATGGGTCTTTTTTAAGGTGCTGGCTGAAAATCGCGACTGGGAAAGTTGGCGACACGCAACGCTTGAGGGTGTGGGCATCAACCCGCCCGGGTTTTCAGCGGGAACAGGAACCCCGCTCGACCTGATTGTCCCGGATGATGGAACGGGTGTTTTCGTACGGCGGGCACAGGAGGGCGATGGTACCCTCTCAGCAAGCGGCGTCTCGGTAGTATGGAACTTCGCCTCCAATGCGTTGGTGAAAACTGATCGCGTCCGTATCCGTGCCTATGCGGTTGAGATGGTCTATGTTGCCCAGGGGGCATTTTACGCAGGTTCAGGCGGAACTGAACCACACGCTTTCTATGCCGGAGCCTCTGACAATCTCCCCTTTCTGGTTGATGCCGCCTGGAGTGCGCCGTCCGCCTCGTCTCCGGATGCCCGTCGCACCGGCAATGTCACCAACCAGCTATGGGCTGGCGGGACCATCAGTGCCGGCACCTTGCATGATGCCTTCCCAACCGGATACAAGCCCTTCTACTGTATGAAATACGAAATCACCCAAGAGCAATGGGCCGATTTTTTAACGGCTCTCACCCCCGCACAGGCGGCAACGCACTACTTTGCCACCACATCAGCACGCCACACCATTAGCAAAGATGCCGACATCTACACCGCTGCTGCGCCTGACCGGGCGTGTGGCTTCCTCTCATGGGCCGACAGCCTCGCCTTTGCCGCCTGGTCAGGATTGCGTCCAATGACCGAACTCGAATACGAAAAAGCCTGCCGTGGGCCTCTCCCGCCCGTAGCAAACGAATACGCCTGGGCTCAGAGCGGAGACCTTACTATCGAAAAACAGACCGGCCACATCGGCACCGACGGATCAGGAAGCGAAACTGCATCGCCCTCTTCGGCCAACTGTAACTTTGCCAAAGGTATCAGTGGCCCGGTCCGAGCCGGTATCTATGCCACCACCGGCAGCACCCGTGCCGAAGCAGGCGCCTCCTACTGGGGTATCCTAGATCTGAGCGGCAACCTCTGGGAGCGGTGCGTCTATATCGATCAGCGCACCTTTCAGGCAACACACGGTACAGGCACACTCAGTGAGACCGGTGCAGCGACGAACGCCGACTGGCCAACGAGCATGGCCATATCCCGCGTCCGCGGCGGCTCATGGAACTTTGATACCACCTGGGCGCGCGTTTCATGTCGTGCTCATACAACATACGGCTTCAGCGGCCGTGATCAAACCTACGGTTTTCGTGCTGTGCGCAGTGCGCCGGCAGATATCAACCCCTAAATGGATACCAACAATACCTTACTCTTTTGTACTCCACCACCTAAACAGAAGCTATAACTATGAACCAACACTTATTTACACCAATATTAACAGTAGCGATGCTGCTGCTGACGCTCTCGATCGCTGTTTGTGCTGACAACGAACCAGTAGAGCCCCGCTTCAGTGGCGGTCCCTTCGACGGCTGGACTTATGGCGATATGGAGACACCGCTCGGCCTGGGCGGTGCATGGATTAAACTCATATCGGCTGACAACCAATCGTTCAACTGGACCAATCAAACCGCCTCCCTGCTTCCCTTCACCATTCGCACTGAAGAGCCGCAAGGAGTCATCAGTAACAGTAGCCTGATCCGGATCGGCATACCGTCACTCTGGCAATGCCGCTTTGACACCACAGCCTTGCCGGTCGTCTCCGGTGCTACCGCCGTAAAAACAGGCACCGCAGCATATTCGGCCGATGGCCGCTGGCTGGAAATAACGGTGACCACCGATTTTGTCGAAGATGACGAATTTACCGTAAGCGATCTGTACCTCTCCAATCTGCCGCTGTGCCTGCCGGGCACACAGCGATTCGAACTGGAATTCGATGGCGACGAAATCACAGATGCGTTTGATGACCAGACAGTCACACTCGTCGCACTGCACACAGGCGGTAAAGGTGATGGCTGGGCCATCGCCGATACAACCAAATACCTTGATATCTGGCGGCCAAAAGGCACAGTAATGCTGTTACGCTGAGCCTGACAAAAAACCTGACATCTAATGAACGAACTTTTTAAACGTCAGCAACCGATAGTTGAGCGACGGGGCATTCATCTTGACCTCAAGGGGATGCCGCCAACACCACAACGCTTGATTGAGCTACTTCATTTTTTTGCAGCAGCACGCTTCAATGTAGTACTCGTTGAGTGGGAGGACATGTTCCCTTGGCGTTGCGATACACAATTGCAGGGGCCGGGCGCTTATACACCTGAGGAAGTAGAGGACTTTTGTCGCAAGGCTGCGGCTCTGGGTCTGGAGCTTATTCCACTTGTGCAAACACTCGGGCATATGGAGACGGTGTTACGGCTGCCGCAGTATGCGACACTCCGCGAATTGCCACATGACCCATATACACTCAACCCTCTTGCGCCCGGTGCAGACACACTTCTACAAGGCATGATAAACGACGTGATCAAGCTTATGCCCAACATACGGCATTTCCATCTGGGTGCTGACGAAGCCTGGAGCTTAGGATTAAATCCGAATACGCAAACATATATAGCGCAACACGGCAAGGCAGCTCTCCTGCAACGACATCTGAAACCGTTATTCAACAAGCTGTCGATGCATGGCATCCGTCCGTTGATGTGGCATGACATGTTTATTGAAATGTCAAACCATGACCTGAACGTACTGAGGCAGCAAACGGATCTCATGGTCTGGGGCTATGGTGTGCATCCCGATGATACCACTTTACACTATAACACAAAGTATATCCGACGCTTTCATGAGGCAGGCATTTGCCTATGGGGGGCTACGGCATCAAAAGGTGCCACTGCTTTTTCATCCGATCTGCCAAACATCCAAGCACGAGGAGAGAACGCACTCCATTGGATAGATATCCATAGGCGCTTCAAACTGTCTGGCATTATCAGTACCGCCTGGAGCCGATATTCGGCAGATAATCTTCAGTGCGAGCCTATTGATGCGGCTCTTGATTCCGTGCTTTACTCCGCCATAATTTTGTACAACGGTACTACGCCAGAAGGGGGCGTAGAGGCTTGTCGGGCTGCAGTAGCAAACATGCCGGGAGGCACACCGTTTGCAGCATGTCGCGCCATGATGAAACGGATGAAACTGTTACGCAGGGCAGGGTGGGCATCGATGCAAATGTTGCATGAGCACCTTGCACTGGCAAAAAATGACCCGCGTCGACGGGCAACATTGCCCTGTTCCTCTCTCCGGGAATTAAGACGCGTAGTGCAGGATGCAAAAGTACTTGAATGCGATATCAGGAAAGCGTTTGCCGGACTAGTCAACACACATTGGATTGCTGCCTATTGCACCGAACGCCTCACACCATTCCATGAAGCATGTAAGATGTTTGAGCCACAGGTGCAAGCCATTGTGCCACCGGAGGTATGGAATTTTGAAGAGACCAATCATCATTGGCCATTTTTGATGCGAAATGCGTAACTCATGGTGCAACACAAAAGAGCTTTGGGGCGAGAGGAGTGTGGGAGGATTTTTGCTGCCATGGAGTGGCACAAAGGAGTGATGAAAAAAAGAGGGGGGCTTTTGCGCCAATAATGGCTCACGCGATAAAAAGAGCCCTTTGTTGCCGTGAACGGCAGTAAAGGGATAGCGGCATAAACGCCGCTGGCGGGCTGATACAGTCGACAAAGTTCACGACAAAGTTCACGACAAAGAATAGAATCTCTGTGAAACCATGGAGGATTGCGATGGTTTTTGTTTAAGTGATTCGTTTAAGACAAGCTGCGGAGCGGCTATTGGCTTGCGGCGTTGGCAGCGGCGCGGTAGGCGGCGCGGAAATAGGTGGTCCATTGGCGGAGGGTCTCTTCGCGGCGAATGGTGTTGTAGGTGGTGATGGCACTGGTCCAGTTGAGTGGTGCGGGGAGGTCGGGTGGACGCTGGAGGAGTTCCATGGCACGGGGGTTGGCGGCGGGGCCGCCAGTGGCGCGGATGGCGGCCCAGGCGGCGCGTAGTTCGTTGCCGGAGTCGAGGCACATGGCTTTGACGAGGTCGCGCTGGATGCCGAAGTGGCGGGCTGTCCAACGCGGTTGGTAGCTAAAGCGGGCGGCAAGGGCGTAGACGTCGATGTCGGGATCGGTGAGGTCGTCGTTGGTGTATGGGGTGTGTTTGGCTGCGCTTTCGGTAGAGCTGCCGGCGGGGTAGAATTCACGGGTTATGGGCATGCGGCAGAGGGCGAAGCGGCGTGGACCGCCAGGGGTACCGGGGCGGTAGTTCCAGAGTTTTTGGCCGTGAGGAGTCATGACGTAGTAGATAAAGCGGAGCGCCAGCTCTTTGTTGGGGGCACCGCGGAGGAGGCTGATGGGGTCGGCACTGACACTGGAACCGCCGCGGGGGGTGATGTAGATGAGGTGGGGGGTACCGTCGATGGCTTTAGATGATTCGGCCTGGAAGCGCCCGTAGAAGTCGATGGCAATGCCGGCAGCAGCGACACCGTCGCTGACATCGACGGGTACTTTGCCGGCGCCGTCGGTGAAGTAGCGGGAGTTGGCACCGATGAGGCGGATGAGGTTTATGCCTTCAAGCCAGCCGTGGGCGACGGCTTCCTGATAAGCGGCGGGGACGGTGTCGGGGAGTTGGCCGGGGTCGAGCCGGGCGGCGGTTATCTGCTGTTCGAAGTGATTGACTTGTGTCGGGGTGAAGCCGGCAGCGGCGACGGCCAGAGCGCACTGTTCGTGGATGATCATTTCAAAGGCTTTGGCGACGCTACCGCTTTTGGTGGGGTCGGTGATGCCGATCTGGCCGAAGTAGGCGGGGTTAGCGAGGTCGCGCCAAGTGCGTGGCGGGGTAGTGATGCCGAGGTCGGCGAGGCGGTCGGGGTTGTAGCAGATACCGAAAGTGCTAAGGACATTGCCGAGGAAGTAGTCGTTGCGCCACACTTCGCCACCGGCGCTGGTGGGGATATCGTGGACAAGGTGATAGAGGTTGGTGAGGAGGGGGAGGCTATCGGGGGTGGGGCCGTCGGGGGGCCAGAGGGCGACGGTGAGGCCTTGACGGGCGGCGCGGTCGTGGTCGTAAGTGCCGCCGCCGAAGAAGAGGTCGATGCGGCTGCTGGTCTCGCCGGGGGAGTCGCTGTTACGGAAGGCGCGCCATAACTTGGCCTGAGCATCGAAACGGGCGCGAGTGGTGGGATCGTCGGGTGGGGAGTCGGGGTTGAAACGGGGATCGAACATCCGTTCGGTGCCGCCAATGGGCCAGGTGTGACCGAGACGACTCCACCAGGCCTGGGCACTGCCGGTGTATTGTGAGATGAGGTAGCGCATAATCTCAGTGGTGCCGCCGATGACGCGCCAGTCGACTTTGACAGGCGAGCCGTAATGGAGTTTATGCCAGGAGCTGAAGCCTGCGGCAAACTCCTGACGGATGGCTTCATTATGAGGTGAGATGACGACAAGAGTGGGGTCGGCACTGCGCCACTCGGTGAGCTCCGGGGCTTGGCGGAAGATGAAGGGGAGGGCAATAACAGCGATGGCGGCAAAAATTATGAGGTAGGTTTTCATTGAAGGACAATAATCTGCTCAGGTTCGACCCAGCAGGTGGTGGACGAAGCGGGGGTGGAGTGACGCGGGTTCAGTTCAAAGGCTTTTATTTCCCACTGGGCATTGGCGCGAGTGAGTGTGATTTCGTGTTGGGCGACTTCACCCTGATAGATTGTCTGGTTCAATTTACCGGAGAAGGTGTTTGGTGTGTTGGCGGGTGGGAGATCGAAGCGGAAGGCCTCGGGGCGGATACAGAGAGTTACATTTGTCCTTGGTGCCGGTGAGTTAACACGGGCGGTGGCAGTGAAAGCGCCAATAGTGGTAGAGATATGGAGGGTGGTACCGTTATCGGCCACAACTTGACCGCTGATAAAGTTGCCTTCGCCGATAAAGCCGGCTGTGAAGGTGTTGATGGGTGAGCGGTAGACTTCAGCGGGGGTGCCTACCTGCTCGAGACGACCGGCACGCATGACAGCGAGGCGGTCGGCGATAGAGAGAGCCTCTTTTTGGTCGTGGGTAACATAGATGGCGGTGATACCGGCCTGTTTACAGATGCGGCGAATATCGACACGCATTTCGAGGCGGAGCTTAGCATCGAGGTTAGAGAGGGGTTCATCGAGGAGGAGGCATTGTGGTTCAATAACCAGCGCCCGTGCCAGAGCTACCCGCTGTTGCTGGCCGCCTGAGAGTTGGTTTGGCTTGGCTTGAGCACGATCACCGAGGCGGACCAGTTCAAGTGCCTCCATAACCCGACGGTGCGTTTCGCCTTTGCTGATTTTACGCATTTGAAGACCAAAGGCGACATTTTCAAAGAGGGTGAGGTGTGGCCAGAGGGCATAGCTCTGGAAGACCATGCCGGTATCTCGTTTGTGTGGGGGGAGGGTGGTGACATCGGTATTACCGATAAAGATGGAGCCGGAGTCGGGGATGCAGAAGCCGGCCAGACTGCGCAGAAGGGTAGTTTTGCCACAGCCACTGGGGCCGAGCAGAAAGAAGAGCTCACCGGCTTCGATATTCAGAGTAACATTATCGAGAGCACGGAGGTTGTCGAACTGCTTAACAACCTTTTTAAAAGTTATTGGTATAGCCATAGATTTTACTTTGGGTTACTTGGTGGTTGTATCCTGAGGGGTGGGAGCGGTGCCGGTGAATTCGGTCATGGTGTCTGTGCCGGGGGCTGAGAGACCCCGACTTGAGAAGATGGTGGCAACAGTGCGGAAGATAATACGGAGATCGAGCCAGAGAGAGCGATGATCAACATACCAGAGGTCGAGGTTAAAGCGCTCTTCCCAAGTTTGGGCATTGCGGCCATTTACCTGAGCCCAGCCGGTGAGTCCGGGGCGACATTCGTGGCGGCGTGCCTGCGCGGGGGTATAGAGCGGGAGGTAGCGGGTGTGGAGTGGGCGAGGGCCAACCAGCGACATATCACCTTTAATAACGAGCCAGAGTTGCGGTAGTTCATCGATACTGGTACGCCGCAGGAGACGACCCAGACGGGTCAGGCGGAGAGAGTCGGGTTCGGTACCTGTACGCATGGTGCGGAGCTTGATGATAGTAAAAGGTTGGCCATGCAGACCGGCTCGCTCCTGCCGGAAAAAAGCGGGAGAGCCATTAAAGAGACGAACCAGCAAGGCCAGCAGTAGAGTGATACTACCCCATAAGGGGATTGTCAGAAGCGCGAGCGTTACTTCTAAAACGCGCATGGCAACGGGGTCGTGTCTGGGTGAGGTCTGTTTTTGTATAGTCGTATTTTCTCCCATGTTCCGTTACCACAAGGGGGTGAGACGGGTGTGAAATTTATTACACCTGGCCTCTCCCCGGCAATAGAGATAAAAGTGGCAGCAATGGCGAACTTTTTTGGCGTGAGCCATTGCTGCCGAGGTGATTATACATAGACAGGTTCGACGTTACCACTCTTCGAGGCACGGTCGGCGGCATCGAGCAGCCCCATAACTTCGAGTGTTTCGGCGACAGGGACGGGGGTTTTACCACTGCGGAAAAACTCCTCTACCTTACGCAGGGTGGCATCGTAAAACTTAGCACCGCCGGTGACGTTATAGGCGGCGATCAGATCGGCACGGTTGCGGAGTACGCCACCATAGCGGTAGTTACCGATGGTGAGTTCGGCGATACCACGGCGGTCGTCCGGGTAAGAGACGTTGATGACCAGACCACTGGGGTCGCGCGAGGCACGGACGGTGAGGGCACCGGTACCGAGAGCGGCGACAACCATTTCAAAAACATGAACGCCGTACCATACTACGTGGCTGCCGGCAGGGGCGATCCCCAGCGGGCCGAAGACATAGG
This sequence comes from Lentisphaerota bacterium, assembly GCA_012520735.1. GTDB lineage: Bacteria > Verrucomicrobiota > Kiritimatiellia > RFP12 > JAAYNR01 > JAAYNR01. Next base: position 10,161 of record JAAYNR010000115.1, on the reverse strand, counting down.
CGGTTTCGGGTTCGGGGTTAGTGGCGAGTGCAGCACAGAAGTCGGCATCATAACGGAGTGACGAGGTGCTGAAAAGCGGCACTTTATGCTCGACAGCCAGAGCGGCGATACGGCGGCCACTGGCGATAGAGTCGGCCATAGGTTTATCGAGGAAAATCGGTTTACCCAGCGGCGCACAACGTTCAAACCACTCAAGGTGGAGGGCGGGGTCGTTAATAGGGATCATGATGGCATCGCAATCGGCGATTGCCTCATCGAGATTGCGGGTGACTTTGACACCCCACCCTTCCATTATCTTCTGTCGCTCGTCCTGATTGGGCTCGCTCTGGAATGTTGAAGGGAAGCGGACGCACGCGACAGTTTTCAGACCGGAAACACGCTCCATTTCGGTGTATTCGGGGTCTTGCATGCGGCGTGCGAACTCTACGGTATGGCTTGAATCGAGACCGATCATGGCCACTTTAAGGACTTTATCGCTCATAATTTACTCTTGGTTAAAGGTGTTTAAAGAAAGAATGCGGCAAGTATACCACGGTGGGCGGTAGAGGTGTAGATTAAACTTTGTTTTAATGCGTCGGCTCTATTGACATAGTGGTGGTGTAATGAGAAAATCGGGGTCATTGAGCGAGAGGCAACTGTGCCTTACTTCACTCAAATTAAAACAGATGGAAAATAGATGAAAATGTTGCTTGTTGTCGACAGTGCTCAAAAATGGGAAATAGCTATACCGGGGGTAGAGGTGATCTCACCACGGGATTACCTGACAAATCCCGAATTTGCCAAGATACGCGGGGCGCGAGTGATTAACCTCTCCCGCACTTATCACTATCAGGGGAACGGTTACTATGTTTCGCTGTTAGCGGCGGCACGGAACCATCGGCCCATGCCGAGTGTGGCGACGATGCGCGACTTACAGTCGGTCACTTTTTTCCGTTATGTTAGTGATGATTTGGAGGATATGATCCAGAAGAGTTTTGCCTCATTGCCCGATAAAGACTTTACGATGATCATATACTTTGGTCGTAACAAGGAGAAACGTTATGAGAAACTCTCGTTACGGTTATTTAACGCCATGCCGGCACCTTTGATTCAAGCACAGTTTACCAAAACTAAAAGCGGACGCTGGAGTGTGCGTCGGTTTTCGGCAATACCGTTGAGTGAGGTGCCGGAGGATGATAAGCAGTTTATGATCAACGCTGCGGCTGAGTATTGTGCCTCTCCTAAGCGGATTGTACATGCCAAGCCTCCGGCACCGTTCTCAATGGGGATGTTGGTACAGCCGGGTGATTCCTTTGCACCGTCGAACAGTAAAGCACTTGATCTGTTTACCAAGGCGGGAGAGAAACTGGGGATTGACGTAGTCACAATCACGCGTGAAGACTTCACTCGTGTACCCGAGTTTGACGCACTGTTTATTCGTGCCACGACACAGGTTAACAACCATACATTCAGGTTTGCCCGTTTGGCTGAGATGGAGAACATGCCGGTGATGGACGACTCTCTCTCTATTTTACGGTGTACAAATAAGGTTTTCCTGACGGAACTGATGAACCGCTACAATATCCGTATACCACGCACCGTGATTATACATGCTGAAAACCGTGCCCGGATTACGAGCGAGATCGGGTTGCCGTGTGTGTTGAAATTGCCGGACAGTGCCTTTTCACTGGGGGTGATCAAAGTGAACACTAGAGAGGATTTTGCCGTACACACGGCACAGATGTTGGAGAAGTCGGACATGATCATAGCTCAGGAGTTTGTGCCGACCGACTTTGACTGGCGAATTGGGGTGTTGGCGGGTGAGCCGCTGTTTGCCTGTAAATATTTTATGGCAGAACGACACTGGCAGATTTACAACCACGGGGGGAAAACTGAAGATGAGCGGTGCGGTGATACTGAGGCAATGCCGATAGAGGCAGCACCACCGGTGGTAGTAAAGACAGCTATCCGCGCCGCCCGTCTGGTTGGTAACGGGCTATACGGTGTAGATATAAAAGAGCGGCGGGGGCTGCCTTATGTGATAGAGATTAACGACAATCCGAGCATCGACAATGGAATAGAAGATAGAGCTTTGGGGTCAAAGCTCTATGAGATTATCATGGAAGAGTTTTTAAAGCGGATCCGGGCAATACACCAGAATAACCGCAAGTCGTAACAGTAGTTGTTAGTAGCTAACCCGTTAGCTACTAACAAAAAAAACAAGAAGTTCAAGCAGCTATCTTCATAAGTAGTTGCGTTGAAGCAGCTAAGGCAGCATTGAGAGTGATCGTCAACTCTCTCCCTTTTAAAATCTGTTTTCCAAACGCGTAGCGTTTTTATTAAAACTGCGCGAGTCCATGAAGGTGACAGATATATTAAGGGAATAAGATTTCTATGCTATACAACATTTAGTTACGGCTGTAAGCAGTTTTAGTCTTGAGCGGTTGGTTACAGACCAACCACTACAATTAATGTGAAGACCATGACAAAGATGGCGACTGTCTCAATAATACCCAGGGCGGCAAGGTAGTTGGTAAAACCTTCACCGGTCTCGGCCTGAGCGTCGGCTGCAGCGGCAGCGGCACGCCCCTGCTGCCAGGCCGAGGCACCAATGCTGATGCCGGCAAAGATGCCGGCCAGCAGCAGTGCCAGCCCGGGGGCACCTGCTTTGGCTTTATTAACCATGGGAATGAGGAGGATCAGCCCGTAGAGGGTCTGGGTGATAGGGGCACCGACCAGAGCCAGCAGGATAAAAGGGGCAGGCTTTTTCTGGGCGTAGCACCGTTTCCAAGCACCGACGGCTGAAGAACCGGCGATGCCGGTGCCGAGGGCTGAGCCGATACCGCTGAATGCCAGTGCGGCTACGGCGCCGGCAATACCGATGGCTGTTGATGTCTCTGGGGTCATTTGTGTATCTCCTTGTGGTTAGTTGTGGAATTTAGCTTAGTTTGCAATATGGCCGGCGGGATCGCCTGCTGGCACCCGACGGCGGAAAGGGTTGTAGGTGAAACCGGCCCAGGATATCCCCTTGTGATTGGAGAACTCGAGGGTGTTAAGGCGTACGGCGTGGACTAGAATGCTGAGGGCACCCATGGCGAGGTTCATGGCGTGCCCAATGAAGAGCAGTAAGACCAGAGCCGGTATTTTTATGATGAGCGGCAGTGAGAGGCCGATGGCCATATCGTTAAACATAGAGGCGAGTTTGACCGAGGCGGTGGCTACGGCGAAGAGGCGGACGTAGGAGATAACATCACCAAGGGTGCTGATGATGTTAAGGGGGAGGAGTCCGAGGTCGATCCCTTTCTCACGCAGCTCGTGTCGTTTGAGCATGAAGAGGACTATCAGGAGTAGTGAGATGGCGGCTACATAGTACATAAACTTGGGGAAGGGGAAGATGCCGATAAGGACACAGGCGGCACAAAACATGGTGCCGACAATACCACACCAGCCGACCTGCGCCAGAAAACGGCTGTCGGGGAAGAGGCAGAGGGCGTTCCAGGCGTGGCCCATACCCATGTGGATGGCTCCGAGTGAAAAACAGACGAGCATGATATTGTTCTGTTCGGCGAGCCAGACGGCGACGCTGTGGTTCAGCGGGCCAGGGAGTATCTCGGGGTTGATGCCGAAGATATTAGCCGTGAGGAGACCCCAGACGATGGTCGCGAGTGAGAAGACAGTGAAGAGGGTGATGACACCCGGGGCGACGTTTTTAAACTTGCGGCCGGCCCACAGCGTGGCACCAAGGATGATCAGGCCGTAGCCGACATCGCCGACCAGCATGGCAAAAAAGATGGTGAAAAAGATATAGAAAACGCTGCTGATGTCGGACTCATGGTAGGATGGGGTGATACCGAGAAACTCAAACACCCGCAGGAATGATTTAAAGAGGCGGGGTGGGCGCAGCAATGTCGGGACGGCTTCGTCGTCGGCGGGGTCGCGGGTAAGTAGTGCCCAGCCATGAGCACGGGCGGCGGCGAGTATCTCGGCGAGGCGTTCGCTGGGGGCATAGCCAGTAAACCAGGCGAGAGTATTGTCATTAGTCACCCCTTCAAGAGCGGCGGCAAAGTCGAAGAGATCAGTACGGGCGTCGTGCTGCTTTTTAAGTGTGTCGAGATGGACAACAGAGGCTGCCAGAGTGAGATTAATCCGGTCGATACGTTCACGGGCAGCGGTGGCATCGGCTTCAATTTCGGCGAGCCGGCGCGGCGGCGGGGCAATGGGTTCAAAGTCGTCAGGGAGAGGGTCGTTACCGAACTGCACTCCAAAAGCGTGGTTGCCACTACTGCTTAAAAACTTGCGGAAAGGAGTGGTGGAGCGTGGGTCGGCGGCGGGCTCATTACTGTGAAGCGGGGCTTTAAAGAGGGTTACGGCAACACCTTTGGTGCCCAGAGCGGCGATAGAGTCGGGATCGAAATCGCCAAAAGGGGTATAGAGGGCGATATCGCGCTCCAGATTATTCAGCCTTGAAGTGGTGTTTTCACGTTCCTGATTCAGGGCGATAATAGCATCAGGGGTAGCAGCAGCAGGGGTGATGTCGGGCGGGAGATCACCGCGCCGGGCACGGGCGGCGGCAGTGACTATCTGCGTAGCCTGCTCAGCCTGTTGCACCTGCTCCAGAGCAGCCCGCACAGCGGGGGCTTCCGGTGCGGCGGTAGTAAGGTGGAGGGCACCGAGGTCACGCAACTCCTCCAGAGCCGCTGTGCGGTCGGCGGAGCGGATAACAATGGTAAGGTGTTTCATGGGGACGATCATGTTATAGCCTCCATTCTTCGTTGTTATCATCTTTGCCGCGACCTTTGGCGATTTTACCGCGGCTGACGGCGGCAGTTTGTTCATCACCGAGGTGGATACGGATCACGCGGATATTTTCGAGGCAGGCGGGTATTTTGACTTTTTCAAAGAGGTTGACGCGCTGTGAGGTGGTGCGCAGCTCCCGGGTTACCAGATTGCGCTGCTCTTCAAGCACGGTGGCTTCGGCGCGGAGCGAGAGGATGGCGGCGACCGCCTCCTGAGCATCGTCGAACCAGGGGGGTGTCTCAAAGAGGTCTAGCTCGGCTTTGGTGAGGTTGGTCTCCTTGTAAAGCGGGATCAGCACACCGGCGATGTTACCGGGTTCGGTTATGACATTGTTGAAGGTGACGAGCGATGCGACACCGTCGGCAGAGCCGAACAGTGGAGCCCAGGCAGCGAGAGCGTCGCGGGCGTTGGATTCGTTACGGTGCAGGGTCTCGAGCCGGTTGTTGATAGCGGCGATCTCGGCCTGGAGCTGCTGCTTTTTAAGCTGCAGCATAGGGAGAAAACGCTCGAATCGCTTGAGGGCATCGGTTTGGGCTTTTAACTCGGTCTTGGTATATTTGATTTTAGCCATAGAGAAGAGTGTAAGACTGTGAGGTAATAGGTGATAGGTAATAAGTAATAGGTGATAGGTTACACTTAGACGAGAGACTTAAACGGTTACACTTAGACGAGAGCAACAGGAATCGTTTAAGTGATTCGTTTAAGAGTAGGCGTTTAAGTGTGGCCTTAAATTTATGGTGGTCTCTCATCTTTTTATCCTTACAGTCTCACAGCCTTATGGACTCACAGTCTCTTTAGGCCAGAACTGATCGGTCAGTTTAGTGGGGATACCGACTTCATTAGTCTCGAAGCAGTCGGCTAGTATCTCCCAACCGCGGTCGAGGGCTTTTTCAAGAGGGATGTCTTTATTGAGATCCATCATGTTTTGTTCAAAAAGCTCGCCATATTTGAGGAGTTTTTCGTCCCATGAGGTCATACGAAAGCCCATTGACTGTTTCTCAAGGGTTTCGTTGTATGAGGCGTAGAGTTTAATCATGGCATCCATTACAACGCGGTGGTCGGGGCGGGTATCTTTGTTAACGAGTTGCTTGAGGCGCGAGAGCGAACCAAACGGCTCGATACGGCCATTGCGGAGGTAGAACTGGCCTTCAGTGATATAGCCGGTGTTATCGGGGACGGGATGGGTGACATCGTCGCCAGGCATGGTGGTGGCGGCAAGGATGGTGATGGAGCCGGCTCCTTCAAAGTCGACAGCCTTCTCATAACGTGAGGCGAGCTGTGAGTAGAGGTCGCCTGGGTAGCCGCGGTTAGAGGGGATTTGCTCCATGGTGATGGCGATCTCTTTGAGGGCATCGGCAAAGGCGGTCATGTCGGTTAGCAGCACCAGTACTTTGCGCCCTTGCAGGGCGAACTGCTCGGCCACGGCCAGCGAGATGTCGGGGACGAGGGTGCACTCTACGATCGGGTCGGCGGCGGTGTGGATAAACATGACGGTACGCGAGAGTGCGCCGGAGTCGTCGAGGGTGTCGCGGAAGTATAGGTAGTCGTCGTACTTGAGGCCCATGCCGCCGAGGATGATGACATCGACCTCAGCCTGCAACGCGATACGAGCCAGCAGGGGGTTGTAGGGTTCACCGGCTTTAGCGAAGATCGGGAGCTTCTGCGACTCCACCAGAGAGTTAAAGACATCGATCATGGGGATGCCGGTGCGGACCATATTACGGGGTATTATACGCTTGGCGGGGTTAACCGAGGGGGTTCCAATCTCGATGAGGTTTTCGGTGAGTTCGGGGCCGTTATCGCGTGGTTTGGCAGAACCGGTAAAGGCACGTCCGAGGAGGGCATCGGAGAAGGGGACGCGCATGGTAGTGGCGAGGAAACGGACGCGTGCATCGGTGGCGATACCGCGGGCACCGGCAAAGACTTGCAGCGATACGGTGTCGCCATCGAGTTTAATAACCTGCGCCAGTGAGGTACCGGTGCGCGAGGTGACTTCGGCCAGTTCGCGATATTTTACACCACTGGCGCACAGCGTAATCACTGAGCCGGCGATATGGTCTATCTGGTGGTAAACTGTGTTCATGTACGTGCAGCCTCCTTGACGAGTTTTTCAATCAGTTGACGCTGTGTGAGGCACTCGTCAGAATCGAGCGAAATGCCGTGCCAGTCGTGGAAAGCCTGGCCCAGGAGGTTAAAGTGGCTACGTGCCACCTCCTTATCTTCAAAGTGGTAGTCGGTGTTAACGACCATCTCCAGCATATCGAAAACCTGTTTCTGGCGATTGGCCGGCATGGCGGCATCGACACTGTGGAAAGAGTCCTGCTGTAGGTAAGCGGTATCGATCAGCTCTCCTTTGAGATAGACGACAAAGTCGTCCATGGTGGTCCCCTCCTCACCGACAACCATCATCATTTGCGCGACATCGCCACCCAGACGGATAAAAGTTCGCATGGCTTCGACACGTGCCGTGTCGATTATCGGCGTGTACTTACTCCAGGAGTCACGTGGGTCGATAGCCGGATAGCGGCGGGCATCGGAACGGGCGCGGGAGAGGCCGTGGAAAGCACCGACCACCTTAAGGGTGGCCTGAGTGACGGGTTCGTCGAAGTTGCCGCCGGCCGGTGAGACAGTACCGCCGATTGTGACCGAACCGATCGAGCCATCCTTGAGGCGAACACGTCCGGCGCGCTCATAGAAACCGGCAATGACCGACTCGAGATAAGCGGGGAAGGCCTCTTCACCGGGGATCTCTTCGAGGCGGCCCGACATCTCACGGAGGGCTTGTGCCCAGCGCGAGGTGGAGTCGGCCAGCAGGAGCACACTGAGCCCCATCATACGGTAGTAAGAGGCGATAGTGACAGCGGTATAGACCGAGGCTTCGCGGGCGGCTACAGGCATGGACGAGGTATTACAGATAATAATGGTGCGATCCATCAGCGATTTGCCGGTGCGGGGGTCTTCAAGCTGCGGAAATTCGCGCAGGGTTTCGACCACTTCACCGGCACGCTCGCCACAGGCGGCGAAGATGACGATGTCGACATCAGCAAAGCGGCTGGTGACTTGCTGCAACACGGTTTTACCGGCACCAAAGGGGCCGGGGATACAGTAAGTGCCGCCGACCGCGACGGGGAAAAAGGTGTCGATAGTGCGGATACGGGTGACCAGTGTTTCGGTGGGGCGGAGGCGTTCGGCAAAACATTCGATGGGGAGTTTTACCGGCCAGCGCTGCACCATAGTGACCTCAGTTGTGCGGCCTTGTTCATTGGTAAGAGTAGCGACGGTGTGGTCGATCGAGTAATCACCGGCAGGAGTAATATTGCTCACCTGCCAGAACCCGGAGAGAGAGAAGGGAACCATAATACGGTGTTTGAAGATACCTTCAGGGACGGTACCGAGCTCCTCGCCGGCACTGACGCGATCGCCGACTTTGGCCGTGGGGGTAAAACTCCACTGCTTACTGCGGTCGAGTGCCTTCAGATAGGTGCCGCGCTGCAGGAAGAAACCATACTCTTCGGCCAAACGTGGCAACGGGTTTTGCAGACCATCATAAATCTGTGTGAGCAGGCCGGGGCCGAGCTCTACGGCCAGCAGGTTGCCGCTGAAATCGACATTATCGCCTACGCCGAGGTCACGGGTATCTTCAAAAACCTGCATATCGGCTTCACGGCCGCGGATACGGACAATTTCGGCCATGAGACGCTGGGTGCCGCCGGCAGTAACGATTTCGGCATAACCGACCTCATTTTGAGCTACAGCACCGGTAAAATGGACTGTAATCATATTACCGTTAACACCGGTAATTGTTCCTTTATTTTGTTCCATATCTTCACCTGCCAATCATAGGGTAATGGGGATATCTGTAAGTGTGGCACAGGCGGCATTGCCGGCATCGGCGGTTCGTTGTGCCCATGTAGTGCAGAGACGAAGCTTGACGGCATAAGCGAAAACAACGCTGATGCTGAGAGGGTCGTATCCCTGCAACTCCTCCACCAGAGTCCAGCGGAGAGTGTCGAGTTGATATTCGCGCTGTAGTGGGTCGCGCGATTGAAAAGCTGCTGTTACGGCGGCCTCGGCACGGAGGTCGGCCTCGGCCACGGAGCGGAGATAGAGAGAAGGGTCAACACCTTGGCGCTGAGCGCGGAAACGGGTAATGGTGTTACGCAGGATGGTCTCTTTACTCTGCCAGGAGATGGCAAAAGGGTGCGGATTGGCGTCGCCATTGACCAGAGCGATGGCTGCATCGGCATCGGCAGTGTCAAGATTTTCGCGGCACATGGCGGCAAACTCCGTCAGCGTCAGCGGCGGCTTCTCTCCCATGGAGATGTTTGGCAGCGTTGCTATGAAGTAGGCGACATTCATTTTTCAGCTATTTGTGAAGCAGGGCAGCTAATTGTGGACGCACGCGACTGGCAATGGCGGTGGTGATGGCTTCAGCGGTGAAGTCATGCTCAACCCGGCCATTATCGAGACGTACTCGGAAACCGCTGCCTGTGTTTTGGTCAAGCGTGATATTAACACCTTGAGCGGCTTGTGCGGCCAAACTGTTTCTGAGTGCTTCAGCAACAGCGACAGCATTGTTCGAGAGGTAGAGGTCGAGCTCTTTCTGGCCACTGCTGAGATAAGTCCTAACAGCATTTTGTGCCAATGAACTCAAGGTGTCTGGTGTCGCGAGAGACTCTCTGTTAGCAGCCAGCAACAGCGATTCAAGCTGTTGCTGTACAGCCTGTGCCACGGAGAGGATGATGTCACGAGAAGCCTGTTGTACAGCATCATTGCCACGCTGCTCAAAAGCGTTGGCGTCACGTTCAGCACTTTGCCGATGCTCTGCGGCGGCACGCTCGGCAAGCGCTACAATTTCTTTAGCGCGTGTCTCAGCGTTGGCGATGATTTCGGCTGCCTTGGCTTCTGCCTGAGCTATCCCTTCGCTATGTATTTTATCCAGTAATGCTTGCAAATGTTGCTCTTCGCTCATGCCGATTCCTCCAGCCTCTGCCGCTGTGTGTCAGTTTGGCACAAAGGGCAAAGACATTACCCTGAAAAAAATTAAGCCACAATAGTAGCATACGAGTAAAAACTGTCAACCACTAAAAAAATAGCTCCTTCTTTACGGTCTCAACATGCGGCGTAATGGCATCCAGCTTGTCAACTATGCGCTTCTGTTCGTTGAGAGGTGGGAGGGGGAGAGGTAACTCTGCTTCAAGTTCAGCACATACTCTGACAGGGCTTGCGTGACCGCATCTTTTTCGTGCGGTGGTTGCCTAAAACTGCTTACAGCCGTAACCAAATGTTATACAGCATAGAAATCTTATTTTCTTAACATATCTGGCACTTGCATGGACTCCCGCAGTTTTAATAAAAACGCTGCGCGTTTGGAAAACAGGTTTT
>JAAYNR010000152.1 GCA_012520735.1 Lentisphaerota bacterium | reverse complement strand
TTGCACAATTTGAACGTTTGAAGCGGGCACAGGCAGATACGACAAATCTAAAAATTAGTGCATTATTAGATCCAGCGACAGATGCTTATCGTAATGTCTCCAAATTAGCCAGACCAATCAGGTTGCTAATTACGCGATGGTAGAATGGCCTGATAACAATGACATTTCTTATCAGTCGCCTGCCGTATATTGGCCTCAGTATAAGGATCGATATTCTAAAGAAGATTGGAAAGATGCGCTTTATTGGCATGCTTTGCCTGAAAGCTGGGCCACTATGCAGTATGAAGATTTTCTTATGGCAAGAAGAGGTATGATAGCACAAGTAATCAAGGATGGATTCGCTAAAATATAAAGGAACCAGAAACCAGATGAGTAGTCATGCCTATAGTGAGGATCAGCTTGTGGAGCAGCCGGCAGTGGGGCTGTTCAGTGAGTTGGGTTGGCGGGTGGCGAGTAGCCGACCTTTCACGGCGCCTTTGGCGTTGGGAGCCGAGGTGTGGCTTGATGGCAGCGGGCTGTTCGGGCGGGAGACCAAGAGTGAAGTGGTGCTGGTGGATCGGTTGCGGGCGGCGTTGTTGCGGCTCAATCCGGGGCAAGCGCTGGAGACTCTGGATATGGCGATCGATGAGATCACCAGGGATCGCGCGGCGATGAGTCTGGAGGCGGCCAACCGCGAGGTTTACAGGCTGCTGAAGGATGGGGTGTCTGTAGCGGTGCCGAATGTGCGCGAGGGTGGTGAGGAGAGTGTGCGGCTGCGGGTGATCGATTGGGCGCGACCGGACGGGAACGATTTTCTGCTGGTGAGTCAGTTTAGTGTGGTCGGCGCGCTCTATACATGCCGGCCCGATCTGGTGGGTTTTGTCAATGGCCTGCCGTGGGTGGTGATCGAGATGAAGCGTCCCGGCATGGCGGCGCGATCGGGCTTTGAGGAGAACCTGACCCACTACAAGCGGGAGATACCGCAGCTCTTCTGGTATAGCGCCTTACTGATCGCCAGTAACGGAACCGAGAGCAGGGTGGGTTCGTTGACTGCCGATTGGGAGCGATTTTTTGAGTGGAAGCGGGTGGAGCGTGAGGATGAGCCGCGGCGGGTCTCGCTGGAGGTGATGTTGCGCGGTACGTGTGACCGGGGACGTCTGCTCGATATGGTGGAGAACTTCACCCTCTTCTCCGAGCACAAGGGCGGTGTGGTGAAGGTGATCGCTCAGAACCACCAATTTCTCGGGGTGAACAACGCCATCGCCTCGATGCAGCAGGCGCGGGCACTGGGTCATGGCAGGGCGGGGGTTTTTTGGCAGACCCAGGGGAGCGGCAAGAGCTTCTCGATGGTCTTTTTCGCACAGAAGGTGTTGCGCAAGCTGGCGGGTAACTGGACCTTTGTGATTGTCACCGACCGCGCGGAGCTGGACGACCAGATCGCCAAGACCTTTAAAAACGCCGGTGCAGTCTCGGCGGCTGAGGCAGAGCAGTGCCATGCCACCAGCGGGGCGCATCTGCGCGAGCTGTTGCGTGGCAACCACCGCTATGTCTTTACGCTGATACACAAGTTTCAGACATGCGAGCTGCTGACAAATCGGCCCGATGTGATAGTACTGACCGACGAAGCCCACCGCAGTCAATACGACACCCTGGCGCTCAATATGCGCACGGCCTTGCCGCGGGCGATGTTTTTGGCGTTTACCGGCACGCCGCTGATAGTGGGTGAAGAGCTGACGCGGGATGTGTTTGGCGATTATGTCTCGATCTACGACTTCCAACAGTCGGTCGAAGATGGCGCGACACTACCGCTGTTTTACGAAAACCGCACGCCTGAACTTGAGCTGGTCAACCCCAACCTCAACGACGACATCTACCAGCTTATCGACGATGCCGGGCTTGAGGCGGACGAAGAAGCGCGACTGGAGGCAATTCTGGGACGGCAGTACCACCTGATCACCCGCGACGACCGCCTGGAGAGCATAGCCGCCGACATT
>JAAYNR010000214.1 GCA_012520735.1 Lentisphaerota bacterium | reverse complement strand
GCCCGCCATTTGATACTGCTAAACAGCAGCCACCCCCCTACATCAGCGCGGCGTCTGTTATTAGCCCCACAACTTATTCTACCTGTATGATCTAACTAACCCAATTAACTACACTATAGGAGGCCAGGCATGAAAAGACTGCATAGTATCATTGCCACAACCGCCGCTGCTTCTCTCTTTTTAATCCTCTTTGCTCCCCCTGCCACAGCTCAGCTTGATAAATTTAATTACAGGCTTATCCCCTCTACCGAACTCACCGCCTCAGCCTCCGACACCTCATACCCCGCTTATCCGCCGGCAAACGCCGTTGACGGGAATGTCAACTCCTGTGCCAGGATCAACGATGCGCCTCCCGGCCAGTGGTTCCAACTCGACGCCGGCCATATCCGCATGCTGGCAGGGATGGAAATATATTCATCGAATTACCGTATCCAGGATTACGAGATATATGTCTCTGACGAGGCGGATCCAATCGACTGGGGCACGCCTGTCGCTTCCGGCACCCTTCCCAACACCACCGCCTGGCACCCCATCACCTTCGCCCCCGCCTATGGCCGCTATTTACGCCTTGCGGTGCTCTCCCGTTACAGCGCCGTCACCACTTACATTTACGAAGTGCGCCTCTATGAATCGCAATTCCAGCTCGCCAGCCTCGTCACCGGCCATACCGGCTACGCCAACTCCAATATGGTCGCAATTGCCGCCATGCCGGCTATGACCGGCTACGATGCCTATCAAATTACCGGCAGCGTCGCCGAGCCGGTATCCGGTTGGCTGGCCTATGACCCCGACAATCCGCCCATCGGCGTGGAAGTATCACTGGGCACACCCGCCGAGGGTGAAGCTGTCACACGCTATGCCTGGTTCAAGGACGAAGGCAACGGCGTCAAGCCGACCACCAACGCCCCGGCAACGATCACCTTTGTGCGCGACAGCGCCGATGTCACCGCCAGCGCGCTGGCCAGCTTCTCGGTGCCGTCATGGGGCAATGCCGCCCGCCGTGGCACCGCTGACGCTGCCGCTGTTGCTGCAGCGGTCAACCGCGCCGTCCGCCGCGTCGCCGACAATGCCACCGACGGTCGCCGAGCCGCTGACGTTGCCACTGTTGCGGCAGTCAAAAATGTCACCACCGCACGATCCGGCCACACCGCCGGTGCGCTCGCCCTCGGTGGCGGTGACCTTGCCGCTGTTGGCGCAGGAGGTCACATCGGCGGCAGCATAGCCCACCACACCGCCGACATCATTGGCACCGCTGACCGCGCCGCTATTGCTGCAGTACGAAGTTCCACCCCGCGCCATGCCAACCACGCCGCCGACACCGTTCAGGCCACTGACCTCAGCGTGATTGACGCAAGCCAGCAGTGCGCCCTCGGCGCAGCCAGCCACACCGCCGACCATATATGTGCCAATCATGCGGCCATAAGCGCTGCAATTCGTCACCACACCGTATGAGTGCCCCACCACGCCGCCTGCGTAGCTGGCCGCCACGATATCGAGGCTGGTTACAGTCAGGTTCTGGACGACGGAATCGGCGCCAGTGGAGCCAAAAAGCCCCTGATAGTCGCTTTCCGGTCTGTCGATGTAGATGCCGCGCACAGTGTGCCCGGCACCGTTGAAAGTGCCCGCAAAACGGATAGTCTGGCTGCCGGCCGGCACCCAGTAGTGCGCACCGAGGTCAATGTCGGCGGCAAGGGTAATGGTCTGCCCCGCGAAGGTGATACCATTGTTAACCAGCCAGGCGAACTGCGCCAGTTGCGCCGCCGTGCCGATGACGGAGGAGGACGACGTGAAAGCCGTGTCGCGCCACTCTTCCTCCGCCCAGTCGCTGGCGAGCACCCAGGTCTTGAAATTGTAATCATACGAGCCGTGATGACACCGCCCGGCGGCATAGTTGTTGGCTGTGGCCCGGACAGTGATGGCAGTGGAGGCATTACGGAAAACGAGGGTGTACAGGTCGCCGGCTGTCTGTCTGACCGGGGTTGCCAGAACAAACGTGCGCTGCTGGTTGACGCTGTCGCCGGTCACGGTTTGTGACGCAAGCAGGGTGCCGGACGCACCCTCGCCCTTGCGGATTTCTAAGGTGGCTGTCCAACTGATGCCATTCGTCGAATAGACGTAAACCTGCACGGCGGCCAGATGGCCGTTCATGCCGGCGGTGAAGGACTGCCAGGCCGAGGAACGATCATGGAAGAAGTAACCGAACTGGTCGTTCGACTGGTCTGGCGCCAACCCTGCCGTCTGCCCGCGCAGCAGCGGCGCGCACGACAAGACAATGCCCAGCCCAACCATTAAACAACGCCAATTCGTTCTCATAGAAGTCTCCTGTTAGTCACGTTTTTTAACGGTTCACGATGGTACGGAAACCTCTGGTATTGTGTTGACTGTCAGGGTTAATAGACCAAGTGTCGGCAATCCGGGCAAAATTGGCGGTGCGACTCCAGTTGCCGCCACGTGTAGCACCATGCGAAACACTGCTGCCAGACCCCGAGTTGGCAGTCCATTCGGACAGATTGCCGATCATGTCGTGCAGCCCATAACCGTTAGAGCCGAAAGCATTGACTGGGTTCGTGTAAGGCTCGCTACCTACCTTATAAGTTGGGTGATAACTTCTCTTTGTGCTGTGGTCATAGTCCTCGTAGTCATAACAAATGCAACAATAGTAACTTGAGAGTGCGGACTTCTCCCACTTTTTCTTCTCCATTTTAGTATCATTTTTCAGCTTTGCGTTGGCGTGATTTAGTAGCTAACCCGTTAGCTACTGTCAAAAAAAACAAGAAGTTCAAACAG
>JAAYNR010000144.1 GCA_012520735.1 Lentisphaerota bacterium | reverse complement strand
CTGCTTCCTGTTGATTGCGCCGGTACAGATAGAGATGATTGAACTGGGGCGTCACTTTGGTGTGCCGACACGTCAAGTTGGGACCGGCCTGTGGCTGGGGTTACTGGGTGGTGTTTTTGTAGGTGGTTTTGTGGTGTTGTGCTGGGCCTACGGCATGGGTGGTGACTCTCTGGAGGTGACCTGGCCATATCAGCAAAACTGGTATTACAACACCTACCGTGCGGCGGAGCTGGCTGCCGACAGAGCCATGACTACGGGCTCACTGGTCAAGCCGGAGACAGCCTGCATGAACATATTTGCCAACCCTGACGCCAAAGGTTTAGCTCTGGGGGCGGTGATTACCCTGATACTGGCTCTGTTTCGCAGTCTTTTTATGTGGTTCCCTTTCCATCCACTGGGGTATGTTCTCTCCAGCAGTCACCATATGCAGAATTTCTGGTTGGCGGCACTGATTGCCTGGGTTATCCGCATAGCAGTGCTTAAAATCGGCGGGGCACGGGCGATTCGCGAAGGGCTGACACCATTTTGTGTAGGGATGTTTTTAGCGTGTGTGGTTTCGATCATCTTTTTTGACGTAATAGGTCTGTTCTTGCAGATTAGCGGTGTTACTGGTATTTATAATGGCATACCTTAACACCATTAACTGTGAGTACGGTTCTGATCTGCCCAAGTGTGGTGGGGTGTGTCTATAATAGTACACAGTGTACTGTTGTAGTCACTTTGCTGAGGGGGCAGGCGGTTGCATTTTGCTATTAGCGGTATGCAGCCGAAAAAAAATGGGTATGTTAAAAGTGGGTGACCCTCCTTTATTTGGCGGTTTTGTCGTTAGAGTTGAGGGGGTATTCCAGTTTTGCATTGCTTTTGGTATGGATATTGCGTAAAAGGTGTTTTTATTACTCCGCCCGGAAGGCGGTTATAACAACAATGTTTTGGGGATGCTGATGGAGGTCCAAAAAAAAGGCGTACGGGGTTTTACATTTCGTGCGTTTATAGTCGCCCTTGTGGCACTCTTGTTGCAGGCGGTATGGATATCATATGCTGAGCGCTACGACACTTATGGTGCCATAGCCGAAAACTCACCACCGCTTAGTGCGATGTCGGTGATGCTGGTGGTGATGGGCATCTGTGGGGTGTTGGCACTACTACGTAAAAGCTTACGCCTGTGTGGTGCTGAGCTGGTGGTGATCTATGCGGCTCTGGTGGTCTCGGCTCCTTTGATGTCGCAGGGGTTATGGGGACGTATGGCGGGGTTATTGGCGGCTGTACCCAATAATGCCGACTTCAAGACGCTCGACAGTATGCCTTCAAAATTGTGGCCACACGGCCCGAATTTGGTTGAGAATGGTCGTTTTGATAACAACACCGATGGATTTGAAGTTAAGGGGAGCCATTCCTGGGAAGAGGCCGATGCCGGTAGATTTGGTACGGTACGGGCGTTGGTCATGGAGGTGGAGGAGAGTGGTGATGCAGAGTTCTCTTTTGTGGTGCCCCGTTTCAGGGATGGACGGGAGTTACTGATTCCCGGTGAGCGGCACCTTCTCTCGTTACTGTTACGGGTTGAGGGGATGCAGCGCGGTTCGAGTTACACCTTCTCAATGAGCGCTGACGGCGGACCGGAGCGTCTATTATATGTATCGACATCAGAGACACACCCGACATTTACCCACCCCGGCGGTTTTGCCAGACAAGGGGCGACACCAGTGGCTGTGCCTCACGAGCTGGAGCAGGAACTCCGTTTTATTGTCCGCCTCAGCGGAGTTGGGCGGCTATCGCTTTATGATATAGAGTTTATGAACATTGAGGCGGTTGAGTCGATCTACTCCGGGCGCAATGTAGTTAAGGCCTCAGACTATGCAGCACTTGGGGAGGATGAGCGTAGCAACCTGATAGTGCGGCCTGACAACCTCTTCAGTATTAGTGGTCTCGGCTATCTGATGGGTGGGTTCATACCAATGCGTCAATGGGTTCTGCCGGCGGTGGCGTGGTCGTTACTGATAGGTGCGATGTTTGCCGGTTTTCTGGGCTTTAACCTGCTGATGCGACGGCAGTGGGTGGAGAGTGAACGTTTCACTTTTCCGCTGACGATTGTGCCGCGTCAATTGTTTGCTCAAACAGAGAACGGCGGTTGGGCCATCTGGCGCAATCGCACCATGTGGATAGGATTTGGCGTGGCGATGGTAGTAGCGATATTACGGGGTCTTAACCACTACAACCCCGCTATTCCTGAGTTGGGCTGGCAATCGACAGCACTGGCGCCACTGGTAGAGAGTCCACTGGCCAAGGCGTACCTGCGGGATGTCACCGTGCCGGGGTTGTGTCTGACTATTCTGGCGATCGGCTTGCTGATTCAGACCGACATTCTCTTCTCGCTCTGGGTCTGTTTTTTCCTCTACCAATTATGGAATCTGGCGGGGCCGGCGCTGAACATGAACCAGTATCCCGGATACCCCTGGCGCTTTCAGCAGAGTATGGGCGCATTTATAGCATATGCCTTACTGGCACTATTTGTGGGACGGCGTCACCTGATTGAGGCTTTCAGACTAGCTTTTTCGCGGACAGCCGCGGCAGCGGGGCGTGGAGCTGAAGCACGTGAACACCGTGTTTCAATAGGATTGATTGTTCTCTCATTTGCCATTCTGGCGTGGTGGGGTTGGTGGACCGGAATGGGGGTTAAGGCGAGTCTGCTCTTCTTCGGCTATATGATGATTCTTGGTTTTGCAACGAGTAAAATCCGTGCTGAATGCGGTACCCCGGGTGCCTACCTGACACCATATCACGGGATGCAATTTGTGGCGGCAACCGGTGGTTTTGCCATGTTTGGGCCTACGGGCATGTTGGTAGCCACCATTGCTTCGGGCTTTATGACGGTCTCCTGCTTCCTGTTGATTGCGCCGGTACAGATAG
>JAAYNR010000101.1 GCA_012520735.1 Lentisphaerota bacterium | reverse complement strand
TGCCAGCAGATTTACAGTCTGCCCCGGTTGGCCACTTCGGTATCCCACCGAAAATCTGAATGAAGCGACATAATGGCAAACCTGCCATATAAAGTCAACCCCAAAAATTATTAAATTACCCTTCACGTTTCGGGGATGAGTCGCAATACTGCGCCACCGGACACCCCTCACATTTAGGCCCCACCGGTCGGCATCGTGTCTGACCAAAGGCAACCAGATAAGAGTTCCAGCCCCGCCAATATTTAACCGGCAAAATCTGCCGTAATACCATCTCAGTCTCAAATGGAGTTTTTGTTTTCAGCAAACCCAGTCGATTGCTAATACGGTGTACATGCACATCGACACATATTGCCGGTTTGCCAAACCCCAGTGAGACTACCAGATTGGCTGTTTTACGTCCAACCCCGGGCAATTCGCAAAGCTCCTCAATTGTCTCAGGTATCACACCCCCGAAACGGTTGTCCAATACATCAGGGAGTGCTTTCAGATGGCGCGCTTTATCGCGGTAAAATCCTACGGGGTAGATCAGCTTCTGTATCTGTTCCTCAGAGAGCTCACGTAGATCGGCGGCCACCTTTACATGCTCAAACAACCGCCCACATGCTGCTGCTGTAGTAGCATCTTGGGTACGTGATGAGAGGATCGTCCCTACCAGCACGCGGAAGGGGTCTTCTGTCTGCGCCGCCACCAGATCCATAATAGGTGCCGGAACCGACTCATAAGATTTTTTCAGCAATCTATTGACCGCCGCTATGTCGGCCACTTTCAAACAGCAGCCTCCATCATTTCAGCTATAATAGCCGCCGCTGCAGCCTGCGGATCTGCCGCCTCCAGCACGGGTCGTCCCACAACCAGATGGGTGGAACCGTCTTGCACTGCGGCTGCCGGTGTCGCAATCCTCTTCTGATCGCCCACAGCCGTACCGGACGGTCTTACGCCGGGTGTCACCAGCAAAGCCTGCTCTCCCAGCTCGGCGCGCATAGCCGCCACCTCCTGTGGCGAACACACTATGCCGTCAGCGCCGCCATCGAGAACCGCCAATTTACCCAGCCCTATTACATGGTCACGTAAACTACGACACACCCCAAGATCGGAAAGATCTCCCTGGTCGAGACTGGTCAAGGCCGTAACTGCCAATATTCGTGGCGGTTGGGCGGCCCTGCCCGCTGCAGCCATAGCGGCACGTACCATAGCACGCCCACCCGAAGCGTGAATCGTCAGTAAGTCTACACCCATGGCAGCGCAACGCTCTACTGCCCGCTCAACAGTTCGCGGGATGTCGTGCAGCTTTAAATCGAGAAATACCCGCTTGCCATACCCCTTAACCATTGCAATCACTGCCGGGCCGTCGGCGCTGAAAAGCTCCAGCCCTACTTTATAAAAGGAGACCACATCACCGAGCTTGCGCACCATGGCTTCAGCCTCATCTTTGGTGGCCACATCTAAAGCAACAATCAGTTCCGCCATAATACACCGTTATAAGGTTTGCTCTATCAACATTGTTAATGCCGTTGCGCAGGCCTGTTTTCTCACAAGGTCACGCCCCCCGTAAAAGATATGGCGCTGTGTCCGCAAGCCCAGTGGGCCTAGTACGGTCACATAAACCAGACCGACCGGCTTGTCTCCTGTGGCACCGCCCGGACCGGCAATGCCTGTAACTGAGGCAGCCAGATCACAACCAAACATGGCACGAATATTGGTGGCTAATAGTACAGCCACCTCCTGACTCACCGCACCATGCCGTTCCAAGACCTCTTGCGGCACTCCGAGAATGTCGCGTTTCACCTCGTTAGCATAGCACACGACACCGCCAACAAACACTGCCGACGATCCCGGTACAGCCGTAACTTGTTGCGCGATCATCCCACCGGTGCACGACTCCGCCAGCGCCAGCTTAAGCGACCGCGCCACAAGTCTCTCCACAAGTTTGTAGCCAGGTGTCATGGTTAAAACATCGGTAAGCTTGCCGCTGCCACAGCCTGACCAACCCGCCGGCTACGCTCGTCGGGCAACTCTACGGCAATACGTTTGGACAGCTCAGGGAAACGCGATTTTAAAACACGGCGTCCCTCTTCAATAATAATCAGTCCGCCGTCGCCGGTCATCACCCGCCCCAGCATCAGAACTTTGTGGAAGTCATAAAACTCAGCATAGTGAGCCAAACCGTAGCCAAGGTAAACGCCAATCGACTCATAAATACGCCGCGCCCGGATATCACCCTTGGCCATCAGCTCCTGAACTTGAACCAACCGCTCCGGTAGTGCCATCTCTGCCGGTAATTCAATCCCGGCAGATGGCAATAGCTTGTTAACTGCCTGTTGAGAGAAATAGAGCGCTCCCACACCAATATCACCCGACCACTCATCAGGTGGAGCCGACTTGTTGTAGTCGATCGGGACAAAAGCCAACTCATTGAGCCAACCGCCAAAATGCCCGGCTTTGTCAATGAAACCGACTGCCTCTGACGACCCCAAGGCCATCCCCATAATGCCATTAGACTCCAGTGACAGCGCCCCGGCCAAAGCCGAAACATCACCATCGTTGAGTACCACCAGCGGTACGTTCCATTCACGTCCGATACGGTCAAAAATCCCCGCCGCCTCACCCATTTTGTCAGCCGGTATAGAGCGCAGTAACGAAGCTACCCGGTACTGGTTATCTACGATCACACCGGCACTGCTGCCACCGATGCCGTCGACACGCGGTAAATGTTTGGCCGCAGCCTCCAGACCACTCTTCAGGTGGTTGTAGTGATAACTGGGGTCGCTCTCGACTCGCGGATTCCAGGGGAATTCATCACTATAAAGGACTTCGCCATCTTTCACCGCCGCCACTTTGTAGTCGCTTGCGCCCAGATCAAACCCGATACGACACCCCGTCAGGTTGCCGCCTACACGCTCGGTCACCTCTTTTTCTGCGGGTACTGCCTCCGGTGCAACCGTCTTGACCGCAAAGGGACGTCCGTAAATCTTTGTCATGATACCGACATCAAAGGCACGTGCACCTGTAGCCGAATAGGTAGCACTGATATAATCTGCCACTGCTTTGGGACCCGCCACATAAAGGGTATGGCCGCCCCACGCCCACAGGATAAACTTAGCCAGTCTCTCGGCATAAAGAAGTGTCTCGGCTGCGGCATCATCGCGAATCGGCACCTCATGACGTGTCACGCCACCATTATTGCGCTCTACCGCTAAAAGTAACTTAGCCTGTGATCCTACAGCCGCCACAGAGGCACGATAATCGGCATTAAAAGCTGCCGCGGGGCGAAAACCAAGATCTAGTGGGGGTAAAATAATTGATGCGTCCGACATAACTACTCCTAAAACATAATGACTAATTGGGGTTAAGTGGCGCCATTATATAGCCACCTCCTGAAAAACTCAAAACAAAACACACCCTTTATGACAAACAATCCCCTTGAAACCATGCGCTTTTCATAATAACATCACACTCTTTCAACCCTGAACTACACCAAATGGCATTTAAACTTACCAAACAGCAAATCATTAACTGGGGCGGCACATCAGTCTATGCTGAAGCCGAAAACCTTGTTAAACGTGGTTCTGTATTACGTGCCGAGTTGGTTGGCGACTGTATCGAGGGGTGTATCGCACGCGAAAATGGTGAACTCCACAGCAAGGTAAGAATCACCCCCGGTGGTCTGGCCGACAGCCATTGCCCCTGCTATATTAACCGTCAGCAGGGACTTATCTGCTCGCATGTGGTCGCGATGGCTATTGTTTTGATACAGCGTCGCAGTGACCCGGTTCGCGAACAACGCTACCTTGAAGAGCAACGTCACGCCCGTGCCGTTGCCGCCCGCCTCGCTGATGATGGAATTAAACGCAACCCCCGCGGCACGGTGGCGAATCTTAAATTATTCCTTAACAGCACATGGCAAGAGGAGTTTGCTGATGATGCCATAACAATTGGCACTCTCTTTCAGGTAGGGGCGCACCTCTTCCCGGCCACAGCACTCGATGCCCCTGATGGCTATGCGCTGTCACAACCGGACGACATCCTCCTAGCTGTTTTGGAGGATATCTGTGAGGGTACCCCTCCGGCTCGTTTTAATGTTAATCGCGCCGATTTTTTCAACATCCTTGAGCTCTGCGTCGGACGCGAACTCCCTTTAACCGATAATACCGATATCGTGGTAGCCAGTGAGACTCTCCCTTTTACCCTTAAAGTGGATCTCGACCGCGAAAACGGTGAACTACTCATCTTCCCCGATACCCCGCTCCCAAATGCCGCCCCCGGTGAGTTCGCCATTTTTTTGGCTCACCATAATAAAAGCTGGGCCTATTTCAACCGTACCCTCTGGCAGCTTAAACCGACCCTCCCCATACCGTACCACTCTATCTATCGGGAGCCGGTTGTTATACCACGTCAGGATATCTTACGCTTCCGTTCGCAAGAGCTGGGGCAACTCGCCAACCGTAAAGTTCCATTGGAGTGTGAGTTCGACCTCGATCTCTTCACGGTCTCTCCCGGCAAACCCACTTTTGCACTAGCCGTGCGTGGCAGCCCCGCCTCGTTGGCTGCCGAGTTACAGGCTTCATATGATGGCCATAGCTTCCCCGCTGCCGCACCGTACGATGCGACCTCGTTCACCATCCCCGACCCTGAAGACCTCCTCCACTTCTATGGCCGTAATATCCCTGCCGAAGAACAGGCTTTACGACGCCTCAACCAACTCGGCTTTGGTGGTGCTCAGGGCGATAAACTCGCCTCAATTGTCGGCGAGCGCCAAGTGTTGAATTTTCTCGGCAGCGGTGCTCCGTTACTTAGACGCCTGGGGTGGAGAGTCACCATTGAAGGTAGTGCAGCAAAGCTCTACGATGTCACCCCGGTTATCACCCCGGTAGTTCGCATTGAGCAAC
Organism: Lentisphaerota bacterium; assembly: GCA_012520735.1. Classification (GTDB taxonomy): domain Bacteria; phylum Verrucomicrobiota; class Kiritimatiellia; order RFP12; family JAAYNR01; genus JAAYNR01. Next base: position 14,770 of record JAAYNR010000101.1, on the reverse strand, counting down.
CCGATGACTCAGGCTGGTTTGAAGTGAACATGACTTTTGAGGCTCTCGATGGTGCCTCTATTACAGCCGCCGATGTACAGCGTGCCATCAATAATGGCGACTCTTTCATCAGACAAAATGGCCAAACCCTCCTCCTCGATAACCTCGCCATACAATCGATGCGCGACACCTTTACCGACTGTCGTGCTGCTGACGGGAGACGCCCCGGCTCTTTCCGTCTCAACCCCGTCCACGCCCCTTTTATCCAAACCTCACTCGCTGCTATCGACGGCATCGACGTTGAAGAGCCACCCGACTGGCGCACCCGTGCCGAACAGCAAAACCGTGACCACCGCCTAGTCCCTGTTCCTCTTGAAGACGAGACCCTTGAGACCACCCTCCGTGACTACCAGAAACAGGGTGTCTATTGGCTCCGCTTCCTCGAACAGGCCGGTTTCAACGGCCTGCTGGCCGATGAGATGGGACTCGGCAAAACCCTCCAAACCCTCGCCTGGCTTAATCTGGCGCGCTCTTCACCAGAGGCACGCAACATCCCCACGCTGATTGTCTGCCCCACAAGTCTTGTCGAAAACTGGAACCGTGAAGCAGCACGGTTTGTGCCACACCTGCGCCGTCTCGTCCTTAATGGCTCTCAACGACACACGCTTTTCAACCAAATACCTCAAAGTGATCTTGTCATCACCTCTTATGCTCTGCTACGCCGTGATCTCGAAGAAGGCTACGCTAACCAGCAGTTCGCTGCCGCCGTGCTGGATGAGGCTCAACATATTAAAAACCGTTCGACGCAAAATGCCGTAGCCGCTAAACAGATACGTGCCCATCACAAACTTGTCCTTACCGGCACGCCGATGGAAAACTCTGTTGCTGACCTCTGGTCAATTCTCGACTTCCTTATGCCGGGCTACCTCGGAGAATATGAGTCGTTTCGCCTCCACTATGAACTCCCCATCGCCACCGGCGGTGATGCAGGTGAACAGGCACAACTCAAACTGCGTCGCAGAATCCACCCCTTCATGTTAAGGCGCCTTAAAAAAGATGTCGCCAAAGACCTCCCCGACAAAATCATCAAGGTCTCCTACTGCACTCTCACCCCTGACCAACAACTCGTCTATAACACCCTGCTGCAGGAGTCGCGTCGCAAAATAGGTGACCTCGTTAAAGAGAAGGGCTTTGACCGTTGCCGCATGGAGATTCTCGCCATGCTGCTGCGCCTGCGTCAGGTCTCATGCCACTTAGGACTGCTACGTGACAACACTCTGGCACAAAAAGCGACCGCCCCTTCGGCCAAGCTCGACCACTTTTTTGAGATACTCGATGAAGCGATCGACGGCGGCCACCGCATTCTGGTTTTTAGCCAGTTTGTCTCGATGCTCCGTATCATCCGCACCGAACTTGAACAACGCGATATCCCCTACTGCTACCTCGATGGACAAACAAAAGACCGCCTTGAACAGGTAAGCCGCTTTAACCACACTCCTGAAATACCGCTATTTCTCATCAGCCTTAAAGCGGGTGGTACCGGTCTTACCCTCACCGGTGCCGATATGGTGGTTCACTTCGACCCGTGGTGGAACCCTGCCGTTGAAGACCAGGCTACCGACCGTGCCCACCGCATTGGCCAGAAACGTACCGTCTACAGTGTTAAGCTGATCGCCGAGCACACCGTAGAGGAGAAGGTTCTAGCCATGCAACAGAAAAAACAGGCTATTATCAACGCCACCATCGGCACTACAGATGAAGCCATGTTAAAGTCACTCTCCTGGGATGATGTTAAATCACTCCTCGATATGTAACCACCCTGCCCCAATTTTATTACATCCACATAACGCAACACTTGAAGGAACCTCAATGAGCTGGACACAATCAACTAAACGCCTTGTAAGCGACTCTACCACTGTGGCCGAGATTAAGCGTCTGACGCTGTCACGCCTCCCTCAATTCAAGGTGGAGCGAGATATACGGCGCTGGGATGCCGAGACCAAACGACTGCGCCAGCAGGCACTTCAGCTCTTCTACCGCGGCATCCCCAGTGAGTGGATAGAAACCCCGCCACGTGTTGTCTGGGGTGAAACTCTCCACCCCGACTCCTCTTACTCCATCCGCAAACTCCGTTATGAGGTTGTCCCCGATTATTGGATCCCCGCCCTCCTCTATCTGCCCGCCAAACTCTCCACCCCGGCTCCGGCTATCCTCAATCCCAATGGCCACCACTCCGGCGGCAAAGCTGCTACTTACAAGCAGATCCGCTGTGCGAATCTGGCACGCCGTGGTGCTCTGGCCCTGAATATGGAGTTTATCGGCATGGGCGAGCTCCAGTCCGACAGCCCCCATAGTCGCCTCGCCCTCCTCAATATGGTTGGTATATCCGGCGTTGGCCTCTTTCTGCTGGCCCTACAGAAGAGCATTGACCTCATTCTCTCCCACCCCAAAGCCGACCCAGACCGCCTTGGTATTACCGGTCTCTCCGGCGGTGGCTGGCAAACCATTATCGCCACGCTCGATCCTCGTATAAAGCTGGCTGTACCGGTTGCCGGCTACACCTCTATCCGCGCCAGAGTAAACTCCCCCAGCGACGTTGGGGATCTTGAACAAATCCCTCCCGACATGGCAACAGTTTTGGACTACCAGCACCTGACAGCTATGTTTGCCCCCAAACCGTTGCTGCAGATAACCAATGAATACGACGACTGCTGTTTCGCCACGGCACGCGTGAAACCGATAATCGTTGACGCTATCCGTCCTCTCTATACCGCCTATGGAGCCGCAGCCAACCTCCGGAACCATAGCAACTACGTCCCCGGCACACACAACTACGAAGCCGATAACCGTACCCAGTTTTATCGCTTCATTAGCCGGCACTTTAATCTCCCCGACCCCGGAGGCGATATCCATACCGCAGACGACATCTTCCCAGAAACCAGCCTCACTGTAGGCTTACCCGCTACCCAATTAACCATCGCCCAACTCGCCCGTAATAGAGCTGCCAAACTTGAGACTATCCGTACTCCTCCGCGAACTGCCGCCGAGCGACAGGCACTCCGCCAGCGACTCGCCCACGTTCTGCAACTGCCCCAATATCACGCCACGGCCCGCAAGCTATGCCAGACAGCCTCAGCTTCTGTCTGGCAAATGAGAGTAGGCCCCTGGACTATCCCTATGAGTCTCTGGCAAGCGAAAGGAGCCGATTGCACCACACTCTTGATCGGCGATAACGGACGCGCCGATTTCTCGTCCTACAAAACCGACAGCCAAGCTAATTTAATGGCTGTCGACATCCTCGGCTGTGGTGAAAGTCGCGTCCCCATCAATCAGCTCATGCTCCTTGAAACCACCGGTCTCCGTGCACTCGGCGTTCAAGTGGCGCAAATACTCGCTATAGCGGAATTTGCCTCCCGCAAAACTGCGGTCAGCCGCCTCGATATCCGCACTGTCGGCACAATTATGCCCGTTGCCACTCTTCTGGCAGCCGCGCTCAAACCTCAGCAATTCGCCAATATCGACAGCGACATCTGGTTCAGCACCTTCCGCCTGTTGCTCGAAGGTACCCAGTGCTACGAAGATATTATGCCACTATGTCTCTTCGGACTGCTCGAAGTAGCCGATCTCCCCGAAATTAAACTCCTCCTCGAAGAGGTCACCCTCATTCAGGACGGTCGCTGCCTCCCTCCACAATAACCTCACGCCACACACCTTATGGACGTGGCAGTGCTATCCGCTCTGTAAATGGCAAACCATTTATCCACAGAGTGTGCTGCATTTGCCGCTTCAAGCTCCACGTATCGAGCATATCGTGCAGCAGTGGTAAACGACGATCCAACTCGTCGGCGATTTCATCGTATTTTGCAGAAGCCGCAGCATCGCCGCGCCAAGCCAAGCGTTGGAAATCGGCATAATTCACCACAAACCAGGCGTAATGGTCGAGTGCGCGCCACGTCTCCGCCACTATTTTATCACGACTCTTCACCCCTTTGTCGATCACCGGTTGCATCTCCGCTGTCAATTCAGCTATCCGCAACCACTTGCGCGATGCCCGGCGCATCTGCCCAATCCCCTCTGTTTTTTCCGGTTCGCGTGGTGCCGTGTAGAGATCGCGGCTGATCGCCCGGCTCACCTCCTCAAGGTAGAGGCGTACCAAAGTACCTTTAGCACCGTACACCTTGTGAAAGTATCGCGATGCCATCTCGTCAAAAGTCTCATCGGCACACCATAAGCCACGCCCTAACGCCTCCATGGTGATTCCGGTCGGGAAAGAGACCCGCTGATTCTGACAAGAGATAAAGCCATCCATCCCCATTTTACCCAACCCTGTGGCATCTTCATGAATTACACGTGCCAATGCCATCTGCCCCGGGTCAGAGTAGGAGGAGCCCCACAGATGGTAGTCAAAGTCGACACACTCGCCGCTGAATTTACGGCGCCATTTGGCCAGCATGGCTAGGTTATCTGCCGGTGCCGTGGGGAACTCCAGTTTATTGCGGCGGTAGGGCGGTACCGGTGCGGGCTCAGAGTTTTTATCGCTCATAAATGAGTTGGCATACGAACGTGTTATCGGCGCAAACATCAGCACAAACCGCTCGGGATTGGCAATCTTCTCTTTACGTGGTGCCCACAGCAGATCGACATATGCCAAAAAGACAATTTTTGTCTTGAGTCCGGCTGCTGTGAGTTTCTCGTCGAGCAGGTTTAGCGATGCCACATACCAGTCGCTGGGGATAGCTTTGGCACACTCTGCACACTCACAGTGGTTGTTCGATCCATCAGCCTGCCACACATGGATGTACTCCTCCAGGGGGTGTTCCTGAGCATACTCCACAATAGCATCGGTGAATAATTCACGTACCTTGAGCTGAGAGAAACATAACTGTGTGTTCAGTGCCACGCCACGCCAGAGGTCACGCTTCCCCGCTACCTCGGCCAAGTACTGCGCCACCTCCGGCGACACTTTGTCGCCTGCTGCACTCCACTCCTCGCCCTTAATTCCAAATGGCTCGCAGGTCCAGCCATGCCCAACAGCGTGGAGCATCATACCCCGCTTCAAAGCCTCTTTTTTGACCGTTTCCTGATGTTTATGGGCCGCTTCGGAGGAGAATGGTGTACGTTTAATTTTACGATGACGCTCCATGCCGTACCAGCGGTCAAAGAAGGTGTAAGAGTTGCGGAACTGGGTGAAGTAGCCGTTAAAACCACGTTTGGCGGCGTAATCGATCATCGCTTTGACATGCTCTACCGCGCACGACCCCTCAATGCAGATACACCTGTGCCGGGCTGACGGTTTCTCTATCAGGGCTACCCGCCGGGTTTGCGGTTTGGCAATCCGGGGCAGACGCTCGCCATTTGCCCCCGGCCTGATCCAGCAACACCCAAGCTCTTCAAGGTAACGATACACCGCATAAAGTGCAGCACGTCCATTAGAACCCGACAATACTGCATGACCCTTGACGGCATCGACATAAATTACATCATCATTGCCGGACGGTTTAACCGAGTCTGCGGTGTAGTCAGTAGCAAGCCCGACCCACCACCCTTCGCGGGTTTTATTGTAGGCTTTAGCTTTAGCGACTTTAATCTCGCTGCCGCTGATCTCTTTTAAATAACGCGCCAGCTCTTGTGCGGCAAACCGCACCACAGGGTCGCTTCCCAGTAAATAGACTCTACCGGCATAGGTCTTTGTTGTCATGTCAACTCCCGTAATACTCGTTATATCCGAAATTCTACAATGGACAACAAGTAGCGATCAGCGTATTTTAGCGATAATAACACGGTTATTGGCACCGCGTTTTTCGGTCAGATCGAGGTTGAACGGCTCTTTAGCATCACCCAACATACACTCTGAGGTCATCACCCAGCTCTCTTGATCAGAGACATTAACCGCACCGAAGTTGCCTAGCTGTGCCCCACGATTCGGCACCAGTATCTGCTCTGTATCTCGCATTACAGTGAGACGTTCAGGGTCGATGCGTGCAATAAAAAGCGGCGCACGGTGGCGGATTACTTCGTCGTTGTTTGCCCCACTACGTGTATAGCTCAGATAGAGACCATCCTGATGCGTTACCCAGCGTTGCTGAGTATTGTAGCTTCCCAACTCACTGCCATCATCAAAGAGCCAGGGGATCGGCTTCTCAAAATGGAGTCCATCTTTACTACGGGTAATATAAGCGCGCAGGTCGTTGCGTAGTGTAAAATAGTACTCCCCTTGGTAAAAAGTGAGTGAAGGCTCACAAAAGCCGCGCGGGTCAGGTATGCTGAGCACATCCCCATGACTGATGTAGGTGAGTTTTTTGCCATCAAAGGCTACCCGTGCCACCGTGGAGAAATAACAGGCACGCCAGGCATTACCGCCGATGCCATTGCGCGAGCAACCGTAAATCGGTAATAGTATGGTGCCGTCGTCCAAATCTACCCGCTGACTGCAACCGGCACCGATCCAATAGAAGAAGTCCTTGTCCGGCAAATCCATGATTTGCCACTCGTCCCATTCCCTGGTGGCGGGATCGTAAACAGCGTAACAGACATCACGCCCATGGGTGTTGTCGGTCGAGAGCTCGCCACCGCGATCAAGTGGTTTGTAAACCGCCGTATGCCCCGTAGCCAACACTTTACCGCTGGCGGCATGGAGAGCCGGAGTCATGTCGCAAGGGCAAACCTCGTAGCCGTCACTATAGGTATGCCGATCCATCCGTGCCTGCGGCTGCGGCGTACTCCAAGTGGCCCCGCCGTCGTCCGAGTGCATAGTGTGGATTGCCATAAAAATATCACTACCCCAGAGCTGATTGCGCGACATAGTAAGTAAAGCTGAGTTTGGCTCCAACCATGCGATGCGCGGCTGAAACCAGCCGGTTTTGCGGTCGTACCCTTCAACTACAGTCTGATTGGTTATTTCAAGTTTTCGCGACATCTCTTACTCCTTTTCCGTTTTACTCCGTTTGGTAGTTAACGTATAGATTAAGGGTAGCACGGTGATTGTTAATATACCAGCCACAATAATACCGCCGACTGAAGCTATACCGATACCAACGCGGTTCTCGGAGCCGATGCCGGAGCTGAGTGCTATGGGCAACATCCCCAACCCTGAGGCCAACACCACCATCAGTACCGGACGGAATTGATCCTGCATGGCGTTGAGCATCGCTTGTTGGCGCGGCACGCCTTCGCGTAGCAGTTGCGCCATTTTATCAACAATCAGAATGGGGGCGTTAACCACCACACCAATTAACATCAAAACTCCCAACAACACCATGATAGTAATGGCCGAACCACTGAGGGCCAGTGCCCAGATCACGCCGATCAATCCCATGGGAAGGGACAGTAGCACAAAGACCGGCCTGCTCCACGACTCCAGAATCGCCGCCAAGGTCAGTAAGGTCAGAAATGCTGCGATCAAGATAGCCTCGCCAAAGTCGGCAATCGCCTCATCCATCCGCTCGCTCATCCCCGATGTCTTCATGGTATAGCCAGGAGGAATAAGGCCTCTCTCCTCAACCGCTTTCTCGATAGCTCCACCCACACCGCTCATGGTGGCACCGGGCACGATATCGCCAAGTATCTTGACTGTGCGCTGTTTGTCAAGACGGTAAATTTGTACTGTCGATGAAGTCTCCTCGATATCGGCCACCGTCTCCAGTGGTATCGGGCGTCCGTCTACCCCGGGCAGCATAAATTGAGCTATCTGCTCTTTGCCCTCACGCTCAGCCAGTTTAACGCGTATATCGTAAGTGCGGTCACCGCGCTTGTAGTCGGCCGCTTCAATACCGTCGATATTGGCACGGACAATCGAGCCGAGCCTTGATGCCGGAATGCCGAGATCGGTCAAAATTGTCCGCTTGGGAATCACTTTTATCTCCGGCTTGGGGTCACGAACCGTGGTATCGAGCTGGTTCACCTCCGGAATATTGCGAGCGGTATCGCGGATCGCTGTGGCGGCCTGTTCAAGTACAACGAGGTCGTCACCGGTGAAGTCGTAGTCGACCTGAAAGCTCTGGCCGCCAAATTTACCCTGCACTGCGGCCGAGATCATGGCATCGGTCTCGTCTGACAGCAGTGCCCGTATCTCTACCAACCTGTCATGAATCGACCATGAGCGTTCCGTCTTGGGCTTGAAGAAGAGTTCAATCTGCCCCATATAGACACCCTCGTTGGCCTGTCCACCATGTGCCTCGGCTTTACCGGCTGTTGTCAAGACATGCTCAAGGTCGGAAAACTCACGCAATCGTTCCTGAATTCCGGTAATCCGTTCCACTGTTTTTTCCAGATTGTAGTAGGCCGGAAACTCGACACGAACAAATACGCGTCCTTTGTCATCGCTTTCAAAAAAGGTGAAGCCCAGCTTGGGCGCACCGAATTTGAAAGTGGCCAGAAAGAGGATCACAAAAGCGGCCACAATGATGATGTTCAGGCTTTTGTGCCAGGCAATGCGCCGGACCACCGCCGTGTAGCGTGCCGCCACGGTATCAAAACCACTGGTCCAGCGTTGTCCGAAACGGGAGAATACATTGTTTTTGCGTTGACTCTTCGACTCCAACAACATGGCGCAGAGGATTGGCGTGAGGGTAAAGCTGATTAGAATCGACGACGCATTGACAATCAATGTAGTCACAGCAAATGAACCGAGCATCATCCCCACCAGGCTGGTCATCATCCCCAACGGCAACATTACCACCACGTTGGTACCGGCAGACGCCAGCACCGCCACCGTAACCTCTGAGGTGCCGATACGCGCAGCCTCCCAGTGATCGTCAACCTCTTCAAACTTTGAGACGATGTTCTCCAGCACCACAATGGAGTTGGAGACGAGCACTCCGGTGGAGAGTCCGATCGCCAGTAGGGTAACGGTGTTGAGCGACTGCCCCGCCAGGTGCATGAAAAAGAGGCTAACCACCACGGTCACTGGCATGGTCAATGCCACGATTACAGTGGTACGGATATTTACCAGAAAGATAAAGAGGATGGCAGCACAAACCAGGATCGCTTCCAAAATGCTCGAGAGAGCCGAATCGACCGATGCCACCACACTCTCCGACTCATCAGAAACCCAGGTCAGCTCCATACCGCCGGGAAGTGATTTGGAGATCTCTTCAAAACGTTTGCGGGTCTCTTTAACCACTGATACCGTGTTGCCTTCAGCTTTTTTAACGACCTTCAGCACAACTCCCTGTTTACCATCGAGAATAGCCCTTTGTCTTACCTCCTCGGTGGCAAAACGGATACTGCCCAAATCGGCAAGTTTGCGTCTGGCACCATCACGGCTGGCTATCTCCAGCCCCTCAATGTCGGCCACATTCTCATACTCAGCATCAAAGCGTACAGTGTATTCATTGCCGCTGGTACGGACACGCCCACCTGGCATCGACAATACCGCCCCCTGCAGTGCCGCGACTACATCAAAGCTGGTAAGTCCCGCTCCTGCCAGTGCGTCACGATCAAGCTCGACCCACACCTCACGCTCATTACCACCGATTACCTGTACTTCGGCCACACCTGGCACCGTGGCAAAGCGGTCGGCAATAGTGTTGTCGGCATAGTCGTACATATCATCAATCGGCGCATCGCCCGTCAGGAAGATATTGGCTATCGGTGACGCATTCATGTTGATCTTCTGAATAATCGGGCGATCAGCATCAGCCGGTAAGTAGGTAAGAATCGCATCGATCCGCTCACGCACATCCTGCGCCGCTACGTCAACATTAACACTGGTGTTAAATTCCAGTGCCACCTGGTTGACGTTCTCCAGACTCGACGACTCAATATGTTTGAGCCCGTCAATCCCCGAGACAGCATCTTCAATATGTTTACTGACATCTTTTTCGATATCTTCAGGTGAGGCGCCGACCCATGTGGTAATCACTGTAACGTAAGGGATATCGACCTTGGGCATATCTTCCAGCGACATCTTGCGGTAAGAGTTGAGACCAAGAGCAATCAGTGCAATGAGCAAACAGCTCATGGCGATTGGACGTTTAGTAGAAGCATTAGCTAAAAACATTTGTTACTCCACTTTAAAATTGTTTAGCGGACATCAACAGCAATGCCGTCACGGAGTAGAGTCTGTCCTTCATAAACCGTCACGTCGCCAGCCGCTAAACCTGTTAAAACCTCACTTAAACCGTCGTTCTGCCAGCCAATAGTCACCTCACGCTGCCGTGCCTGCCCTGACTCAACCACAAAGAGTGCCGGTTTTCCACCTCTGGACAGCACCGCCTCGCTCCGTATTGCCACCCCTTTGCGCTGTTCAAAAACCATTGTCAGCTCGGCCATGGCTCCTGGTACAGCACCCTCGGCACGCTCCTCAAGGCGCCCCTTGATCTCAAAAGTACGCAGCGTAGGGTTAATCGTGGGACTACGATAATAGACCTTGCAATTACCAATCTCGCGTCCGTCAACTGACAGGCGGAATGTCGTCTCTCCCGGAATGACATCACTATAATACTGTGCCGGAACAAAAGCGGCCGCTTCCAGAGAGTCAGGGTCAACAATGGCCAACACCACTTTCCCGACCGCCATCTGCTCACCAGGTTCAGCACTCCGTTTGCTGACCACTCCTGTGATCGGTGCTACAGCCAGGGCATCCTCAAGATTTTTCCGTGCTATCTGCAGTGCAGCGGCAGCCTGATCTATCTGGCTCTGCTGCAACAATATCTGCGCCTGGGCCATCGCCAACCCGGCCGCTGCCTGCCGGTTACGCGTATCGGCGGTCTCAAACTCGTTATCACTCACCCGACCCTCCTTATGCAGCCGCTCAAAGCGACTGAAATCAAGCTTGGCCTTGTCGGCTTCCGCCTCTGCTTTTTCGCATGTCGCCACTGCCACCGCCAGCCCGGCCTGGGCTACTTTAAGGCTCTGCTCCGCCGCTGTCACACTGTTTGAGAGTGCTATAGGGTCGATCTGAAACAAGCGCGTCTGACCGGCAACCACACTATCCCCCTCATCAACCCAAAGGGCGTCCAGATTACCACCTACCCGAGCGGCCACATTGGCAAAAACTTTGGCCTCTATCGTCCCCTGCACTGTCAACCGCCGCTCAAAATTACGCTCTGTGGCCGCCTCAGCCCGTACGCTGACCATAGTGACCGCCGCTCCGGCACTCTGCGCCTCTCCCTTCCCCCCTTTGCCGCACCCCGTGCCCAACAAAGTCAGCAGCAACAGTAAAATCGCCACCGGGGCAATCTTGGCGCATTCCGCTATCTCTCTCGTAATTTCATTTCTCATTTTCTTGTTCCTTTTACATACTTAAACGTCTCACTCAAACGAAACGCATACTTAAACCATTACTCTTAAACGTCCCACTTCCACGGCAGCAAATGACTGCCGCCCTCCATTTTGACCCGTTGACACCCGACCCGTTGACACCCGTCAGTCTGAGCCTACGCGCTCTCTGTGCATCTGTGATTACCCCCCTCAAAATACACCACCTGTTACCTCTCACTTCTCACCTGTCACTTATCACCTATTACTTATCTCCCGGCACCACTGTGGTACCAATTGCCAACTCCAGACTGGCACTGGCTAAACGCTCCAGATATTTACTGCGTAAAAGCTCTACTTGAGCCTCATCCATAGCGGCACGGGCATCAAGAGCATCGCTGAGCGGGATCAGCCCCTCACGACTGCGAGCGTCGTAGTCATCATACTTTGCTGCCAGCACATCGTAAGAGCGCTCTCTGATCAACGTTGTTTCAGTAGCATCACGCAGCTTTGCCTCAGCGGCAATCACCTGAATCATCACATTGAGAAAAGCCGCCTCGCGCTCAAACACAGCCTGCTTTTTCTCAACTTTAGCGGCACGGTAGCGTGCCACATTGGCCAACCCATCAAAGAGCGTCCAAGCCCCCTTCAGCCCGCTAATCCAGTTAGCCGAGTGGTCGGCCAGTGAGTTACCGGTCCATGTGCCTGAGGTGAAAATAGACAGCGTTGGCAGAAAAGCACAAAAGGCCTCGCGCACACGGTGTTCTTGAATCACCACCTGCCGATCAGAGAGTGCAAGTGAAGGGTTCTCCTGCAATGCCACCAAGACAAGCTCTTCAGTTGTTTTGTCAAACGACACCGGAGCAGCCATCTCTCCCGAAAGCTCCACCGCCGTCCCCGGTGCCAGCCCCAGACCAACCAGCAACTCACCACGCTTCACCTCTAATTGCCGCCGCGCATGGTTAAGCTCAGCCTGCCGCGTCTCTGCCAGCAGGCGCGCCTGCTCCGCCTCCCAGGGACGGAAAAAACCCTCACCGGCCAACCCCTCGATCCGCTCGGCATTCTCCAATGCCGCTTTAAGCTGTGTCTCCAGCGCGGCGACTGTCTCTTGCGCTACCAGTGTCTCGCAGTAATCCATCGTTGTCTGTAATACTATCCCCTGGCGCACATAGTAAGCCGCTGTAGCTGCCGTGGCATATCCATGACGCGCCGCAGCGTATAAAAACCAGGTCGATGGCATGAAGATCGACATCCCAATCTCCAGATCGGCCGAGTTAAAGCGCCGCTCTGTCATAACATTAGGCTGCTTGGCATAAGAGGTATAACCTGCCGTCCCCGCCACATTGGGTAGAAACGCCGTAAAAGCAACATTTTTTCCAATGCGGTTGAGTTCTGTACGCAGATCGGCCTGGCGCACCTGGTAATTGTTGGTCATGGCTATACGGATACACTCATCAAGCGACAGCGGCCGTGCCAGTAACTCAACTGAAAGTCGTGCCAAATCATTAGTAAACGACTCTGTGTGATCACGCCGCGCTTGAGTTGCATCGTAAGTGGAGCAACCACTAACGGCCACAACGGCAGCAACCACTGCTGCCGACATAAAAGTTAGACGGCCCGTCCCTTTTCTTAAAATAGCTCTTTTAAAATTCACTCTTTCCCTCACTTCGATACTGTTGCTGTGCCGTTTTGCGACACCAGCGCCTCGACATAATTGTTCATAAATTCACGCCAACGCGACACTTCGTCTGCTGGTATCACCGCCAGTGCCGTTGTCTCAAACTCTATCAGATCATCCAGCATGGCTGCACTCAGCTTATCCCCGGCTGTTGTCAAAATCACCCGTTTACGTCGCCGATCGTGCGGATGCGGCACCCGTCGCGCCAGTTTTTTTGTCTCCAGTGTATCCAGAGCATTGGTAATCGTCTGCCGCGGGAAACAGGTCGATTCAGCCAACAGTGCCGGCTCACCATTATCAGGATTTACCCGCAAATGCAGTAAAACCATAACAGCGTGTGGCGGCAGCTCCCATTTCTGGATACGATTCAAGAAAGCATGGTTCACCGTACGCCACAACGGCATCAGGCTATTTGCCGGTAACCTCTCAGTACCGTTATCAAAAATCTGTTTTTTTTCGTGGTTGTCTGTCATTATAAACCTTCTTGTTTAATCCGGCGGCGGATAATACAAAATTGGACTATATCATGTCAACCACTATTTTTAAAAATCTTAGTCGCCACACTTCATCACTCATTTGAATCAGGTAGTTCCTTGCCTTGGCAAAGGTAATCTCTTCAATCAAAACCTCACCCCCACCACTCCAATGTACGGTAGGCATTCCTGCCTGCCCCCTCCATGGCGCGCTCCACACGCGCCATCCTCAACTCCTATCCTCTCCCTGCTCTATATCCTCTCACATCCCCAATAACTGAGCTATTACAATCCACATACTGTACACTACTGTGGCCCCCACTTCAGTATGGCACCGCCTGATCCACAAACTCCCCCTCAACCCCGTGCTCCTCTTTTAGCAACTGCAGCACTGCCTTAACTCCAAAGACCTCAGTGGCATAGTGTCCGGCATAGATCACGTTAATCCCCTCCTGCAACGCCAGATTGTACCCTGCCAACGACGGCTCACCGGTAATATAAGTGTCGAGCCCTTCAGCTATCGCCGCCGCAACAGTCATCGCGGCACCGCCCGAAACCACCCCTACCCTTTTCACCTTGGCACTTCCTAAATTATGCGCAACAGCATCAATATTCACCAATCGTCTTACTCTATCGGCAAAATCCTCAAACTCAACCGCAGCCGCCAGCTCACCGCAAATACCGATTTTCTGTCCGTTATAACAGGCAAAAGGAGACCGCCCCTCTAGCCCCAAAACCCGCGCCAGAACACCGTTGTTGCCAAGTTCGGGATGAGCATCGAGCGGCAAATGACACCCGTAAAGTGCCATATCATGCTTAATAAGAAACGACACCAAGCGGTAGTTGAGCCCCGTGATCCGTGCCAATGACGGTCCCCAACTGATCCCATGATGACAAATCACCATCCCGGCTCCCTGTGTCACCGCCGCCTCAAAAAAGGGCAATGTAGCATCGACCCCCACGCAAATTCGCCCCACCCGACCCGAATTCGCCACCTGCAAGCCGTTCCACGAGTCGTCCTTAAAATCACTTACACACAACCGCTCATCAAGCCACTGCGCCAGAAAATTACTACTCATATCCATTACCATCTCCTTAACATGAAACATAGCCAAATGCCCTACATATCAGATACAATCATAACACCCTCACCCCTGCTATGCCACACTTAAACGAATGGAGAAGAGTGAAGGGTGAAAATGAAATAGTGAAGGAAGAAGAGTGAAAGGCAAAGCTGCCCTGAAAGGGCTATACATACCAGCCCGGGGCAACGCCACGGGAACAGCCCCAAGACGTATTTTAGCCCTGTAAGGGCGTGACATAACCCAGTATCCACACCGCCCCTAATAGGGGTAGGAACGGCGCATTGGTTTGCGTCGCTCCCCCCTCCGAACCGTACGTGCGGGTCTCCCGCATACGGCTCTCCAGTCAGCATTTTACT
>JAAYNR010000059.1 GCA_012520735.1 Lentisphaerota bacterium | reverse complement strand
GGGGGGTGTTGGTGATAGGGGTGTGGGGTGGAAAGAACGGTTCACAAGCTAGGGGGGCGGTGATGGTACCGTTAGGGGTGAGGTTGAGGCGTCCGGTATGGGGGGCGGGGGTGATAGTGAGGCGGAGGCGACGATAGGGGGTGAAGTCGGCGGCGTTGAGGATTTCGTTTGGGCCGTAGGGGAGAGGGGCGAAGAGAGCGAAATTATGGCGGTTAGTGGTGAAAGTGGGGGAGGCGACAAATTGACGCCAGGAGGTCATGGGGGTATGGCGGTGGTTATTGAGTAAGGTGTGTTCGCTGTAGTGGCGCAGGGCGGGGAAGTAGGTTTTGCTGTTATAGCGGAGGAGGAGGGGGTGCGGGGTGCATATGAGGTTGGCGACGAGGCTGATCAGGGCGAGGGAGATTAGGAGCCAGAGGGAGAACCAGGCGCGGCGGTTGCGACGAAAGGCGGCGAACCGTTTGGCGTTAAGGGAGCGTTCCTGGAGGGGTGGGTGTGACATTAGCGGTTGAAGTGGATGCGGGGGTCGATGATCATGTAGCAGATATCAGAGATGAGATTACCGATGAGCTGCAGTGAAGCGGTGAGAGAGAGGAGTGCCATAAAGACGGCGTAGTCGCGGCGGACCAGAGCGGTGAGGCTGAGTTGACCCATGCCGGGGATTTCGAAGATCGTTTCGATAATGACCGAGCCGGCAAAAAAGAGGGTGAGGATACTGCCGAGGCCGGTGGCTATGGGGATGAGCGAATTACGGAGGGCGTGGTGCCAGACGGCACGGCGGAAGGAGGCACCTTTAGCGAGCACGGTGCGGACGTAGTCGCTCGATATTTGGTCGAGGGCGGCATTTTTCATGAGGAGGGTGAGGACGGCGAAACTGCCGGCCATGTAGCAGGCGACGGGGAGGGTCATGTGGCGGGCGCGGTCGGCGAGGCGTTGCCAGAAGGGGAGTTGCGAGGCGGTAGCAGACTCGAAGCCACCGAGGGGGAAGAGATCCCAGAGGCCGTCGACCGTACCGCAGAGGGCGGTACGCAGGAGCATGGCCAGGGCGAAGGAGGGGATGGCATAGCCGATAAAGACGACGAGACTGGAGAGGGCATCGAAGCGGGTGCCGTGGTGGAGGGCTTTTGCGATGCCGAGGGGGATACAGACGAGGTAAGCGAGGAAGAAGCCGGTGATGCCGAACCAGAGTGAGATAGGGAAGCGCGAGGAGATGAGGTCCCAGGCGGTGCGGTTGGGGAAGTCGTAGGAGGTCATGGCGAGGCCCATGCGGTCGCGGATGAGCCAGGTGGCGTACTGGACGAGGAAAGGTTTATCAAAGCCGAACTTGGCATTAAGAGCCTGGCGTTGATCGGCGGTGATAGCGGCGCCGGCCTGGGCTTCGGCGGCTATGGCGGCTCCGCCTTCACCGATGCCTCGCATACGGAGGAGGCGCATCTCCACGGGACCACCGGGGAGGATGCGGGTGAGGGCGAAGCAGACCAAGGTAATACCGATAAAGGTAGGTATTGCCAGCAGGAGGCGTCGCAAGAGGTAGAAAATACGATCCATGACGGTCAATATAGCCTATCCGGGGGGTAAAAACAAGGGTGTGGCTTAACTGAAGGGGATAAGTTTGTAGGAGAGTCGGATGTCAGCGGCGGGGTAGGGTTTGGTGCCGGGCGGGGTGGGTTTGGCGACTTGGATCATGATATGGCCATTAGGGCTGAGTTTGACGAAAGTGGGAGCCGGAAGGGCGATGGTGAGGCCGAAACCGCCGCGGTCGATACGGAGTTTGGTGGTTTCGAGGCCGGTGGTGGTGAGAGGTGAGTTGTCATGGACGGTGATAGAGGTGGGGGTTTTGCCATCGGGGCGGAGTGTCATGATGGGGAGGAGTTCCCAGACCTGGCGGAGTTCGGACCAGAGACGACCTTGACTCCAGAGGGAGAGGGCGCGGGCATAGTCCGACTCGGCGAGGGCGACGGAGCACTCGATGGAGTCGGGGTTATATTTATAAGTACGGGTCGATTGGAGGTGGGCACCACGTATTTCACCGGAGCTGGTGAGGGTGTTGCCGGTGAGGGTGGGGTTGTTATGTTCGCTGATGGCGGCGACAAGGGGTTTGCCATCCCAGGTTTCGCCGACGAGCGAGTGAATTTTGAGGGTAGGCCAGAGGGAGGGATCCATATCCTGACCGTATGATTCGTGGAGAGTACCGGCCAAAACAGGACCTTTACCGGGGATGGTGAGTTGGCAGATGGTGCCGCCGGAGAAGCCGAGCTGACCGGGGAAACAGCGGGTGAGCCATTCGGGGGCGAGACGACCATGGAAGGTGAGGATATAGTAGTTTTTGCGGCGGGCGGCAAACCATTCACCTCCATTATTGACATTAACAGTGCAGTCAGGGCCGGGGTCACCCTGCCAGCGACAGTCGGGGCCTTCCCAGTTTGCGGCACTTCTGTGTGGGTGCATAAAGGTGCGGCTGCTCCAGGGGGTAGCGGCAACGGGTGTGCCGTTAGCTTCACGGCAGTATAGATATGAGTAGAGGTTACGGTAGCGGTCGTAAACCTGTTGGAAGCGGGGGTCGTCGGTGGCATCGGCGAGGATACCGATGCCGCCTTTGATCCAGGTACACCCTGAAGGGCGCCAATTATCGAGGAGATACGAGCCGTAGTGGGCATCATGGGCGAAATGCTCTTGGGCATCGCCCGATTTGCTCAGGCCACTGCCGGTGCCCCAGCCTTCGGTGGTCCAGCGTTGCCAGAAAGTTTCGAAGATATCTTTCTGGATGGGGTCGGCGGTGGCGCGGTGGCAATACCAGAGGGCTACATTCATCTGGGCGAAAGCGTTACCGTTGACTTTTTCGATATGGGTGGCAAAGCTGAGGCGGTCGCCAGCCATGATCAGCCCCTCTTTGATGATGGCGTTAGCCTCTGGTGGGAGGTCGGGCTGCTGTAAGAGGAGCCAACTGGGGCGGAAGATATCGCAGCCATAATAGCCCATGGCATAGGCGAGATTTGACCAGGAGGCTGAGCCACGGTTATCGCCGACTTCGAGGTAGCGCATACCATTATATATATAAGTGAGGTCTGAGGCCATTTTGGTGGTGAGTTGGGGGGAGTTGGCCTTGAGCCATTGGTGGAAGCGGATTTGGAAGGGGTGCCAGAAGGTGAGGTTATCGGCCACTATAGTACCACCGGCGATGGCGGTGGCGGTGGTGGGGTCGTCACAGAAGACGGCTGAGCTCCCCATACCGACGTAATCACCAAAGGTTTCACGGGGCTGTTGGAAGGTGACTTTAGCGAGGAAATCGTTAGCACCGGGTGAAACCTCCAGGGTAAAGAGGCGGTTTTCGTAATCTGCGGGTTTAGTGAAAGTGGTAGTGATAGAGCGGCCCGGGTCATTAGCGGCGACATAACCGCCAGTGGCAGGGCCATCAAAAAGGATCTTACCGTGGGGGTCGGTAAGTTTAAAATGGCGGCTGCGCGGTTCATCAAGTTCGGCAAAGGCGAAAAAGAGGCCACTACTCCCTTTGGGGACATAGAGATACGATTTTTGCATCATATTGCCGTGGCCGTGCATAAAAGTGGGGTGGCCGGCATAGCCGACTTTCAGACCAGAGGGGAGATGCAAGGTGGCGTAGATATCGGGAGTACCGGCGAGCACAATGCGATAAACACCCTTAATACCGCCGGCGACAGAGTGTTTAAAGGTGCGGGCCACAATTGTCTGGAGGCGGGAAGGGTCGGACCAGGCACTCCAGCGGATAGTAGGTTTAGTTCCTTTAGCGTAGATATTGGCATAATATTGCAATTCATGATCCCAGCCGCCGATACGGTCGGGGAAATTAGCCGAGGCACAGCCGTCGTCGGGGATTACCTCACGGACAACAGGGATGCCGTGGGGGTCATAGACCTTAAAAAGGGTCTCACGCGGTCCATTAGCCATGAGGTTGAGGTCACGGATATCGAGTGTGATGCCGAACGGAACACCCTGGGGGTTATTTACAAACAGGGTAGTTCCCTCATAAAGGCGGAAAGTGTAGGGTGTGGTATGGGGGCTTTGCGGGGCGGCTAAAGCCATGCTGGCGGCGGCCAGAAGGGGGATGAACATGGAAAAGCGTAGTACAAATTTACTCATAAAGGCTCCTTTTAGATGTCTGGAAGGTAGCTGATTTTGGTATAAGTGACAAGGCGCAATAAGTTTTAAACAGGGTTAAAACCATTTTTTTACCTTTTTTAGTTTCACCGGGTTGACAAACGGCCACTTAAATTATACGATATTTGCAACCGTTAACAGTGGACTGTTGAAACGAGTGGGGTCCGCCCACTCTTTTTTATTGGATTAGTACGGGTCTTTAAGACCATTTGAAAGCAGGTGCAGCCGCCATGAACAATGAACTACTGACAGTGATCAGTTACTTGGAGCGCGACCGCGGTGTAGACCGCGAAGTCATTGTCCAAGCCATTGAGTCCGCCTTACAGCAGGCGGGTCGAAAGAGCGCGGGTATTGGCAGTGACCTGCGAGTTGAGATAGATCGGAAGTCTTTACGCATAAAGGCTTACGAGACGCGTGAGGTTTCACAGAGCGACAGTGGATCGGGGTATATATCGTTACGTCGTGCGCGTGATATTGATCCGGCGGCACAGGTTGGCGATGTGGTAACGGTAGAGGTTCCGCCTGACAGGTTAGGGCGTATTGCTGCCCAGACCGCGCGGCAGATGATAGTACAGAAGATACGCCAGGCAGAGCGTGAAAACGAGTTTAATGAGTTTAAAGATCGGATTGGCGATATAATAAGCGGTACGGTGAGTCAGGTACAGCAGCGAGATCTTATTGTGGATGTCGGTAAGGTGGAGGCGATTATACCGGCGAAAGAGCGGCTGCCGACGGAAGATTACAATATTGGCAACAGTTTGCGGGCCTATGTGCACAGCGTACAGCCCAGTACGACCGGGCCGGTGGTGGTGCTTTCGCGGGCTTGTCCTGAGTTTGTAAAAGCGTTGTTCCGGCTGGAGGTTTCGGAGATTGCCGACGGAATTGTGGAGGTGATGGGGGTGGCACGTGACCCTGGCTTCCGCAGCAAAATTGCTGTCCGCACTCACGACGAAAAAGTAGATCCTGTTGGAGCATGCGTAGGCCTGCGCGGTAACAGGGTAAAAAATATTGTACGTGAGCTTGGCGGTGAGAAGATCGATATAGTCCGCTGGAATGAAGATATCAGGCAATATCTGGCTCAGGCGTTGGCACCGGCGCATTTGTCGGAGATCGTGATTGATCCCGATAACCCTACGACAGCCAAGGTTTATGTCGACAACGAGAACCTCTCGCTGGCGATTGGCAGGCAGGGTCAGAATGTCCGTTTGGCATCAAGCCTTACCGGATGGAATATAAAGATCATGAAGGGTGCTGCTGAGGAGACATTTGAAGAGAAGGTAGAGCGGACGATCAACGATCTGGTAGCGATACCCGGTATTGAGCGTGACGAGGCCAAGTTACTGGTCGACAACGGTTTTACGTCGGCGGATGGTATTTTGGCCGCTGATGTCCCTTACATTATGGAAGTTACCGGCCTTGATGAGGTCAATGCACAGCGAATCCGAGACGCGGCGGTTGCGTTCTTGGGAGAGGATGACTAACTAGACAATGAGAGTATTTGAATTAGCCCGTTCACTTGAGATTACCAGCGCTGATGTGCTGGAACATGTGGAGGCGCTTGACTTTGAGGCTACGACAGCAGTCTCGACCCTTGAAAGCGATGAAATCGCTGCAATACGGGAGCGTTGTGTTGTGCCTGATGCAGCAGTAACGACAGAACGTGCTGATAAGTTGGCAGCCAAACGCCGTAAGGTGGTTGAGCGGCGCAAGGCACGGGATAAGGCTGAAGCTGAGGCGCTGGCAGCAACGACGGCTCGTGCCAAGAGCATTGAGGCTATTGTAAAGGGGTTGTTGGAGGAGCCGGCAGCTAAGAGCGAGGCAGTGGTGGAAGCAGAGCCTGCTGTTGAGCCGGTGGCAGTGGTAGCTATGGCGGCCCCGGTAAAAGCTGAGACTCCGGTGGCAGAGGCAGTTAAGAAAGATAGCACCCCGGTAGCGGTTGATAAAGCGGCACCTAAGCCGGTTAAGGCCAAGGAGAAGGAGTCGGCCAAAGTGCCAGCTACCAAGGTTGCGGCGAAGCCGCCTGTAAAGGGAGAGCCTACGGTCAAGGCACCGACAGCAGCGGATAAGAAGCCCGTGGCACCGGTCAAGCCGGTTAAACCAAAGCTGTTGCGTGAGGCTGATGTTGATGATGATGACGACGACCACGACGCGGCTTGGAGTGGGCGTCAGCAGCCGGCAGTAAGGACTAAGCCGTCTAAAGGGCCTGCGGGGAAAGATGGGCGGCGTGATAGTGGTGCGTCTGATCGGCGGGCACAGCCTGCGGCACCGCAACGCGGTGCGGCACCACGGCGTGGCGCGGCAGCACCGGGGTTTAGTCCGGTGGGCGGGGGATCGGCGATCCCGGTGGCGCCAACGAGCCGTGTTATTCAGCTTCATGGTGCACCGATAGTTAAGGATTTGGCAGAGCTAATGGGGCTGCGGGCTAATAGGGTAATTGCTGACCTGATGCAGATGAACGTGTTGGCCTCGATCAACCAGCGGGTTGAGATAGAGATTGCTGAGAAGATCGCTGATAAATACGGCTACAAGATCGAGTTGGAGCGTCAGAAACGGTCGACTGAACGGAAGCCGGTTTTGCGGCGTGACGATGCCGACGACGATATACCCGACGACAAGCCGGAAGAGATGATACCGCGGCCACCTATTGTTACTTTCCTGGGTCACGTTGACCATGGCAAGACCTCACTGATGGATCGGATCCGTAATGCCCATGTGGCCAGTGGTGAAGCTGGCGGTATTACGCAGCATATTGGTGCGTATACGGTAGACCTTAGTGGTCGGCAGATCACTTTTCTCGATACACCGGGGCACGCGGCATTCTCGGCGATGCGCGCCCGTGGTGCCAGCCTGACAGATATTGCTGTGATTATTATTGCCGCTGACGACTGTGTGATGCCGCAGACTAAAGAGGCTATCAAACATGCCAAACAGGCTGGTGTGCAGATTATGGTGGCGATTAACAAGTGTGATCTGCCACAGGCCAAACCGGATCAGGTGCGTCAGCAACTGGCCGGTGAGGGGCTGACACCGGAGGATTGGGGCGGTGATATTGTGTGTTGCGAAGTCTCAGCCATGACGGGTGAGGGTGTTGATCACCTGCTGGAGATGATTTTGCTGCAGGCCGACGTACTGGAATTGACAGCCAATCCGAATCGGCGGGCTGATGGCTACGTGATTGAGGCACAGCTTGAACTGGGGCTTGGCCCGACAGCCAGCTTGTTGGTCGCCGGTGGTACGCTGCGTCTGGGCGATATAATTCTGTGTGGAGAGTATTTCGGGCGTATCCGTGGTTTGATTGATGACCGTGGCCGCAAGGTTAAGGAGGCACTCCCGTCAACGGCTGTGCGTGTAATGGGGCTATCCGGTGTACCGGAAGCTGGGGCTCACTTCAGGGTGATGCTCAATGAGAAGAGGGCACGTGAACTGGCAGAGGCTGAGGCTGAGAGTAAGAAACATACAGAGCTGACGGCTTCGGTGGCGACATCGCTGGATGCGTTGATGGAGAAGTACAAGGAGCAGGAGCAGCTTGAGTTACATGTGATTGTGAAAGCCGATACCCAAGGCTCGTGTGAGGCTATTGAGGAGTCGTTACGGGATATTGAGAGCAAAAAAGTGTCGTTGCAGATAATCTACAGCGGCATTGGTAATGTAAATGCCAACGATGTACAGCGTGCTGCTTCGGGGCGGGCGGTCATTGTGGGTTTTCATGTGAGCTGCGAGCCGGGTGTGCAGAGTTTGGCGCGGCATGATGGCGTACGTATTACAACACACCGTATTATCTACGAGTTGCTGGATCAGGTGAAGCAGGAGATGTTAAACCTGCTGGAGCCAGAGTACCGCGAGGTTGTGCGTGGTCATGCTGAGATCAGAGCTGTCTTTAACCATGGCAAGCGCGGCATGATTGCCGGTTGTCAGATGCTTGATGGTGTGTTGCGAGCCGACTCCCGCGTGCGGGTATTGCGGAAGAAGACCGTAATCTTTGATGGCAAGATTGCATCATTGCATCACTTCCAGGACGAAGTAGCTCAGGTCGACAGCCTGCAGGAGTGTGGTGTATGTCTGGATGGGTTTGAGGCGTTTACCGAGGGTGACGTTATAGAGAGCTACATTTTGGAAGAGAAAGAACGGGTACTGTAAAAGATGGCGGTAGATCGTCTGGAACGTGTTAATGCACTGTTGCGCCGCGCCATAGGCGAGGCGCTGTTTCAGGTATTTAACAATGAGATCGAGCTGGCAGCCATTACGGTGACATCGGTGGAGGCTTCACGTAATTTGCGTCATGCCAAGGTGGGGGTTTCTATTATGGGTCATGAGGAGGAGCGTGGACGCTTCATGCGTGCTCTGGCCGATAAGAGTGGTGAGTTGCAGGCGATCATTAACAAGAGTTGTCATTTAAAGTATACGCCGCGGTTGCGGTTTGTGCACGACACTTCAATTGAAAAAGGTGATCACGTGTTAGCTCTTCTGAACAGTATGGAGGAGTCTGGTGAGCTTGCCAATGAGTAACCCTGTTATGTTTATTCAGTAATTTCTTCTGCATATGTCTTCTTTCCGTTCTTACTCAAAACCGTCGGTTGAATATGGTCCTTTTGATGGTGTTCTGCTGATTGATAAACCGGCAGGGCCGACTTCGCACGATGTAGTCAATACCATACGCCGTACATTCCGTATTGATAAAGTTGGCCATGGCGGCACTCTGGATCCGGCAGCTACGGGGTTATTGGTGATTCTGCTGGGGCGTGGCACTAAACTGTCAGACCATATTATGGGTGCTGACAAAGTTTATGATGGTGAGATAAGGCTGGGAACGGTAACGGACAGTCAGGATATGGATGGTGAAACCATTGCCAAAAATCCCTTCAGCGAGATTACCCGCGAGCAGGTAGAGGAGGCAATGGGGAAGATGTGCGGTGATATATTTCAGACACCGCCGATGGTTTCAGCCGTAAAAATAGATGGTGTGCCGCTGTACAAACTGGCCCGTAAGGGACAGGAGGTGGAGCGGAAGGCACGGCTGGTACACATTTACCGCTTTCAGATGAGTGAGTGGAATCCGCCGTTGGTTGCGGTAAATGTAGCCTGTACCAAGGGGACATATATCAGGACACTGGCACATGATCTGGGGCAGTCTCTTGGCTGTGGGGCATGTCTGCAGAGTTTACGACGGGTGGCTTCGGGTAATTTTAATGTGGCTGATGCGATTGGGTTTGAGGCGGCATTGAGTGGTAGCAAAGAGGAATTGGCGAGCCGGGTGATACCGTATATTCAGGTATTGAAAACTTAGGGAAGGCTCTTTGAAAGTAGGTTAATTCTCAACAGAGAACACAAAGAGAACAAAGAGTTCATATCGCTGGAAAATTTAATCAGGAAAGTTTTAGGTTGAGAGGAGTAAGTGTCTTATTTTTCGGGCTCACCGGGTATTTTAAGGTCACAGACGAGTGGCAGGTGGTCGGAGAGGGTAGTTTCAGGGATCATGAAGTCTCGAAAAGTGATGCCTTCGGTATAGCAGATGAAGTCTAATTCACGTGTAGGGTGCCAGCTCGGATAAGTGGGGAGATGGTTTGTGTTAACTGAGGTGAGTCCGCTGGCGGCAAGGAAAAGTTTCATCTCAGAGGCACCGGTGAGGGCGTTAAAGTCACCCATTACAACACACGGTTTAGTTGAGGATTTAACAAGGTCGTGGAGGTCGGCGAGTTGGCGTTGACGTGTTCCGAAGCGGAGCGAGAGGTGGACGAGAAAGAGGTTTATGGTTTCGAGTTCGAGCTCAATGACGAGTCGTTTAAAGCCATAGTGGAGGTAGTGGAAACGTTCGCGGCGGATAGCACCGCGGGTGAGGATGGCATTGGCCTGTTTATTAAAGACGGGGAGACTATCGAAGAAGCCACCCTTGCTGTATTTAACTTCACAGCGGTGGAAATAGCTGCCGATATCTTCAGCTATGGCTTCGGCTTGATCGATACCGCCAGTGCGGAAAGAGCCGGTGTCGACCTCGACAAGGCCGATAACATCGGGATTAAAGCGGCGGATGAGATCGGTGATTTTAGGGAGGTGTTTATCGGTTTTACGGAGCATGTCCATCCAGGCTTTTTGCTTGCGTCGGCCGGTACCGTAACGGATATTATAGAGGAAAAAACGCATTAGCAATCCTTAGTGGCGGCATCAATGAGCCAGGCTGCCTGTATGGCTCGGGAGAGTGGTATCAGCCAGGTGGCGTAGAGTGAGTGGAGGGTGGCGGGGAGGCGTGAGGCGAGAGCCGGTGGTACATTATGGGTGCGGATGTAGTCGGCCGTGCGTGAGCGGATACGGAGCAACACCAGTTGCTCAACAGAGGGGTATGTGATCAGCGTTTCAACTGCGGCTTTATCGCCATTGGCTGCGGCGTTGTGGAGCGCGGTGTTTTTGCCGTCAAGTTTGCAGGCTGCTACCTGCAGTGAGAGTTCGAGGCGGACGGTAAGGGCACTGAGGGCGTTACTGTCGGCTCTGAGAACGGTGTCGCTATCGGTGGGGTGGGTGATTACGGGTGGTTCCAGAAGGGGGATAACCTTATTTATGTAACCGGCGATTATAGTCTCGGCAAAGGGAGCCATAGCGGTAGATTGGGCAGGCGGGAGTATTTTATGGCATCGGGAGTCACTGTAGAAGCCGTCAGGGGCACGGCCACACAGAGCCCGCACCGCCAGAGCATTAACAACGGTGGTATCGCGGTGTACCAGTAAACGGCGGATATCTTCGAGAGGTGTACTCATTTCTCTATTTATCGAGCCGGATGGAGGTCTCCAGCAATATGGTGCGGGCAAGACGGGTAGCGACCTGACTTAAGACGGCAGCTTTAGCAGTGGGGAGGTCGTCACGGACAACGGCGGTGGTTTCGGCCTCGCAGGTGAATTCTGGAACCACGACGGCTTCACTGTCGGCTTCGATGAGGTTTATTTTGGCCGACATGGTGACTCGGTATTCAGCGGGGATACCGCTGGTACGGCGCAAATAGCGGACTGGTTTGGCGCTATAAGAGATAACAACACCCTCCATAATGAGGGAGGCTTTATCTTTAGTGACGATATTAAATTCGCCACTGCTGATAGCTTCGCGACGCAGGGAGTGAGTTAGGACGGCTTCGGCCTCGGCCTGAGTAACAGTACTTTTCAGAACTGGGATAGCCAAGTCTCTGTATTTCTCCTGCACCGGGGCGGCGAGGCGGTATGAGGAGCAGCCACTTAACAGAGCCAGAATGAGAGCCGGCAGGGTATATCTGAGTTTCACGGTATCTCCTTATCAGTCGATGTTTTGGGTATTTGGGGTCAGAGCGGCTTCGAGCTCTGCGACACGTGTGCGTACAGCGTCGGCCTGAGGGGCATCGGGGTAGGTGCGCAGGAACTCTTTATAGGCAATCAAGGCACTGCGCGGTTTACGTTGCTTATTGTCGTAAAAATTAGCTCGTTCATAGTCGCGATTCATACCGGCTTCATAGAGTTCACGACGCCATGAGGCGAGTTCATCACGGTTAATTTTAGAGCCATAGGTGCGGAGGGCATTATCGATGGCCGCGATGGCACGACGTGTCAGGGCGGCATCCATGGGGAACTTCTCGGCCAATTCACGGCGCAGCCTGATCTCCTCTGCTGAGGCTTTAAGGGCAGCACTGGTAGTTGGGTAACGGGTTTGGAGACGCGAGAGGGCATCGGCGGCTTCAAATTTGTCGCCCTCCAGTTCGTGACAAGAGGCGGCTTTCAGCAGGGCATCGGGTGAGAGCTCCCAATTAGGGGCGTTACGGACGATCCGCTCAAAGCGGATACGGACATCTTCCATAGAGGAGAGCGAGAGCCCGAGAAATTTTTTAGGGGGTCGCAGGAGATGGTTGGCTATCTGATACTGACGTATCAGGACATCATCAAAGGGGAAGAGACCGGCAAAGTTATCGATCAAGTACTGATATTCGTCAAAAGCCTCGGCGTGATTACCGCGCTCCTCCTGAAGCCGGGCAATAGTCATTTGAGCTTGTGGTGCTTCGGCGGCATTATGCCACTTATGGACTAGAGCATTAGCGGCTTTAGTCGCTTTTTTACGGCGGCCATTGGCCTCAAATTTTTGCACACGCTCCCACTGTGCGACTGAAGAGTTCTCCGCCGGGCGGTGAAAAATAGAGGGGGCTTTTCGTTCAATAGGAGGGTCTTCTACAGTGGCTCCCCAGCTTTGGCTCTCCGGCGAGGGGGCATACTGTGCCTGCAGAGAGAGTGTGCCCATAGCCAGAATTAGGCTAAGTAGGGTAAAGTAGAAAACTTTATTACCTGTTCTTGATACAGAGCGAACTACATGATACATTAAACACCTTACCAATTTTTACCGGTTTTCCTTATTACGGATTAGGGTTATCACCTAACGCCGTAGATAATAGCAGAAGATGGCAGGAGATTTGAAGCATGAAAAAAGTATTGATTCCAACTAAGCTTGATCTGGTCGCAGCCGAGATACTTCAGGCACATGGTGGTTATGATGTGATACAGGATGCAAAGAGCCCGTTAGCTGAGCTGGTCAAGGCTCATCCAGACACTTTTGCACTGGTGGTGCGGAGTGAAAAAGTAGATGCTGCGGTGATTGATGCACTGCCACAATTGAGAGCTGTGGTACGCGCGGGTGCCGGGTTTGATACGATCGACACGTTGTATGCCAGAAAGAAGGGGGTCGATGTACTTAACACGCCGGGGGCAAACTCCAATGCGGTAGCGGAGGAGGTGATTGCACTGGTTTTGGCCGATGCCCGTTTTATTATTGCGGCCGACGCTTCGACGCGTCGTGGTGAGTGGGAGAAGAAGTCATTTATGGGGCGTGAGCTCTCCGGTAAGACATTTGGTATTGTGGGGCTCGGTAATATCGGACGTCTGGTAGCCAGACGGCTCAAAGGGTTTGAGTGCAGGTTATTGGGGTTTGATCCGATGGTTCAGGCCGAGCGGGTGCGGGAATACGGGATTGAGCCGGTGACGCTGGAGCAGTTGTTCAGAGAGTCTGATTTTATAACCCTTCACATTCCGGGGGGCGATAGTACCCGTGGCATGGTGGATGAGAAGTTATTGTCGATCATGAAGCCGGGGGCGACACTGGTGAATTGTGCGCGGCATGGGGTGGTAGATGAAGAGGCGCTAAGAGAGGCTAAAAAGGTACGTGAAATACGCTTCCTGAATGATGTCTATCCTAAGGATGGGCCGGGTTTAAAGGAGGTGGCCGATATTGCCGATATAATGTTGCCACATCTGGGGGCGAGCACATATGAGGCTAACCATGCGGCAGCAGAGCGGGCGGCGCGGCAACTGATTGATTTGGACGAGAAGGGAGTTACGAGTTTTATTGTGAATCGTGGTATCCCGGAGGGGCTGGATCAATCTTTCTGCAATCTCGCCTTTATGCTGGGGCGGGTCGCACGTAGTTTGTCGGGTCATGCCCGGCCGATACGTCGACTCGAAACAAGTTTTTACGGGACACTGAACCCTTATGCGCAGTGGCTACTGGTCTCATTGCTTTCGGGGATGTGTGAAGATTTCGACCGCTATAATGACTATAAGGCGGCAGTGGAGTTTTTACGAGAGCGCGGGATTGAGTATATTAACCGCCAGGTAGATGGCGACAAGGGGTACGATAACTCGATTACAATTGATATTGTGGTTGAGGGGGCGGAGAATCTGCTACAGCGGACCAGTGTGCGTGGTACGGTGGCTGAGAGTGTAATCATGGTGTCGCGGGTGAACAGTTTTGATCACCTCTACTTTGTGCCGGATGGGGTGACACTGTTTTTCTTGTATGATGACCGTCCGGGCGTGATTGCCTCTATTAGTAGAAAGTTGGCCGATGCCGGCTATAATATTGAGGATATTCGTAATCCGCACGACAAACAGAGTAATCAGTCGTTGGCTATATTTAAGGTTTACCGTGAGGTGACAGAGGAGCTGGTGAAAGAGATAGGCACTGCCATCAAGGCACATATTGCAACATCCATAAGTTTATAGGGGAGTATGTTTGACCTGTTGATAAGCGGTGGTATTGTGGTGGATGGCTCCGGAGAGGCGGTGCCGCAGCGGTGTGATATTGGCGTGGTGAGTGGCAAAATTACGGCGATGGGTGATCTGTGTGGCGCGGCTGCAAGGCGGAGAATTGAGGCTGCTGGGGCGTGGGTGACACCGGGGTTTATCGACGCCCACTCGCACTCTGATACCTACCTGCTGCTGGAGCCTGATGCCCCCAGCAAAATAAGTCAGGGGATTACAACAGAGATAGTGGGACAGTGCGGCGGCAGCGGGGTGCCGGCACTGTGTGAGGTGTCGCTCGCTTCTGATTGGGCATCTATGGTCTATCCCCGGCTTGGCAATTCAGACGGTCCGCCGCAACCGGGGCCGACTTGGCGTACGGTGGCGGAGTATCGTGAACTATGGGGAGAGATTAGGCCGGCACTTAACGCCAGACTCTATATCGGGCATAACACCTTGCGCAAAGGGGTGATGGGGTATGAGCCGCGTCAGGCCAATCGTGGTGAAGTGGCACAGATGGTGCGCCACCTGGAGCAGGCACTGGACGAGGGGGCTGCAGGATTCAGTACGGGGCTGGTATATCAGCCGGGGAAATTTTCAACAACGGAAGAGGTCTTGACGCTGGCACGGGCTGCGGCAGTGCGGGGTGGCGGGTACGCTACTCACATGCGTAATGAGGGCGACAGTTTGATAGAGGCTCTGGAAGAGGCTTTAGCGGTGGCACGCAGTACAGGGATGCGGACACAAATTGCCCACTTGAAAACATCACATAGTCGTAATTGGGGGAAGCTTGATGCGGCTATTGAGTTGATTGAAGCGGCGCGGGGCGCGGGGTTGAGAGTATATTCCGACAGGTACCCCTACACTTACGGCTCTACGGAGTTGGATATAATACTCCCTGACTGGGCATCGGATGGCGGGATTAAGGTGATTTTGGAAAATATTGATACTGCGGCAACGCGTATACGCATTATTGATGAGCTCGATGCGATGGATCGCGACTGGTCTGGGGTGGTTATCGGAGGGTGCTATACGGAAGAGAGTCGTATCTATTGCGGTATGCGGTTGGATGAGGTGGCACGGCAGCGCGGCGAGTCGGTCGGGGCGGCGGCTGTGTGGCTGATAAGCGAAGGGCGCGCCAAGACGGGAGCGTTTTTCGGTGGGATGTCGGAAGATAACCTGCGCCGCATTTATCGTCAACCTTGGGTGGTAGTGGGGAGTGATGCCTCATTACGGGCACCGACAGGGCCGTTAGGGGCTGACCACCCACACCCGCGTGCTTACGGGACAATGCCGCGGTTTTTCCGTATGGTGACAGACGAGGGGGTGATGTCGGCGGTAGAGGCGGTGTGGCGGATGACAGGGCTGGCGGCAGAGGCTTTCGGGCTAGAGCGACGCGGACGGCTGGCGGTGGGTAACTATGCGGATATCGTGGTATGGTCGCCCGATAAATTTCTGGATACAGCCACATATGGCAAGCCACACAGCTACTCTGAAGGTGTGCACCAGGTGGTGGTAAATGGGGCCGTAAGCTTTGATGGCGGCATATTTACCGGAGATCGTAACGGCATGGTGGTGTAACGGGAATAGCGAGAACAGAGGCGTGAGTTGCCATTACTTCTCTGTCATCGGCAGCTTTTGCAGGGCAGTGATGAAGGGGGCGACATCAAAGACAAAGCCGAAGGAGAGGGCAGTGCGCCAGAGGCCTTGTTCTTTAAAGGCTTCGGTGCGTGCCGACTCTTTGTTTTCTACAGCGGTGACGGCCTCTCTGAAGCAGGAGCACATGACGCCGATTTTATGCATGTCTATCATGCCGCCGGGAGAGGAGAGGAGGCAGTAATTAATGGCAAAACCCATGTAGATGAGGTGGTTAATATTTGAGTCGCGGCAGAGGGCGAAGAGCTGCTGCCAGTTTTCGGCGATACCTTCGTGTTCTAGCGGAGAGGCTTGAGGGATGAAATCGGTAGCGGCAAAGCCGCGGTTGACGTCGTCTTCATTATGTCGACCGACAAAAACATTATTACGGCGGAATTCACGTAGCTTGAGGAGTGCCGGATCGGGGGCGGCCCAGGGGTATTTGGGGGCAGGGAGGTCGGCGGCAAGTGCGACGGCACGGCGGTAGCCGTCGGTCTCTTTACCTTTTTCGTGTCCACTGATCACATGGAAAAGCGGCAGGGGAGAGCTACGTACGGCAGCGAGGAGGGGCGGAAAAACATCACGGGCAATTGCCTGTGCTCGTGGGATGTATTCGACACAGCGATACCAGCCGGGGAATTTTTCGGGTGTGCCGCAATCCCAGGCGTGCATAACAACCACAGCGGTATTTGCCAGCGACAGTTCGATCTCGGCATTTTTCCAGCCACCATAAGACTCTGCCGGTATGTCGCGGTTGATATCGGCATCAAACTGCTGATAGTAACTGGCCATTACCGGCATTACGTTGGGGGTGGGTGGCATTTGTCAGATAATTGTGCCGGGGGTGGTGAAGAGTTTGGCGATACTGTCGGGGTGGTGCGCGACAACTTCAAATGGCGGGTGTGCACCTTTAGCACGGAAGCGCTGACTAAGGGTGTAGGGGGGGGTGATTTTGGGATAGGTGAAAACTTCAGGGTTTTTTTTCAGCAGGTCAAGTGCTGCTTTGGCACCGACTTCGATCTGCCGACGAGCGGTAACGGGGGCGAGGTGTATGGCACTGAGTTTGGCTTTAGCGTATGCTTCACCATCGAGATGGTCGAGTCCATCGGGGAGGAGGCCACGTTTAACAGCGACAGTGACGACACCGGGGGTGAGGTCTTCGGCTTCACGGCAGAGGGCTTGTTCGCCACTGGCAAAGATAGTCGGTACGCCGAGCTCCATGGCACAGAGTGCCATTTGGCCATATTCGCCGATGGAGATATTATTAAGCCTCATATCGATGGTATTAAACCAGCCGGTGTGGGTGATTTGTGAAAATGGCGTTCCAGCTTTAGCGTGTTGGCCGACGAAAGCGACGGCATCAAATGTTTTATCGAGTCCCCAAGGCCAGATTTCGGGGTGGCGACCACGGCTGAGCTGCGCACGACCGTCAAGGAGTTCGGGGTCGATACCACCGGCACCATGGCCATCGACTACAATAATTTCAGAGGCACCGGCTGCAGCAAAACCAGCGACAGCGGCGTTTATTTCAGCGGTCAGCAGGCGCATCCCCTTATCGTAAAAACGGCCTGTCGGTAATACCCAATCGTCATGGTTAAGGATACCTGCTACGCCTTCCATGTCGGTCATCATAAAAATTTTCATTTGGGCTCCCTGATCGGTGATAATTGTGGTTGGAAATGTGTCGTATTATGGCAGTTTCCGGTGAAAAGAGCCATAGTTTATTACTTTGCTAAAACTGCTTACAGCCGTAACCAACTGTTGTATAGCATAGAAATCTTATTCCCTTAATATATCTGGCACCTTCATGAACTCCCGCAGTTTTAATAAAAACGCTACGCTTTGGAAAACAGATTTTAAAAGGAAGAGAGTTGACGATGACTCTAAATGCTGCCTAAGCTGCTTCAACGCAACAACTTATGAAGATAGCTGCTTGAACTTCTTGTTTTTTTTGACAGTAGCTAACGGGTTAGCTACTAATGTGCTAAAGTTAAGGCGTGAAAAAAAATTTGTTTTACGTTACAATTGCCGCTTAAACGAGACACTGTACCCGAATTGCAGGGTGGGCGGCTTATTTGGTCGTTTTGAGGGTGTCTGTGGTGAGTTTAGGAGTTTGACAAATGGAACGATGCGTTGGAACTGTGGCACGGGGTATACGGATACCGATAGTGCGTGAAGGTGATAATATCGAGGAGGTTGTGGTAAGCAGTCTGCTTAAGGCGGCTGCTAACGACGGATTTACCATTCGTGACCGTGATGTGGTGGGTTTAACGGAGTCTATTGTGGCACGAGCGCAGGGTAATTACGCAACGGTCGATGCTATAGCCTCAGATCTGCGGGCAAAGTTTTCAGATGCAGCACCACTGGGGGTGGTCTTTCCCATTTTGAGTAGGAACCGATTTGCTGTGTTGTTAAAGGCGATAGCCCGGAGTGTGCAGCATGTGGTGATACAGTTCAGTTATCCGTCGGACGAAGTAGGCAATCAGTTACTGACAGCCGACCAATTGGAGAAGTGCGGGGTAAACCCGTGGAGTGATGATCTAAGCGAAGAGCGTTTTAAAGAGCTCTTCGGAAATCCGCTCCACCCTTTTACAGGGGTTGACTACATCTCTTATTACCGATTTCTGGTGGAGGCTGAAGGGGCTAAATGCACTATGATATTCTCTAATCGGCCACAAGCGGTGGTAAAAAAAACCTCGCAGGTTCTGGTGTGCGATGTACATACACGGCACAAGACAAAAGAGCGGTTGCTGGCGGCAGGGGCGGAGCATGTGCTGTCACTTGATCAGGTGTTGGTGAGTTCGGTTGATGGCAGTGGGTTTCATCCACAGTATGGTTTATTGGGGTCGAACAAGTCTGGTGAGGAGGGGGTTAAGCTCTTTCCGCGTGACTGTCAGCCGGTAGTTGAGGGGATACAGCGTCGTTTACTTGAGGCCACCGGGTGTAAAGTAGAGGTGATGGTTTATGGAGACGGAGCCTTTAAAGATCCGGTAGGGCAGATATGGGAGCTGGCGGATCCGGTTGTATCGCCGGCGTATACCAGAGGGCTTGAGGGGACACCCAATGAGATAAAGCTGAAGTATTTGGCCGATAATCAGTTTTCGGGGTTAAACGGTGAGGAGCTGAGAAAGGCGATTGTGGCGAGCATCCGTGATAAAAAGCAAGACCTTAACGGTTCGATGGAGTCGCAGGGGACAACACCACGGCGCATTACTGATTTGATTGGTTCGTTATGTGATTTGACATCGGGCAGTGGTGATAAAGGGACACCGGTCGTCCATATTCAAGGGTATTTTGATAATCTGGCCTCGGTATAAATGAAGCGTGTAACGGTAATAGGCATAAGCCATCATACAGCATCGGTAGAGCTGCGGGAGCGGGTGGCGGTGGTGGCGGAGAGGGTGATCCCGCTTTTACAGTTGCTGCACGATAATGTGCCGCACAGTGAACTGGTGATACTCTCAACGTGCAATCGAACTGAGGTGTATGGTGTAAATCTGCTGCCTGCTGACCAGGCAACAGTACAGCGGGAAGTATTCAACAGTGTCGGGCGTGACGAGTTAGCAGAGCATTGTTATATCAAGCGCGGTGTAGTGGCGGTGCGACATCTCTTTAAGGTGGCATCGGGGCTTGATGCGCTGGTTGTGGGCGAGACCGAGATATTGGGACAAGTGAAGCTGGCCTTTGCCAGGGCACGCGAGGCCGGCACGGTGGGGCGGCTTTTTAATATGCTCTTCAGGGAGGCTCTACGGAGTGCCAAGCGGGTACACAGCGAGACGGCGTTGAGCCGGGGGCGGACTTCAGTGAGCTCTTTAGCGGTGCAGTTCGCCGAAAAACTGTTTAAAGATTTTTCGGCGAAACGAGTGATGGTGGTGGGGGCAGGCGAGGCGGCTGAAGGGGCGTTGAAGAGTCTGGTAGAGCGTGGTGTGAGTGATATCATGGTGGTGAGCCGGAGTGCGCAGCGGAGTGAAGAGGTGGCAGAGCGTTTTAAAGCCAGTGCCATAGCACTTGATGCAATTGGTACACATTTGCCGGGGGTCGATATTGTGCTGAGTTCAACAGCGGCACCGCATCTGGTAATAAGCAGAGAGACGGTCGCGCACGCTATGGCAGGGCGTATGGCACGACCACTACTGCTGATAGATTTGGCAATGCCGCGGGATATTGACCCAGACGCAGTGCTGGTAAAGGGGGTTCATCTCCATGATATGAACTCGTTATGTAAGATGGCAGAGGCGAATAAGACAATGCGTCGCGAGGCCGCTAGAGCAGCCAAAGCGATTGTGCGTGAGGCTGTGGTTGAGACGGTGGCACAGGCGGAGTTACGGTTTGGCAAAAAACGTGGAGGGGTGTGATGGTCGGGATTTCTAAACTATATTGCGGTACTGTGGAGGCATCGGATCCACTCCGCTATAGAAGGCAAGCCAAGGCTTTGCCGTCACACCTGCTGCAATTTTCGGTTGATAAAAAACCGGTGGTGGTCTGGAATGTGACGCGGCGCTGCAATCTCAATTGCCGGCACTGTTACTCACACTCGGCTAATGTTGATTACAGCGGCGAATTAACGACCCAAGAAGGGTTGGTATTACTTGACGATTTGGCTGCCTACGGTGTGCCGGTGGTTTTGTTTTCGGGTGGTGAGCCTTTAATGCGTCCCGATATCCTGGAGCTTATAGCGGCTACTACAGCACGCGGTATGCGTGCCGTGGTTTCTACCAACGGGACGTTACTGACACCAGCTACGGCAGAGCGGCTGAGAGAGGCGGGTCTCTCCTATGCGGGGGTCAGTCTGGATGGTCTGGCAGAGACAAACGACAAGTTTCGTGGTGCAAACGGGGCTTTTGATAAAGCGATGGCCGGGATACGGGCATGTCGTGAGGCGGGGGTTAAGGTAGGGTTGCGCTTTACGTTGACGCGTGAGAATGTTGCGGATCTGAGCGGTGTCTTTGATCTGATTGGGCGCGAGGAGATTCCACGGGTATGTTTCTACCATCTGGTTTATACAGGCCGTGCAACAAACCTGACGGTGGCAGGCCGGTTGAGTCATGATGAGACGCGGCGTGTGGTAGATCTTATTATGGAGCGTACACGAGCACTGCACGAGGCCGGAAAGCCACTTGAAGTTCTAACAGTTGATAACCATGCGGATGGACCATACGTGTATCTGCGGCTGCTGCGTGAAGACCCGGTGCGGGCGGCGGCGGTATTAGAGCTGCTACAGATGAACGGTGGCAATGGGAGTGGGCGGGCGATCGGTTGTGTGAGTTGGGACGGGACAGTTCATCCTGATCAGTTTTGGCGACATGAGGCGTTGGGCAATGTGCGGCAGAGGCCTTTCAGTACTATCTGGAGTGATCCGGAGGTGACGCTACTAAGCGAGCTGCGCAACCGTAAAACTTTACTTCATGGACGTTGCGCCACATGTAGGTGGCTTAACATATGCAACGGCAATTTCCGGGTACGTGCTGAGGCGGTCACGGGTGATCTGTGGGCACCAGATCCTGACTGTTATCTGACAGACGAGGAGATCTCAATATGACCGCTACCTTACGTCTAGTTTTCTGGGAATTAACGGCACGCTGTAATTTGGCGTGTCGGCATTGTCGGGCTGAGGCCCAGAGAGAGGCTGCAGCAGATGAGCTTGACACAGCGGCACTGCTGAGAGTGGCAGCCGACATTCGGGCTGCGGGCGATCCTATCATGATTTTAACCGGTGGTGAACCATTGGTACGGCCCGATTTTTTTGAAGTGGCAGGGGAGTGTTGTCGACTTTTCAGTCGGGTGGCATTGGCGACTAATGGAACCACGGTTAACGATCCTCTGGCCGCTCAGATCCGTGACGTGGGGATAAAGCGGGTGAGCATCAGTATTGATGGTGCTACGGCCGCTATACACGACGAGTTTCGTGGCTTACCGGGTAGCTTTGAAGCGGCCCTAAGCGGTATGGCTGCACTCCGTGGGGCTGGCTTACCGGTACAGGTAAACACAACGGTGGCACGTCATAATTATCGTGAGCTTGACCGACTTTTAGATTTGGCCATTGAGCGTGGTGCCGATGCTTTCCATCTGTTTGTGCTAGTCCCTGTTGGGTGTGGCGCGGAGTTGGACGATAAGACAAGACTAAACCCGGAGGAGACGGCAGAGGTGTTACAATGGCTGTTGCAGCGCTCGCGTGAACTGCGTAGCAAATTACATTTGAAGGCTACCTGTGCGCCACAATACTATAGAATGTTGGTAGAGGCTGGTGAGCCGACCTCTGCACCTCATGGAGGTGGTCACAAGTCACATGGTCATGGCGGAGGTCATGGTAGTGGTGGCCATGGGATGAATGCCGTCACCAAGGGGTGTCTGGCTGGTTCGGCTGTTTGTTTTGTTTCACGTAGTGGCGATGTACAACCGTGTGGCTACCTCCCTCTGGTAGCAGGCAATGTGCAAGAGCAACCATTTGCTGATATCTGGGCTGAGGCACCACTGTTCATTGAGCTGCGAGACGAAACAGCACTTAAAGGGAACTGCCATGTCTGCGGCTATACCAGTGTTTGCGGTGGGTGCCGGGCACGCGCCTACGCAGCCAGCGGAGATCATTTGGCCGAAGATCCGGACTGCAACTACTATTAAAAAAGCAACACCCGCTGTTGCGGGTGTTGCTTTTTTAAGTTTCTTAGTTCTTCAGCCTCAGCCAAGAACGCGCTTCATCGGAATCTTCATCGCTTTAGCGACACCTTTGCCGTAGGCGGGGTCGGCTTTATAGCAATTGCCGATATGGCGGATTTTGATCTCATCCGGGCTATCACCCATGGCACGGGCGGTATTTTCGAAAAGACGCTGTTGCTCATCCGGCTTAAGCAACCTGAAGAGGTTACCGGGCTGCAGGAAGTAGTCGTCATCATCTTCGCGGAAGTCCCAGTGGGCGGCATCGCCGGTGATTTTCAGCGGCGGCTCTCTATACTCAGGCTGTTCCTGCCAGACACCATAGCTGTTAGGCTCATAACTGAGGGTGCTGCCGTAGTTATCATCAGTCCGCATGGCACCATCACGGTGATATGAGTGGACAGGGCACTTGGCGCGGTTTATCGGGATGAGGTGGTGGTTTACGCCTAGACGATAGCGCTGGGCATCACCGTATGAGAAGAGGCGACCCTGCAACATCTTATCGGGTGAGAAACCGATTCCCGGAACAATATTTGAGGGGTTGAAAGCAGCCTGCTCAACCTCGGCAAAGTAGTTCTCGGGGTTACGGTTAAGCTCCATGACGCCAACTTCGATGAGTGGGTAATCGGCATGAGGCCACACCTTAGTGAGGTCAAAGGGGTGATAAGGTACCTTTTCAGCGTCTAGCTCCGGCATCACCTGAATATAGAGCGTCCAGCGCGGGAAGTCACCTTTTTCAATACTGTAATAGAGGTCACGCTGGTGGCTTTCACGGCATTTGCCGATGATCGCTTCGGCCTCGGCATCGGTGAGGTTTTTGATCCCCTGCTGTGTGCGGAAGTGGAATTTTACCCAGAAACGCTCATTTTTAGCATTAAACATACTGAACGTATGGCTACCGAAGCCGTGCATATGGCGGTACGAGGCCGGTATACCGCGATCGCTCATGACAACGGTCACCTGATGCAGTGCTTCCGGTAGGAGCGTCCAGAAATCCCAGTTATTATGAGCACTGCGGAGGTTTGTGCGTGGGTCACGTTTGACTACGTGGTTCAGGTCAGGGAACTTCAGCGGGTCACGCAGGAAAAATACGGGAGTATTATTACCAACGAGATCCCAGTTACCTTGATCGGTGTAGAACTTGATGGCAAAACCGCGAATGTCGCGCTCGGCATCGGCAGCACCGCGCTCACCGGCAACGGTTGAGAAACGGACAAAAAGGTCGGTTTTCTTGCCAACTTTAGAGAAGATATCGGCTTTGCAATATTTGGTTATGTCCTTCGTGACAGTAAACGTACCGTGAGCACCCGAGCCTTTAGCGTGCATACGCCGCTCCGGGATAACTTCGCGGTCAAAGTGGGCTAGTTTCTCCATGTACCACACATCCTGAAGCAGCATAGGGCCGCGTTTACCGGCGGTGAGGACATTGTTATTGTCTGGCACGGGGATGCCGACGTTATTGGTCAGCATCTGTTTTGGGGCTTTAGCAGCCGTTTTTTTAGCGGCTACGTTTTTAGCGGGTGCCTTTTTGGCAGTCACTTTTTTTGTTTGTGGTTTCATCTTGTGTCTCCTTGTTGTGTTAAAAAATTAAGAAATGTGGTTATGAAACAGCATGAGCAGTGAATGCCCGAGACATGCGGCATGGCAAAGAAGCAGGATTGCAAACGCAGTAATGACTGTGTTTTTAATGGAGTGCCCAATTTCAGAATGACAAACCTTACCATAATTTTTGGGAAACATGCAAGCGTGTTTCGAGAAATTTTTTCGGTTTTTAGTGGAAACCGTATGTTAAAGTTATCAAGAAGAGAGCCGTCAACGCCTTACATATCCTTGATCGTTTCCACATTGTGCAACATCTCAACAGAGCTCTGGACAAAATCAGAGCAACCGAAGTCAGGGAGATGAAACAAAAAGGACTCGATTCTGAGATTCTGAAAAACACCAAGTTTTGTTTCCTTAAAAATGAAGCCAACCTGACTGACAAGCAGCAAACCAGACTTAAGGACGTATTGCAGTATGACCTAAAAAGCGTCAGAGCTTACCTGCTTAAAGAGAGCTTTCAACTGTTTTGGAACTATAGCAGCCCGTATTGGGCAGAGAAGCTATGAAACCCTCGAAATAGCCCTCTATCATACGATGGGAGAGCTACTTGAACCAGAATCTACCCACAAATTCTGCTGAAGAGGCAAAGTTTTTAGTCCGTGCGCATCCGCCAGCCAGTTGCTATGGATGTCGGGGTTCAATAACGGAGATGCGCCCTCGGTCGCTCTATTTTAAAAGTGAGAAATAAACTATAATAAACTTCAGGAATGTGACGACACGTATAACCGAATTGGGAAAAGTCAAAAGCCAGTATGTTTTCATCTTCTGAATATGGCATATCATTTGGATGCGGCATGATCAGAATATTGCTAAATTTCAGAAATGTTTGGGTAAGAGAAGAAGTTGATAAAAGTGCTTTTCCAGGCGAAAAGTACGAAGCCGGAATATGCCCAACATATGCCTTCTTGTTAATTAGGGCACTGTGGATATCTATTATTTTTTTCTCGGACAAGTTGTTTACATATATACAAAACAGCTGAGTAGCGTATATATTTTCTAGGTATCTAGGCTTTGGCTTTATAGAATGACGTAAAATAGACAGTGTTTGTTGGGGATTATGGTTAATAATATCTCCCCATAGCATGCATTGAGTTGTTTTAAGATCAAGGAGTGGCATGAATGCTTCTAGTACAACGTCTCCATAACAAGAATGTTTTATAAAGCGAGTGTCAAAAAGGAAGCCAGCTTCATGTTTTGAAGCACTTGGTATAAGACAAGCTATAATGGGCACAAGTATGGGGGCTTGTGGTGAGGAGGGGAGTGTGGTTTAATTGTCGGGTAAATGGAATGGAGGCTTTTTATGAAGTTTAGAGTTTTGCTGGTGTGTGGTGTTTTAGTGGCTAGCTTGGTGACTGGGACGGAGGGTGTCAAGCCACCGTTGCCGTTACAGGATGAGATGCGGATGCCGCCGCCAATGGCGTTGTGGGGTAGTGGTGGTGAGGTTGATTCGCCGGAGAGTGCTTTTTACTCTATTGGGCGGACTTTATTTCATTTTGGTCATAATGGGGCGCTGATTGCAGGTTTTCATGGTTGGTTGCGGGAGCAGGGGATTGACCCTTTATCGCTACTGCCGGGTGGTGTGAAGTCGCCGCAGACGGCGCGACGGATTTTGCTGGAGCCGGAGTTGCTGGAGAAGGTGGCCTGGAAGGTGCAGTCTGAGATGAATGTGGTGGGGTATGATGAGGAGCTGGATGGGGCTTGGATTGTTGGTAGCAGCTCGGCAAGGGGGGCGGCAGTGACGATGCCGCTGGTGGTGGAACGGGAGGGGCGCTATCGGCTCTGGGTGCGGTTTTATGGTCATGATGATGGGACTGCGGTGACGGGGTTGCGGATCAGGAAGGTGGGAGGTAGTGGTTCTGATCTGCTTTATGATGAGATTCATTCGACTCCGCAGGAGGCTGCAGGGCCGGCGTGGCACGATATCATGGTTGATTTGAAGAGTGGTGAGTATCGGGTTTCATTGGAGCATGTGGTTCGTTATTATCAAGCAGATTCAAAGGCAGCGGCACGGAGCCGGATGGTAGATTGTATCTATTTGACTGACGAGCTGTGGCGTGAGGCACCGTCGGCTGCAGAGCGTGCCGCGATGAGGCGGGCGGGTGGGAGTGGTGTGCAGTTTGTGACAGCACCGCAGCTCGATGGTACGGCGCAAGAGTTGTGGCGATTGTGGCAGGTGCGACCTTTGGATTGGGAGGAGGCAGCGGAAAACGAGGCTTTGTTCCGCCAGGGGTATTGTTATTGGCAGGAGAAGATTGCTGCAATTGCGGCTGCTGATTATAAGGCGGAGCCGCTGGATCCGGTTGCCAAGGGTGTGCCGGATTACCGCGACCCGCGGCGGCAGGTGGTGTTTGACCCTGTCTGGAACATGGTGGCTAATCCGTATCGCGCAAAACAGCAGCGGGAGATATTGAAGGGTGATGTTGACCCTAACGCCAAGGATGCTTTTTTCGGGTCGATCTTTCCGGGGAAATTCCCGGTGGTGCGGGGACAATGGCAACGGTCGGGGGGTGGGTTATCGGCCGACCACGGCGCGACCAAGGCCTTTGCCCTAGGATCGTGGCAACCGCCGCATGGCGGCGAGTGGCACCTTTGGATAAACTTCAAGAACATCAACTATTTCGAGTATTATGGTGTTTTTGCCGAGACGGTTGAGGGTCGGCAGGCGGTGTGGGAGCGCAAGGAGCGGCTCTATCCGGGCGGACGCTCCACTTGGGCCAAGGTGGGCACAATCAGCGTGCCCTCCCTCGATGCGA
Organism: Lentisphaerota bacterium; assembly: GCA_012520735.1. Classification (GTDB taxonomy): domain Bacteria; phylum Verrucomicrobiota; class Kiritimatiellia; order RFP12; family JAAYNR01; genus JAAYNR01. The sequence goes on along the minus strand of JAAYNR010000059.1, from coordinate 8,707 downwards.
CCGCCTATGCCTCTCACAAAGGGCTGGCGGCTGAGGGGGTGTTCGTGACCGGCGGTAAGCAGATGTTTGCCCATACGCAGGGGGTGTGGAGCGAGGAGGCGGGGGCGTTAATTGCCAGCGGCTCCACCAACATCCTGAGTGCCGGTTGCGCCATGAAGAGCAAGGGTGACTTCAATGTCCGTGCGCGGCTCTCCGTGAGTGACATTGCTGACTCAGGCGCGGCGTTCCAGTTCTGTGACGGTTTTGGATTGGAGCGCAACAGCTTCGGCTTTGACGGCAAGATCGGCGGCACGTCGATCGGCGGTGGCTCAACCAACCAGACCGCTGGGAAAATAAATGACGGACAGCCCTTTGACCTGGAGGTTGAGCGGCGCGGCAGCAACATGGTGGTGGGTATTAACGGCTTCGTGGCCGGCCTCATCAAGCTGAAGGACGAGCCGCGCGGTGCGTTCGGATTTACACCGGGCAAAGGAACCCTGCGCCTCTATGATTTTTCCGCCACGGGCGATCTCGACGATGGCCTGGCCATGCAGCAGCAGATAAACATCGGCCTGTGGATTGACAAATATATCAACGCGCGGACTTATCGCGGCATTTACGGCATGCGCATTACCGATGATGCCGACTATGTCCCCGAAGGGTCATTGCTGCCCAAGCCGTCGCCTAAACGGTTTTTCAGTCAATTGGCCGATGTGGGGGTGGTGCCGGAGAAGGGGTATGGGCTTAATACAGCTAAGGGGATTGAGGTAATTAGCCAGACGTGGATGCCGAGACAGGACGAAGAGAAACCGGAACTCTCGTTTGTGGTAGCGCGTGATGGTTTTCGCAATGCAGGGCTGATGTTTAAGAGTGCACAGTTTGAGCCGGTGGTGGTGCGACTGGAAGTGGAGCCATTACGTTCGGGAGTATTGCGTAGCTACAAGGATAAGATAAAATGGCGGGTAGTAGGATTTGCCCCTTATGGAGGTGGACGCGAGGCGTGGACGCCATTTTTCCTACTACGCCGACCATTTATGTCGATTCCGCCACTGGGAGCGGCACAGATCTGGTTGAGCATTGATACCCGTGGGATGGCTCCTGGTAATTACACCTCAAAGGTACGGATTATTGCCAGCGACTGGGAGGGCAAAAAGCACTATCCTGAGCGGGCACTGACACTAAAGGTGCGCGTGGCAGATGTGGCGATTGCACCGGAGCGGCCGATATTGCTCCATGGTTGGGTTAATCCACCAGCCGGTGAGGAGTACCGGCGCGACTGGCACAGGCGGTTGAACGTAAGGCAGTCGGGTAAGTTTTACAGCAAGAGCGATATGGAGAAGTACAACATAATGTTACAGGTGTATCCATTGTGGAACAACAGCAAGGGCGAGGTGGATAAGGTGTTGAAAATGGCACAGGAACAGGGGCTGGATTACAGCGACTGGATATTCCAGATTGCCGATGAGCCGACAGGGACGACCGCAGCGGCTTTAAAGAAGTATACCGACATAGGCAAGATGATCCGGGCGACTGATCCCAAAGCGCAGATTATGATGAATCCGGGCGAGGCGGCAAGGGCGGCCACCTTTAAAATATTGCAGCCTTATGTAGACATGTGGAACCCCTATCAGCTCCATCTTACTTATGGGCCGAGTGGACGCGACTATTTGAAAAAACCGTGGATCTGGTATGCAACATCGTGTTATCAGGATAAATCACCGGGGATGGCCAAGGAGATTTACGGACAGATACGGTCGGTGCTAAGCAAGCCGGCAGATTGTCGGGGGACCGCCTTCTTTGCGCCGTACTATCCATGGCGTGATCCGTGGGATACAGCACATGAGCACATTAAAGATGTGTCGGTTTTTGTATTGCCGTCGCGTCATGGTCCGGTGGCGACCCCGGCCTGGGAGGCGACACTGGAGGCAGTGCACCACGCTAATTTGGCACGGATGGTACGTGAGCAGGCAAAAGAGGGGGACGATGAGGCGAAAAAAGTGTGGGAGAGTGGAGGAATTGAGAGAGTGGTAGAGTGGCTGGAACAGCGGCGGTAGTGAGGGGCGACAGTGCGGCGATACCTAAGTGGTTTCGCTTTAGCTAGTGCGTTGAAACTCACAGCCAACCGCGACGGCTCAGCTCTTTGACCAAGTGATCTACCCACGCTGGGGCAGCACTTACGCTCCATGATGGTCTAGTGGTGGGTGGTGAAAGAATTCACTACAAGAAACGCAAAGAGAGCAAGGAGGGGAAGGCGGAGGGGAAAGGGGTTAGAAGGCGATTTGGAGGACTTGGTGGAAGGTGGAGACGAAGTGTGGGGTGAGGCCTTTACGGATGTGGGCGGGGAGGTCGTCGTAGTCTTTTTGGTTGTCGGCGGGGAAGATGATGGTTTTAACACCGGCGCGGCGTGCAGCGATGGTTTTCTCTTTAACGCCGCCAATTGGCATGATTTGTCCGGTAAGGGTGAGCTCGCCGGTCATGGCCAGGCGAGGGCGAGGTTTGCTGTTAGTGGCGAGTGAGTAGAGTGCTGTGGCCATGGTGATGCCGGCAGAGGGACCATCTTTAGGGGTGGCACCGGCAGGAACATGGAGGTGAATGAGGCTGGAGTCGAAGAGTTTACGGGTGTGGTCATGGTCGCTGAATAGTGAGCGGACGTATGAGTAGGCTATTTCGGAGCTCTCGATCATGACGTTACCGAGTTGGCCGGTTTGCTTAAAACCGGGTTTGGTGGCGGGCAGGGCGATGGCCTCAATAGCGAGGGTGTCGCCGCCTAAGGTGGTGAAAGCGAGGCCGGTGACGACACCGACCGTAGGGCGGGTGACGTTAGGGTCGTCGCGGAAGATGCGGCGGCCAAGGATGGCTTCAACATCGGGGGCATCGATCTTGGCGGTGGCGGTGTCGCCTTCTACCTGACGACGGGCATACTTACGCATGATTTTGGCGATCTGTTTTTCGAGTGATCGGACACCGGGTTCACGGGCCCAGCCGTCGATGATTTCGCGTATGGCGGCGGCGGTGAGTGATATTTGGCCTGCTTTCAGGCCGTTAGCGGTACGCTCTTTAGGTATCAGGTAGCGGCGGGCGATCTGGAGTTTCTCCTGAGTGATATAGCCGGCGAGGTTAATCACCTCCATACGGTCGAGCAGTGGGCGAGGGATGGTTTCGATCTGGTTTGCGGTGCAGATGAAGAGGATGTTTGAGAGGTCGAAGCGGACATCGAGGTAGTGGTCGAGGAATTCGGAGTTTTGCTCGGGGTCGAGGACTTCGAGGAGTGCGGCGGCGGGGTCGCCCTGATAAGAGACGGTGATTTTATCGATCTCATCGATCATGACTACCGGGTTAGCACTGCCGCAGGTTTTGAGTGTTTGGATAAATTTACCGGGCATGGCACCGATATAGGTACGGCGGTGGCCTTTGATTTCGGCTTCATCTCTCATGCCGCCGACAGAGAAGCGGAAGAATTTACGGCCGGTAGCGGCGGCGATGGAGCGACCAAGTGAAGTTTTGCCGACACCCGGAGGCCCGGCAAAGCAGAGGATGGTGCCACTGATTGAGCCTTTAAGGATACCAACGGCGAGGAATTCGAGGATACGTTCTTTGACGTCTTGGAGGCCGTAGTGGTCATGATCGAGGATTTTGGCGGCGGTTTTAAGGTCGAGCTGATCGGGGGTAAAGAGACCCCAGGGGAGGCCGGTCAGCCAGTCGAGATAGGTGCGGGAGACATTAAACTCCGGCGAGGCGGTCTCGAGGAGGCGGAGTTTGTCGAGTTCTTCGGTGATCCGCTGGGAGGCTTCGGCGGTTGGTTTGATTTCGGTCAGTCGTTTCTCAAATCGTTCGACCTCAGCCTCTTTACCCTCTTTTTGCAGGCCGAGTTCTTTTTTAATAGCTTTGAGCTGTTCACGTAGAAAGAAGTCACGTTGCTGTTTGGAGACTTTTTCATCGACCTGCTTACCGATTTTAGCCTGAATGCGGGAGACATCGATCTCTTTGCGCAGCAGTAGCAAAACTTTATGGAGGCGTTCGCGGATGCTGAGTGTTTCGAGTATCTCCTGCTGTTCGTGGGCTTTAGCGGTAGTAAGGGCAGCGGCGATATCGGCCAGACGTCCGGGTTCGGAGAGGGTTGAGTGCTGCATAAGAAGGTTAAGCTCCTCTTTATGGAGCGGATTGAGCTGCACGAGAGTTTTGATAGCCTGAACTACAGAGATGGAGTAGGCTTTCAGGTCGGGGTTATCACTCATGTCGGTCTCATGGAGATACTCGACACTGGCGACGATGACCGGTTTTTCTTGTCGGATAGCAGTGATACGGAGGCGTTCGTGGGTAACAACAAGGATATGGAGTAGTTTATCGTTTGGCTGGGCGGTTTGCAGTATTTCGCCAATAACCCCGACACGGCATACATCAGTTTCTGACTGGTCGGGCGTCTCCCCATTATTCTCGGAGAGGGGTTCCCGACGGAGGGCGATGCCGATATAGCTCTGTTTTTTCTTAAGGCGTTCGAGGAGGTGTTCGATAAGGCCGGGGTTATCGATCAACACAGGTGCAGTGATACGGGGGAATATCGGCTGGCTGACAACAGGGATAATGGGGAGGGTGTCGGGGTAGATATCGCGGGCCAGGATCAGACTGGGGGTTTGTGCGGCGGTGGAGTCGGTGTTGTTTTCGGCCACGACCTCCGGTAGTTGGTCGATCTCGGTTTTATTCTTTTTTCTTTTACTCATGTCGGCAGTTTTCTGGTTAAGATAGTATCAAAATAGTTTATGCCTTACAGGTGCAGGCAGATTGCTAAATAATGTGGTGATAATTGTAGTGGCAGTGGTGGTGGTTGGGCAAGCTTATTCGTTAAACCTATATTATTTACTTTATGCTTTTTTAGAAGTATGCTGGTATTTTTCTTTTCAGGAGATTAGTTGGTATGTCTGAGCTAGTTTTAATTACAGGTGGAAGCGGTTTCCTTGGCATCAATATGGTCCGGTATCTTTTAGAGAAGGGGATTACGAGGATCAGGGTATTTGATTTGGTGCCATTTGACTATCCTGAGCAGGATCGGGTGGAGTTTGTGGCAGGGGATATCCGTGACAACACCGCAGTGCAGGAGGCGATGGAGGGGGTGACTTGGGTGGTTCATACTGCTGCCGCGCTACCGCTCTATAAGCCGGCTGACATTATGTCGACCGATGTAGACGGAACCGGCAATTTGCTGGAGGCAGCGGCTGCGGTGGGGGTGTCGCGGTTTATCCATATCTCCAGTACGGCGGTTTACGGGATACCGGATCATCATCCACTACTTGAGAACGACCGGTTACAGGGGGTAGGGCCATACGGCAAAGCGAAAATTGCGGCTGAAGAGGCGTGTCTGGAGTATCGCGACAAGGGGATGTGTGTGCCGATTATCAGGCCTAAATCGTTTATAGGGCCGGAGCGGCTGGGGGTATTTGCATTGTTTTACGACTGGGCGCGTGACGGGCGTAACTTCCCGATGATAGGGAGTGGCAAAAATCGTTATCAATTACTGGATGTGTATGATCTCTGTGCGGCTATCTGGTTATGCCTGACACTTGACCCCACCATAGCCAACGACACTTACAACATTGGCGCAAAGGAGTTTGCCACGATGCGTGAGGATTACCAGGCGGTGCTTGATCGGGCTGGCTTTGGGCGGAGGATTATCGGGTTTCCGGCACGACCAGTGATATGGGCACTGCGGCTACTTGAGGCGTTACGGCTCTCGCCACTTTACAAATGGGTATATGAGACGGCTTGTGAGGATTCGTTTGTGAGCATTGCCAAGGCAGAAGAGCGGCTGGGGTATGCTCCGGTATACTCTAATGCTGAGGCACTGGTACGTAACTACGAGTGGTATCTGGCTAACTATGAGAATTTCAAATCGGCGTCTGGTGTGTCACACCGTGTGCCGTGGAAACAGGGGATATTAGGTGTTATAAAGAGGGTGTTTTAGCTATGAGAAAAGAACGAATCTGGGAAAATCGGGACAATTTTAATGTAAACGGGTTGCCGGCACGGTCATGGTTTACGCCGTTTAGTGAGGGTCAATGGGCTGCTTTTAGAGCGGTGGGGGAGTCGGATTTGGTGGTTTCGCTCAATGGCGCATGGCGTTTTGAGTATGCTGCCAGACCTGAGATGGCACCGGAGGGGTTTGAGGCATTTGAGTTTAATGATGATGACTGGGAGTTATTACCGGTGCCATCGTGCTGGCAGATGTACGGTTATGGGCGTCCGCATTACACCAATGTGCCATACCCTTTTCCGGTAAATCCGCCCTTTGTACCGGATGAGAACCCGACCGGTAGTTACAGGCGTATCTTTGAGGTACCGGAGGCGTGGGATGGGCATCAGGTGAGGTTACGTTTTGATGGTGTCGATTCATGCTTTGAGGTTTATGTTAATGGCGTGAAGGTGGGGATGGCGATGGGGAGCCGTTTACCGCATGAATTTGACATCACGGCACAGTTACGGGCAGGGGTTAATGTGCTGGCTGTACGGGTTTATCAGTGGTCGGCGGGGAGTTACCTTGAGGATCAGGATATGTGGTGGCTTTCGGGGATATTCCGCGATGTATCACTGGTGGCTTTTCCGCGCCTGCAAATTGGCGATGTGGCTATATTAACAGAGCTGGACGATGTTTACTGCGATGCTGAGTTACAGATTAGTGCTACGGTGAATAACCTGTCCGGCAATGGGGTAAAGGGGGCGGTGGTATCTGCGGTATTGCGTGATGATAACAGTCAGATTGTAGCACAGTGCAAAGAGTCTATTTCGCTTGAGGCTGGTGATTCAGCGGTGGTGGCATTAACAATGGAGTTAGCGGCACCGCGTAAATGGAGTGCTGAGGAGCCTAATCTTTACCGTTTAGCGGTATCACTCTATGATGCCGCCGGGTTTGAGATGATGGCGATACCTAAGATGGTTGGGGTGCGGAAGGTTGAGATAGTTGACGGGGTGCTGTTAATTAATGGCAAGCGGGTCTTTTTCCGCGGGGCAAACCGTCATGAGCACCATCCTGATTTTGGGCGGGCACTGCCGGTGGAGTCGATGATACGTGACATAGAGATACTGAAGCGTCATAATTTTAACGCGGTACGGACAAGTCACTATCCTGACGATCCGCGCTGGTATGACCTGTGCGACCGTTACGGTATTTTCTTGATTGACGAGTGTGATATGGAGACGCACGGCTTTGCGTTACCGAGCTGGAGTGATTGGCGGCGTAATCCGATTGGCGATCCTGCCTGGGAGGCGGCATTAGTTTGGCGGATGGAGCAGATGGTGACCAGAGACAGGAACCATCCGAGTGTGGTGATGTGGTCGTTAGGGAATGAGGCGGGGTTTGGCTGTAACCTCTCCAAGATGGTTGAGGCCGCGCAGAGACTCGATGGCAGCAGGCCTATCCACTATGAAGGTGATTACGGTGCAGAGCTTGCCGATGTTTATAGCAGGATGTATCAGCCGCTAAGTTTCCTTAAGCAGACTGCGACACTCGACAAGCCGGTAGAGGGGATGGAGAGTGTCCCGGTGGAGCGTTTGCGCAGCAGACCGCTGTTGCTTTGCGAATACGGCCATGCCATGGGTAACGGGCCGGGTGGGTTACGTGAGTACTGGGAGCATTTTCGGAATCATCCGCGATCTTGCGGCGGTTTTATCTGGGAGTGGATTGACCATGGTATACGTTGTGAGAGCGATGCGGGAGAGAGTTACTTCGCTTACGGTGGCGACTTTGGCGATGAGCCGAATGACGGAAACTTCATAATCGACGGTTTGATCACGGCGGATCGTGAGCCATCGCCGGCGATGGCTCAGCTCAAAAAAGTGCATGAGCCGGTCGCTGTCTGGGCAATTGAGGCAACAGCGGGGCGCTTCATGGTGGCAAACCGGCGCGATTTTACCGGTCTGGACGATTTGACCTGCACATGGAAGCTGATGGCCGATGGCCAAACACTACAGAGTGGTCGGCTGGAGCTGCCGGTATTGATGCCGGGTGAAAGCGGAGAGGTGAGTGTTCCATTTACCATGCCGGCTTGTCCGGTGCGCGACTATTGGCTTGAGTTTTCGTTTACACTGGCGCTTGAGAGACCGTGGGCAGCGGCGGGGCATGAAGTAGCCTGGGCGCAGGTGCCTTTAAGAGAGTCGAACCCTTTACCAACAGTGGCAGCGGCGGGTATTCTGGAAGCTGACGAGAGCGATAGCGAGATATATATTTCAGGGTGTGGTTTTGGTCTGGCTTTTGACAAAACAGATGGGACGCTGTGTCACTGGGAGGCTAATGGTGTTGAGCTGCTGGAGCGTGGACCATTGGCGCAATTCTGGCGTTCCCCGACCGACAATGACGGCGGGCGGCGCAGTGTTGGCGTACAGGAAGTTTGGCGTAAACATGGTTTGGATGTTTTGCAGACACGGGTGGATTCGGTGGAACTTACCACCATTGACGACAAGAGATGCGTTGTGACAGTGAAGGCACGGCTGGGTGGGGCGGTGGTAAAAGATGCTATTGAGGTGTGTTACTGCTACACCATAGATGCTAATGGCGTGGTAGGGCTTAAATTTAGCGGTGAGCCGGTTGGCGACTGGGAGTGTAGCTGGCCGCGGATTGGGGTCTCATTGCACTTGCCGGCAGAGCTGGATCAGGCGCAATGGTATGGTCTGGGACCCGGGGAGAGTTACTGCGACAGCAAAGACGGGGTAAGGCTGGGGCATTGGTCGGCGACGGTAGATG
>JAAYNR010000267.1 GCA_012520735.1 Lentisphaerota bacterium | reverse complement strand
TGCGCGTTTGGAAAACAGATTTTAAAAGGAAGAGTATTGACGATAACTCTCAATACTGCCTTAGCTGCTTCAACGCAACAACTTATGAAGATAGCTGCTTGAACTTCTTGTTTTTTTTGATAATAGCTAACAGGTTAGCTACTAAACCCTGCGACGAAGCTCAAGGCAGGAGTTGCAGAGATTACAAAGAGCGAGACGTGTGGTATTTCATGTAGTCTCAATTTGGCAGTTGGATACTACTTTGCAACCGCCTACAGTGCTGTGAGTTAAACTTATTTTTGATTTTTAACTGATTGCCCAGCGTGCGTAGGTGCCACTGGGTAACGGCAAGGCGTGAGAACCACTGAGGAGCATCTCGCCTGTTTTTACTTTACCGTCCATCCCGTCAACAGCCTGCATCAGTACATTGCCGAGGACTACCGGAGAGTAACCGGGGGTGTGGGCACTGAGGAGGATAAAGAGTGGTTGGTTGGTGAGGAGCTCACGGCATAGCGCTAGCGTACCTGGGAGATCGCGTTCAATCTGGTAAGTTTCGCCTTTTTGGCCACGGCCAAAGGTGGGGGGATCGAGGATTACAGCATCGTAGCGGCGGCCACGTTTGATTTCACGGTTCATGAAGGTGTGGGCATCGTCACTGATCCACCGTATGGGGTGGGCACTTAAATTATTCAAGGCGGCGTTATCGCGTGCCCACTGCACCATCCCTTTAGAGGCGTCGAGATGACAAACTTGTGCACCGGCCAGTGCCGCTGCTAAGGTTGAGCCGCCGGAGTAGGCAAAGACGTTGAGCACCGATACCTCGCGGCGGGCTTTTTTAATGGTGTCGTTTATCCATGACCATTGCGCCCGTTGCTCGGGGAAGACCCCCAGATGGCCAAAGTCGGTGCCTGAGAGTTTAAAGGCGATGCCATCAATTACGATACGCCACTCTTGTGGCAAGGCGTTACGGTTGTGCCAGCGGTTCCCCTCTTCACGGTCGAATGAGGCTGTTGCCCGGCGTTGCCACTCGGTTTCCGACATTCGCGGCTCCCATACAGCCTGTGCGCATGGACGTGCCAGTACGACTTCACCGAAACGCTCCAGCTTGCGACCGCGTCCGCTGTCGATCAGTTCATACTCGCTGTTTTTTGGCATTTTATTCACAACTTTACTCGCATATCGGTAGCTTGTTCTCAGTTAAAGGGGTCGGTTTCGCCAAAGTAGAAGAGACGTGTTTCCGGGGCGGTAACATCGATCTCTATGGCGGTCAGACTATTGCCGAGTTTTTCGCCACTCAGCAAGTCCCAGACAGGTCGGGCGGAAGGTAAAAGGAGCTTGCGTGGGCCTGATTTAACAGAGTGGATCGCCGCCACTGTTTCACTGGCCATGATTACATCATCTTCTTCACACCAGATGTGGCTGCCGGCCCAGCGGGCACACTCGCGTAGCAGATTGGCAGGCAGTGGCACGGCGACACTCCAGACGATAGCGTAGTCGGCGTCGCCTCGTTGGCCGTTGTTGCCGTTGCCGGCGGCTCCCAGACCAAACTCTTTGAGTATCAGTCCCGGTTTGTTAATCTCCCAGAAAGTTGCGGCACTACCGAGGGTTGTAAAACCACCTTGATTAACGGCCTGACGCGTAGGTATCAGAATGGGGCCATACGAGAAACTGTCGCCATATGTGAGTGCTGCCGGGAGGGGTGCGGTCAGGGGGTGGTTACCGTGAACCATAACTCGGCGTGGTGCCTGTTTGTTGATCAGCTCGAATTCAGTTTCGGTTAAGGTGCTGAGCCATTCCGCGCTCAGTTTGTGACCATCTGTGATGCCGGTGGCCGGGCCGAAGATGACGACGTTACCATCACGCAACACGGTGCGTCGTAACATTGCCAGACGCTCGCTGTTAAGCTCAAAGAGGTTGGGGAAGAGGTAGGTTTTGTAGCGGGGCATGTCGGGGTGGTCGAGATCGGAGAGGAGGTAGACCCGGTAAGGGAGGCCGCAGTGTGCCAGACCCAGATGACGCTGCCACAGTGCCGCTATTTGCTGATAGCCGGCGGTACCGTTTTCGTGCAGCGGGCTGGAGTCGTCCAGAACCAGACAGATAGCATCGCTGGTCTCGTGATGAGGCCAATTGGCTGCGGCATTGACGATACGGCGCTCGGTGCGGATGGCGACTTCATGTATTTTGGGGTCGTCAAAGTACCAGCTCCCGATCACCGTCCAATAGTGGAGGTGGCCGCGGGTTACGGCCCAGGCGGTATTGCGGAGCAGTCCGGCGCGGACTTCGGCAGGGGTTAGGAAGGCTCCCAGAGTCTCCGACTCCGCCCCGATCCAGGTGCGGGCATCGTTCTCCACCAGCATTGCCATGTTACGTAGGCGCAGTGAGTCGTTGATCCCTTCCGACTCCCAGCCAAAGCCTACAGAGCGTGCGGTGTAGTCGGAGGGTGTAATGATAATATCCCAGCCGCCTTCATCAAGGATATCTCCAATATCGGTAGCCCCGCTGGTGAGGGTCATCTCGGGGTAGTCACACATGGGGTCGTTAATGTGGTCTACCCGGCCAAAAGCCAGCGTCAGTTGCCAGCCAAGCATCGGTTGTTTTAAAGCATCGAGGCCCAGAAGTGCAGGGCGGTCGGCGGTCTCGGCCAACATTGTGTCGCGGATAGCTGCTATCCATTTACGGAAGAGGAGTTTCTGCAATTCATAGTAGTCGCGTTCACGGCACATCAGGGTCGGGTCGGGCCAATGTAGGGATTGGGCACAACGTTCTTGCCACTCACGATCGGTCGGTACAGATATCTGCGCCAGAGTAGCGGCAGGGTCGCCCCAGGCCGCAGCCAGTGCGGCATCTGAGCCGTAGATATCTTGCAGGTAGTGCTGAAAGAGCTTCTGCATGGCAGCGGATTGGTCAAAAACATAACCGAGTGTCGCCAGCTCGGTGAGGCCTTCGCCAATCGGGAAGTACATATAACCGACTATACGGTTGGCCCAGTCGCGTTGTTCACAGTAGCGTATAATTTCGCTTACATAGCGGCACATAGCCGAGATACCAAGCTCTGAGGCATAAGAGATATGCGGCAGACGGTGACCGCTGTCGGTTGTTTGCATCTCGCCGGGGTATGCTTCGGCCCAAGGTTTGGGGACAGCCTCACCAAAGCGGATAAAGAAGCGGGCTTCAGGGTCGAAAGCCAGAATTGCCTGAGCCTGCGCTTCGATACAGCCGGCAACGGTTGCTCCCTGATACTGCTCAGGACCGCTCCAGAAGGGCCCGGAGTTAGTGTCCCAACTATGGACAGGACGCAGAAAGTAGAGGTGTACATCACTCTTAGCAAAGGCCCGATTACGATCTACCCAGCGTTCGAAATTCATAATCTGACAATCACAGTAAGCGGCCGGATCGATCCGGTTGCCATTACTGTCGAAAATTAGCGGACGTCCTGACACATAGTCAAGCTTGTAAGAGACTTTTCCATTTGTATTCATGCGTGTCAGTTTAAATCAACTGCTCTGTAGAGGCAATCAGCAATTGTATAATCGGAGCTGTGGGAGTGATGGGGAGAAGGGGGGCGAAAAAATGGCAAACACATTGCCAGTCACAAATTTTGTCGTGAGCTTTGTCGCGAACTTTGTCGGCACTGGTGAATGGTCTTCTGCGTATCGGAAGCTGGGTTATGTCACGCCCTTGCAGGGCTAAATTGGTTATGTGACGTAAACCCGTGGCGTTGCACCGGGCTGGTATGTATAGCCCTTTCAGGGCAGGTTTCGCACTTCACCCTTCACTCTTCTCTGTCCCCGGTAGGTGGGTTAATTAATTTGATACTTGGAATGTGGGGGGGAGTTATATAGACTAGTTTGGTGTATTTTACATTTTTGGAGGTAGTAATGAAAATTTTTGATGCTCTGGTCTCTTATGGACCTTGTTCCTGGCGCCCAACTCAGGAGAAGTGGCGACTTGCTGATCTGGTGGCTGATATGGATTATGTTGGTATCAGTGGTGCTCTGGTACGACATGCGCAGTGTTATAGTCATGATGCCATGGCGGGTAACCGGCGTTTGGTTAAGGAGATAGCGGCTGAGCGTGAGCGTCTGTTCCCATGTTGGGTAGTGGGGCCGCATCATATGGGCGATTTTCCGACACCCGCAGTGCTATTACGTGAAATGGATAAGTGTGGTGTGAGGGCGGTGCAGATTTTGCCGGCGCGGCATAATTATCCGGTGCATGAAGATTTTCTGGGGGAACTGGCGGCGGCTTTGAATGAAAGGCAGGTGCCGGTGCTGGTGTATAATGAGGATATGCATGGTAATTATGAGGCGTGGAAAACCCTGTGTGGTATGTTTCATAATTGTCCGATAATAATGGCGGGGAGCAATTGGGGGGAGTGGCGTCTGGTTGATGGTTGTATGCGTGCTGTGCCAAATCTCTATTTGCTGTTTCACCGTTTTCAGGGGCATCGGGCGGTGGAGGAGATCGCGGCACGTTTTGGTGTAGAGCGGTGTCTGTTTGGGAGTGGCTTGCCGCAGATGAGTGGTGGAGCTGCGCGGGCTTTTGTCGATTGGTCATTTTTGCCGCAGGGCGGTGTTAGTGCTTTTGCCGGTGGTAATCTGGCTCGTTTGCTCGGTGTTAAACTGAGTGCACTGCCAGATGTGCCGGCGGCGGCTGACCCTGTAATGGCGGCGGCACGGCAGGGGAAGGCGGTGGCGGGGCGGGTGCTCGATGCTCATTGTCATGTGCTGGATAATGGTGGGTGTGGTGTCGGGGCCGGTTATGTGATGCCGGAGGGCGATGCTGCCGGGATTTTGCGTGTTTTTGATCGTTGCGGGATTAATGGTGTGGCGATGATGACGTGGCAGGGGCCGGTTGGTCTCGATGCTGCGGCGGGTAATGAGTTGATGCACCGTATTGTTAAAAAACATGGCGAGCGGGTGTTGGGGGTGACGTCGGTCGATCCGCTGCATCAGGATAAGGCTACTATGTTACGGGCGTTGCGTCAGGGTTTACGCAAAGGTTTTCCCGGGATCAAGCCGTATTGGCCGCGAAACAGGATCGCTTACAATGATGCGTTGTATGATCCGTGCTGGGAGTTTGCCAACAAGTATGGGCTTTATGCCTTGCTTCACACATCAGGCGACCGTAGTGGCGTAGCCAGTGTGATCGATATTGCCAGGCGTTATCCGGATGCCTCGTTCCTGATTGCTCACTCTTGTGGTGGCTGGGATTATGCTGAGCTGGTAGCTGAGGCTTGTCAGGCGGTGCCAAATATCTATGCTGAGATCACTCTTACACCGGTACCTAATGGGATTATCGAGTGGATGTGTGGAGCGGCTGGTGTCGATCGGGTGCTCTTTGGGACAGATGCTCCGATGCGTGACCCACGGCCGCAGTTGGGGTGGGTGGTTAACAGCAGGTTGTCGGTGGCCGACAAGCAACGAGTTCTGGGCGATAACTTTGCAGCGGTGTTGGCGCGTATTAAGTGGCCTGACGGTAAGTCACTGCTGCCACAGCTCTTTAAAGGTTAGAAGGGGCATACGGTTATAACCCCGAAGTGTTGAGGTGAAAATGGTTTTAGATTTTGATGTCGGCCGCTTTATCAGTGAAAAAGTGACAAAACGGCAGCAAAGCTTGCTGGCTGCTGATTTGGCTGCTAATGAGGATTTGTTACATGAGCGGCTAAGTGGTGCACGGGTGATGGTGATTGGTGGGGCGGGGTCGATAGGGTCGCACTATATCAAGGCGTTGTTACGCTACCCGGTGGCAAAGGTTTGTGTAGTTGATATAGATGAGAACGGTCTTACAGAGCTGGTTCGTGACTTGCGCAGTGGGGCGGTGGAGCGGGTGCCTGACGACTTCATCACCTATCCGGTTAATTTTGGCGATGCGGTGTTTGAGAAGATTTTCCGGACGCTGGGTCCGTTTGATGTAGTGGCAAACTTCGCGGCGCACAAACATGTGCGCAGTGAGAAGGATGTGTTTTCGATAGAGGCGATGTTTGAGAATAATTTGTTCAGGGCTCAACGTCTGCTGGAGTTGCTGGTAGAGATGCCGCCCAGACATTTCTTCTGCGTTTCGACTGATAAAGCGGCCAATCCGGTCAATATTATGGGGGCGAGTAAGAAGCTGATGGAGGAGCTGATACTCTCATACGCCGAGAGACTCCCTGTAACAACAGCACGGTTTGCCAATGTAGCCTTCTCTAACGGCAGTTTGCCTTTTGGTTTTATGGAGCGGTTGGCCAAGCGGCAACCGTGGTCGTGCCCGCGTAATATTCGCCGTTTTTTTGTTTCACCGATTGAGGCAGGTGAGCTTTGCCTGGTGGCATCTGTTCTTGGTGAGAGAGGTGATATTATCTACCCCAAGCTCGATGAGAGAAGTGACATGATATCTTTTGAGCAGGTGGCACTTGATCTGCTGCGGGCTCTAAAGATGGAGCCGCTGATATGCAGCAGTGAGGCTGAGGCTCGTGAAAAGATGGGGCAGATCGGACAGGACTGTGCTTTGGCGCCGCACTGTCCGATATTGAGTTGGCCAGTCTATTTCTTTGATTCCGATACCAGTGGTGAAAAGCCCTATGAGGAGTTTTTCACGCAACATGAGCGACGCGATACCGATCGTTTTGTCAATTTGGGTGTTGTAAAAGGGAGTAAGAGCCATAGTACAGTTGAGCTTGCAGGCATATTTAACGATCTGCGGGAGTGTTTTGCCCGTGATGGTGTGAGCAAAGGTGATATAGTGGCTGTTTTGAGTCGGGTGCTGCCGGATTTTGCGCATATCGAGACCGGCAGGAGTCTTGATCAAAAAATGTAGCCAGTCTGCGTATGGTGGAGCAGTGGTTGGCGATAGAGGGTGGGGGCATAGAGGCGGTTTTGATGTCGGGCAGGAGTCGGGCGTGTAAAAGGGTCAGGTTTTGATTAAAGGTATTGGTAGGGGAATCAGATGGTGTTTGTGCACGGCAGGCGATAGAGACTGCGGTGGAGTTACTGCTTTGCGTCGGCTGCTGATAGTGGCACTGGTATGGGGCGTGGAGCTGTTTTTATTGCAGGCACTCTCATTTCATTTCGACTATCCTGTGCCGCTACTCAAGCGGGTGGGGGCTGTGACCATTCGGCTGGTTCTTGACCTCGCTTTTGCAGTGGGCGTTGTGATGGTACTGCCGCGGTTAGCCACAGCGGTGGTGTTTTTTCTGTTTTTGTTGTTTGTGCAGGTGGGTCTCTTTTATCAGGCGGTATTCGGGAGGGTAATATCGTTGTCGTCTGCCAGAATGCAGTGGAGTGAGGGGGTGTCTGTACTCCATTTTGAGCCGAGTTATGTCAATCTGGCGTTGTTGGCGGTCTCATTGTTATTTCTGGTATATAAACTGTGGCTGTTGCATTGGAGTAGAGGGGAGTGGAGATTGCGGTTATGGCTGGGAGGCGGTGCCTTAACCCTTTATGCGGTGTTGCTGGCGGTTTCAATGGGGTTTGTCGATTCACCACGCAAGTTACAGACTTTTGTCTCGGGGGACCGTTTTGGGATGACCTATGGATTCCTCCCGTTGTGGGTTAGTGAGGCTCTCTATCTCGACAGCGATAGTTTGCTGCAGGAGGCGGTGGCCAAGCGGGAACAGGCGACAGATCGGCTGGCTGGGGTCGAGCCTTTATTTCCGTTACAAGGGGATGTGGTAATAGTGCAGGTGGAGAGTTTAGATTGGCGTATTTTACACCACAAGAGTAACGAGCGTGAGGTGACGCCATTTTTGAATCGGCTGGCGGAAGAGGCGATGCTCTTCAAGGTAGCGGCATTTCACGATAATGGTTCGGGGGATGCCGACTTTGTGATGCTCAACGGTGTGCCGCCGTCGCCGTCAGTGATGACCTACACGTTAAGTCATTACCCTTATAAAAATACTCTGGCTCAGCGAGCAGTGGAGGCAGGGTATAAGACAACGGCACTACACGGCAACAGCGGCAATTTCTTTTCACGGCGACATAATTTCCGCAAAATCGGTTTTGAACAGGTGTTGTTCATGGAAGAGTTGCGCGACTATTTTCAACTGCCGTTGAGTCGCTGGGGAGTACGTGATGATGATGTATTGAGGTTGTCGGGTAGGATATTGACGGGGGAGTGTGGGGCTGTTATGGGCGGGGTAGTTGCGGCAGAGGGGGGGCATGGCGAGCTTACTCCTCAGCTCCACTACATAATCACCCTGACCAGTCATCAGCCCTTCAACTTTCTGGAGTCTGACGAGCAACAGTTTTTGCCCGGGGCGGTGAGTTTAGTGGAACGTTACTACAACAGCATAAATTTTGTTGATCGCCAACTGCAGGAGTATGTGGCGGGGCTGGCTGAGGGGACGGTGCTGGTGGTTTTTGGAGACCACCGCGCAATGGTAGCGTTTGGTGAGAGTCAGGGGCGGGTGGAGCTAGTCCCTTTTATCATTCACCAGGTGGGGAGCAGGTTGGCAGAGGTTCAGGTTACGCGGGAGATGGCACTGGCCATTTCGGGAGAGTTGACGATGGTGGATACGGCTCTCTATGTGCATCGGTTGTTTGTAAAACCCGGTGAGGAGTGAGTGTCATGGTGTTTGAGAGTGGCTCAGGTGAAGTTGCAGGCAGTGTTATTTTCAGGGAGTGCTGATAGCTGCCTCCTGGAGCCAGGCTTCATTACCGGCAACACGAACACGGAACCAGCCGGGGATGTGTTCGAGCGGCGTGGCGGTGTCATCGGGGTAGAGCTCAAACAGGGGCAGAGAGCGTTGTGATGGGGTAAGGTAGCAGGTAGTGGTAGTTGAGATGTTAAGCAGTTTGGTTGTAGTGGTTTGGCTGAGGCGGTGCGAGATGAAGATGCCGACAGCGAGGATAGCAATAGCGCAGAGCCAGGCGATAAGGCGGTGGAAGCGGTAGATGGCGGCACAGAGAGTTACAGCGGCGAGAAATGCCAGAGTGAGGGGGAGCATTTGTCGCAGTTTGGCGACAGCGTCTGACACAACTATATCGGGCTGAGCCGTGGCGACCGGTGGTGGGTTGGCGGGAGTGGCGGTGATGCGGCGGATAGCGGTCTCTGTGGTGGCGACAGTAGAGAAGGCAATGGGGATGGGGGGAGCGGTGGTATTGCGGTATGTTGCGGTGTGGGGGTCAAAGTAATTGAAAACCGGTGGGGTAATAGCAGTGACATTGGTAGAGAGTGGGATAATTGCTTGAGAGAGTGAGATAAGCGGTGGGCTCTCTTGACGTTCGAGTATCTGCGGCGGGTAGGTTTTGAAGTCGGTCTCAGGGTGAGTAGGAGAGAGTGTGGCATCGGCCAGCCAGCCGTTGCCGTTAAGGGTGCAAGTGAGGGTGATGATATCGCCGGGAGCCACGGTGAGTGGGGTGGCGGTGGCAGTGAGTGAGAAGCGGCCAACGGCTCCGGAGAAGTTGGTGGGGCGTCCGTGAGCCGGGAGGGGACGAATTTCGAGGTTTGCGGTAGAGGTACGGAGGGCAACCGGGAAGCTGCGGGTATGGGAGAAAAAACCACCGGAGACACGCTCCACTGCCATAGCGCGGATAGTACAGGAAAAGGGGCCGGCAAAGTCGACTATGCCGCGTCCGTTGAGGGTATAGCGGAGGATATCGAGTGCTTCGCTGCTGCCGCGCTGTTGGCGGCGTCCGGCACGCGAGAGGTTGGTAAAAGTGGCACGGCTGGAGTCGGGGAGCCCATTCAGCTCTACCTGTTCCAGTTCGACTCCCGGGGTAACGGAAACCTCAATAGTGACTGTAAAGGGTTGCCCGACAAAAGGTCGGGGCGGGGAGAAGGTTAGGCTGGCGTTTTTTACAGCGGGTGCGGCTGCTACGGTAAATGGCAGATAGAGGGCAAACAGCAGCAGCGGTAATATACGGTATGTTCGGGTAAGTCGAGTCATAATGCAAAGGGTATACGTGGTAAAAAAAGAGATAGTAATAGTTTAAATAATTAGCCGTTATTTGACAAGGGTGCATTGCCAACATAAAGAGAGCAAGGAGCTCAAGCTACTGGGGGAGGGGAAGAGGAATGCCTATCCTACAGTGGGCACACTGCGGGTGATAAAGGCTAATGGCGGGGTGTACTTCCGTAGAGACCGCAGCTACCTGAGTACCCGCAGTGCGGTGGCGGGGGCCAGACAACAGCAAAGCGACTGCTCTCATGCTGCGGCAGGTGAAGCAGGAGGGAAGGTGCTTGAGGTGGTGATGCCGCTAAGCCCCGAGCCAGTGCTCGGGGCAGCGAGGCTTTGTGTCGCATTGTGTCGTTAGGGTCATGGGGCATGGCATCACGGAGGCAACTACGCTATTTTGGCTGAACAAAAAAAGCCGCCCCGGCTAGGGCGGCTTTTTGGACGAAGTAATAACCGTATAGCTTACTTGGAGTAGAGCTTACGTTTATGGTATTCGTTGTGGAGAAGCTCGTGGGCTTTTTCGCTGAGTGGTGCACCAAGGTAGTCTTCATAGAGTTTGATGACGTACGGGTTATGGTGCGAGCAGCGGCGTACGGAGCGTTCGTCGTCACTGTAGATGCCTTTGGTACGGGCAGCGCGGACGGCATCGGTGACGCCGAGAGGCTGGCCACCTCCGGAGATGCAGCCACCGCGGCAGGCCATAACTTCGATGAAGTCATAGCGTGGCTTGCGTCCGGCTTTGCGATCTTCACGGATCGCCTCGAGCATCTGTTCAACGTTGCCCATCTGGTGTGCCACAGCGATACGAACCTTAGTCCCTTTGATATCGATAGTGGCCTCTTTGACCCCCTGCATACCACGGACGGCTTCGAATTTGACATCGTCGAGGTCTTCACCGGTGACGATATTGTAAGCAGTACGCAGAGCAGCCTCCATCACACCGCCGGTGACACCGAAGATGGTGCCGGCACCGGAGTAGTCGCCGAGGATATTGTCGGCATCGGACTTAGGCAGTGATGGGAGGTCGATACCGGCGACTTTCAGCATATAGCCGAGTTCGCGGGTAGTGATCACAACGTCGGTATCCTGCTGGCCGGTTGAGCTCATGTTGTCAGAGCGACTGATCTCAAACTTCTTGGCAGTACATGGCATGACCGAGACCATGAATATCTTAGAAGGATCGAGCCCCATCTTCTCAGCATAGTAGCTCTTGGCTAGGGCGGAGAGCATCTGCTGCGGTGATTTACAGGAGGAGAAGTTATTGATGAAATCGGTTGAGTACTTCTCCATATAGTCTGTCCAGGCGGGACAGCAAGAGGTGATCAGCGGTAGTTCACCAGTACCTTTAACAAAGCGTTGCACAAACTCATTAGCCTCTTCCATGATGGTGACGTCGGCTGAGAAGTTGGTGTCGAAGATTGCCTTGAAACCAAGACGGCGCAGGGCGGTGTAGGTCTCGCCGGTCATCAGTGTGCCGGGGGGAAGGTCGAAAGCTTCACCAATGGCAACACGCACAGCCGGGGCGATCTGGACTACGCAGTGGAGGTCAGGATCTTTAAGGGCATCCCAGACCTTTGCGGTGTCGTCTTTTTCATAGATAGCACCGACCGGGCAGTGTGCGGAGCACTGACCACACTTGATGCAGGGCGATTCGGCCAAGGTACAATCGGCGGCGGGAGCGATACGCATCTCTTCACCACGCTGCAGGAATTCCAGAGCCCAGACACCCTGCATCTCCTGACAGACCAACACACAGCGGCCACACTTGACACACTTGGAGGGGTTGATCACCAGTGCGGGGGTGGAGGTGTCGAGCGACAGGTCGGCGATGCGCATTTCAAAGGGGTTATTGCGGATACCGAAATCGGCGGCCAATTTCTGCAGCTCACAGTTTCCGTTACGGGGGCACTGGAGACAGTCGTTGGGGTGGGTGCTAAGGATCAACTCCAGAACCGAGCGACGAATCTTAACGATTTCGGGGTCGTGGGTGATGATCTTCATGCCGGGGGCTACCTCGGTACAGCAGGCGCGCAGCAGCTTGGGTGAGTTACCATTGCGGACTACACAGATGCCGCAAGCGGCCCATGCTTTAAGGTCCGGGTGGTAGCACAAGGTGGGTATCTTAACGTTGGCCTGTTTAGCCGCGTTAAGGATAGACATCCCGGCGGGGGCTTTTACGGGGATACCGTTAATCTCTAAACTGATCATATTGTCCATTAGTGTTCTCCTGAAAGTGTCCATGACTCAGCCGCGGATAACGGCACCAAATTTGCAGACCTCGTAGCACTGGCCACATTTGATACAGGCTACAGGATCGATAACGTGAGTCTTTTTCCGTTCGCCGGCAATGGCATTGACGGGGCAGACGCGGGCGCAGGCGGTACAGCCGACGCACTTGACGGGATCGATAGAGTAAGAGAGGAGGTTCTTACATTTGCCGGAGGGGCATTTCTTATCGATGATGTGTTTTTCGTACTCATCGCGGAAGTAGCGTAACCCTGAGACGACAGGATTGGGTGCGGTTTGACCCAGACCACAGAGCGAGGCGCGCTGCATAGCGGTAGCGATCTCCTGCATGGTGTCGATATCGTCCATCGTGGCAGTACCAGCGGTAATTTTGCCAAGGAGGTTATAGAGTGAGCGTCCGCCGATACGGCAGGGAGCGCACTTACCGCAAGACTCCTCAACAGTGAAGTCGAGATAGAACTTGGCAACGTCGACGATGCAGTCGGTCTCATCCATTACGATCAAACCACCGGAGCCCATAATGGAGCCGATCTTAGCGAGGTTTTCGTAATCGATAGGGAGATCGAGAAACTCGGGAGGGATGACACCACCGGAAGGGCCACCAGTCTGGGCGGCCTTGAATTGACGACCATCGCGGATACCGCCGCCAATATTAAAGATAATCTCGCGCAGGGTTGTTCCCATGGGAACTTCAATAAGGCCGGAGTTTTTAACTTTACCGGTGAGGGCAAAGACCTTTGTTCCTTTAGAAGTGGCAGTGCCGATTTTTGAGAACCAGTCGCTTCCCTTGGTGATAATCACGGGGATATTGGCCAATGTTTCAACGTTGTTGATAACAGTTGGCTTACCCCAGAGGCCTTTAACAGCGGGGAAGGGGGGACGTGGTGTTGGCATGCCGCGTTTGCCTTCGATCGATGCCAGCAGAGCGGTCTCTTCACCGCAGACAAAAGCGCCGGCACCGAGGCGGATTTCGATATCGAAACTGAAGTCAGTGCCGAGGATATTATCGCCAAGCAGGCCATATTCGCGAGCCTGGCTGATGGCGAGCTCGAGGCGTCCGATAGCCAGTGGATATTCAGCCCGGATATAGACATAACCTTTATTGGCACCGATGGTGTAGCCGGCAATAGTCATGGCTTCAATTATGGAGTGGGGGTCGCCCTCAAGGGTGGAGCGATCCATATAGGCTCCAGGGTCACCTTCGTCGGCATTACAGACCATATACTTCTGGTCGGCCTGTTGTACCTTGGCAAATGCCCATTTCTTACTGACGGGGAATCCGGCACCACCACGACCGCGCAGACCCGATTTATCGAGTTCATCGATCACCTGATCAGGCGACATCTCAAAGAGAACCTTCTCCAGTGCGGCATAGCCGTCACGGGCGATGTACTCCTCGATTTTGTCGGGATCGATAACACCACAGTTGCGCAAAACGATACGGAACTGCTTTTGGTAGAAGTCGATCTCATCGACCTCTACGTGTTGTTTGCTCTGTGATTTATCATAGAGGAGACGTTCGACCATACGGCCTTTGACGATATGCTCATTGACGATTTCGGTGGCATCTTCCGGTTTAACCTCTACATAGAAGGTGTCTTCGGGGATTATTTTGACGATCGGGCCTTTTTCACAGAAACCGAGGCAACCGGTACGGACAACTTGTACGTCATTGACCAGACCGACAGCCTCGACGGCACGTTTGAGCTCGGCGACAAGTTCGATACCCTTGTTCGACTCACACGCAGTACCGCCGCAGACGAGAATGAATTGTTTATATGCCATGATTATTTCCCTTGTTTAGCGGATAATGTCAATTGCTGGGCGATCACAGATAAGGTCATCAACCAGCTTTCCTTCGAGGATGTGCTGCGAAATGATCTTTTCGCAGGCCTCTTTATTGACGTTGCCATAGATTACTGGAGGCATGTCGTGAGTGATCACTTCAACTGTCGGCTCTGAGTGGCATAGCCCCATGCAGCCGGTTTGGCGTACCAGGACGTTAGTGATGTTTTTGGCATCGAGGATATCCAAAAAAGCGGCAAAGGTGTTTTTAGCACCGGCGGCGATTCCACATGTACCCATACCAATAATAACTTGTATGTCTTTATTGGCCGGATCACGTTTTGACAGCTCTTTTTGTTTATCTTCGCGCAGTTGGCGCAGGGCGTCCAATGTCAGTTTTTTGCTCATTTTTATCTCCTCTGGCTGGCGTGATGGCCGAGCCGCTATTGTTCTTCGTACAAACTCTCTTCCTGTGATTTAAAAAAACGGCGTGAAAGTGTCAGGTTAGCAGGCTCTTCAAGGCTACCCAGAGCTTCGACAAGCTCACTTTTGGTAACATCATAAGAGTTATTGCCATTAAACCTGGCGAGTGATATCTCGCAGTTGGATGGATAGGCCATAAGTGAAACCAACGCCAGCGGCAGGTCGCCCAGCGGTGGGATGTCGGGGTGGTGCTGGTCGCACCAGAACGAGACTGTAGTCCCCAGATTTGGGGTAGAGGTGATGTCGGTCTGGCCGCCGGTCTGCTCCACCATCTGTATCAGTAAAGGGAGGCCAAGGCCAACCCGGCGTTTATCATGTTTGCCCGGTTCGGAGTAAAAAGGATCGAATGCCCGCTTCAACTGCGTGGCATCCATTCCTTTACCGTTATCCTTTACTGTTACCATTAATCTGTCAGGGTTGGTCACGATTGTCAGTTCGACGTGTGTGGCATTGGCCTCGATGGAGTTTTGCACGATATCGACAATAACATCGGCTATCGAGGCGTGCATTTTTAAGATGCCTTTTTGTATTGCGCCAGTATACCGGGGAGGTCTTTGAGTTCGACCTTACCGTAGACTGTGCCGTTAATTGTCATGACCGGAGCGAGACCGCAGCAACCGACGCAACGGACTGCCTCGACCGAAAATTCGCCATCCGGGGTGACGGTATTGAGGCCAACTCCGAGCATCCCCTCGAGTTCAAGCACGAGGTCTTCACCGCCACGCAGGTAGCAGGCAGTGCCCATACATACTTGAATGCGATTGCGACCGGGTTTGGTCAGTTTGAAGAAGTTATAGAAGGTAAGTACACCGTAGATGCGTGCCAGCGGGATCTCCAGGAGGTCAGCGACGGCAAAAGCTACTTTACGGGGCACATAGCCGTAGTGCTCCTGGACACGGTGCAACACCATGATCAGGTTACCCGGCTGGGTTTTCCACTCACTGATAAACTCAATAAGTTCAGGCGCGAGGACCTCCTCCGCCTTGGTTGTCTGTACCGTGACTCTACTCACAATTGTCTCCTATGATATAAAAAAACAGTGCTGTTTTGTGAACGACGCTGATAAGGCGAAACATGCGATGCAAGTTTGCATATCTGGCGGAACTTTGCAAGTAAAAAATAGTTTAATCGCGAACCAATAGCAAGCGCAGGGTGAAGCTAAGGGTAGTCGGAGTTGAGGCAGCAAGGTACTTCTTAAGGGTCAGGCTGCGGGGGAGCCGTCCTTTTTACTCACTTTGGAGTCGCTCTTGGAAGTGCTTTTGGAGTCACTGGTTGAGGCCGCATTGGCGGCAGATTGCGCACTGCTGTCGGCTTTGGCCGCTTTCTGATAGCTGTCGCTGCGATAATCGGTTTCGTAAAAGCCACTTCCTTTAAAGATAATACCGGCACCGCTGCTGATCTGGCGTTTGATTTTACGCCCTTTACAGGTAGGGCATACTTTTAGCGGGTCATCTTTTATGCTTTGAAAAAAATCAAATAATCCACATTTTTCACAAAGGTATTCGTAAGTAGGCATTAGATCTGAGTCCGTTTCAAAAAAGTGGTGGAGGTAAGGAGGGTCGAACTCCTGACCTCTTGAATGCCATTCAAGCGCTCTACCAACTGAGCTATACCCCCACTTGAATCTCACAAGAGAGTGAAATTGAATGCCGACATTAAAGCAAAACGGCGTGAGGGTGTCAATAGCGATTTTGTATAGTTGCTATTTTTTGCCATTTTGGCTTAAAGTGTGCGTCATGTACAACGATTGCGAATATTTTACACGGGGAATCGGCTTTCTTGGTGCTGGCAGGCATGATCGATGGCTAGTAGGGTTGGCGCTGGAGTTAGCTGATGAGTCCACCGCCAATGACCATATCGCCCTGATAGAGAACCAGTGATTGACCGGGTGTGACGGCGCGGAGTGGTTTGGCAAAGGTGACGTAGCAGGTGGTTCCGCAGCAGGCAGTTACAGTAGCTTCAACCGGTTGTTGCCGATAGCGAACCTGTATCAGGCAGTTTGTGCCGACTTGGGGTGGAGAGCCATGCCAGATGCAGTCGGCAGCTCGGCAACTGGTGGTGAGGAGTTCTTCCGGGATATCGCTGACAGTTATTTCGGCGGTGTTTGGGTTGATGGCGGTGATGCAGTGGGGGCGCGGGCCGAAGGCACCGATGCCACGCCGTTGGCCTATGGTGTAGCGGTGGAGTCCCTGATGTGGCCCGAGGTGGCGGCCATCGCTGTGACGGAACTCTCCGCTCTGCGGTGTGGCACCGATAAAATTGCGCACTATTTCACCAAATGTTTCTGCCCCTTCGTTAGCGGCAAAGCAGGTATCCTGACTTTCCGTTAAGAGGGCAGCGGTGAGTCGGTGGGCAGTGGCATATTGGCGTACTTGGTCTTTGGTGAATTCTCCGAGAGGGAAAATCAGACGCTGGAGCAGAGCGGGCTGGATAGCGTAGAGGAAATATGATTGGTCTTTAGCCGGGTGAACTCCACGGAAAAGTCGGTAGGTGTCGTTGACAGGGGCGACTCTAACATAGTGGCCGGTTGCTAAAAGACCTCCGCCCAGGGAGTCGGCCAGACGAGCCAACTCAGGGAATTTTATGGTTCTGTTGCAGAAAACACAGGGGTTAGGGGTTCGTCCCTGATTGAGCTCGTGCCATGAAGCTTCAAGCACATAGTGGTCAAAATCGGGGCGGACATCGACAATATGGTGGGGTATGTTGAGTTGGTCTGCCACAGCGGCTGCGGCTATGCAGGTGTCGCAGGCAGAGGTGTGATCGGTAGCGGTCGGTGTTTCGCCGCATTTGCGTGTGCGCAGGGTGAGGCCGACAACCTCCGCGCCAGCCGCCTGTAGTAATAGCGCTGCTGCGGTGGAGTCGACTCCGCCGCTCAGCCCGACCACCACCCGTGTGCCCGGCTTGATTTGCGGTAATTTCAACATGTTTATCTGGTGATGCAGGCCTCGCCCAGCATATCCTGGAGCGGGTTGTCTGCTGCACCGCAGAATCCGAGAGAGCTGTGCCGCAACCACCCTTCGGCCAGTGCGAAGCGCCCCGACATCTCCCCAACCTCAACTCCCATCCGTTCCATCTCCTCCAGATAGGCATCCATACCCTGGCTCTCATCGAGCCACTGCTTCTGGCTGACATGACAGGCGAGCATCGCCTTTTTGCGCTCGAGCATGGCGGTGGTATCGACGTACATATCGGGAATTACGGGGCGTCCGAATTGGTCTCTAAGGCCGTGTGGCAGGGCGTGATAGAGAGTGATCGGCTCATTCCAGAGTGGACGTTGCGGGTTGGTGACAAAGTTGAGCATACCGCGGGCAAAACAGGCGGTGACGATGAGTCTGGCGGTGTTTTGATGGTCTTCCATATAGTCTTGCGGTGATTGGGTGAGGACAATGGTTGGTTTGATGTCACGAACTACCGCCGCAACCCGCTGCAGCGAGGGGTTGTCAAAGAAGATGGCGAGGTCGTCAAACAGTGGCGGATGTGAAATGCCGCCGGCCAGTTTGGCCGAGGCTACAGCTTCGGCGGCTCTGGCATTGATGATCTCTTCGCGGCTGAGGTGTGCTGTGCCACAATGGCCGTTGGCGAGGTTCCAGAGGTGTATTTCGGCGCCGGTGTCTTTAAGGCGCAGCAGTGTACCGGCCATCATAAACTCGATGTCGTCAGGGTGTGCCACTGCGGCCAATACTACCGGTTTGGGAGTGGTTTGGTTTGTGCTCATAATAGTGCTCCTGAGTTGTTATGGTTTAAATATTGACGATACGACCAGTTTCGAGGCTCTTCTTCTCGGCCTCAACGATGGTCACAGAGAGGGCGGCACTGGTGGGGTCGATCACCTCAGGGCGGGTGCCGTTTTTAACACATTTGACAAAATAGGCGATTTCGTGCTCATAGCCAACACCGTCTTTAATTTTGACAGCAGTGGTTTTACCGTTACGCATCAGCTTCAGTTGTGGTTCGGCGCTGATATCAAACACTGCGGTGGCGTGAGCAAAGTTGACAGTATATTGCATGGCAAAGCCAAAGGCTTTATTGAGTGCCCAGCTCCCTTCAGCAGTGACGAGCGGTATGTGGTCGTATATATAGTGGGTGAGGATGTGGTCTATACCGCTGGTGGTGTGTGAGTAGCCTCTACTGTAAACGGCCTGCGGTTTACCAAAGCAGTGCTGGATAAAGTCGGTGTCGTGGATATGGAGGTCGAGAATGGCACCACCGTTGAGATCGGCATCGGCGTAGAAATCACCGGGTGGCAAACTGGTGACACGGCGGAAAGTGGCACCCAGAACAGGGCCATAGGCCTCTTTGTCGATCGCCTCTTTCAGCCAAGTCCAGGCTGGCCAGAAACGCATACACATGGCACACATCAGCAGGGTGTCGGCCTTGGCTGCGGCCTGCGCCAACTGCTGCGCCTCTCTGGCAGTGCGGGCAAATGGTTTCTCGGTGAGAACGTGTTTGCCGGCTTTCAAGGCCATCATTGCATACTTGGCATGGCTGGGTGTAGGGAGGCAGATATCGATGATATCGATATCGGGATCGACGATCATATCGGCAGCCTCGACATACTGGCGGAAGGTGGAGAAGTCGGTACTGCTCTGCGCCTGACCCTTAACGTTACCGGCTACGGCAACACGTCCTTCACGGCGGGCTTTGATCAGGTCGGCCACAGCCACCACCTTGACGCCCTTGAGTTTACTGTACGCCTCAAGGTGTGTGTTTCCCATCATACCGATACCGGCAATACCTACCTTTAACATAACTAAACCTCCTATTTACATGTTAACAATTTTGTTGAGAGCGGTGATTGTCCGTTCCAGAATGGTCGGGTCGGGCGGCATCATTTCAGCCACAAGTGTACGGTCGTAACCGATGGCGCGCAGTGCGGCCATAACTTCAGCGAAGGGGACGTCGCCATCTAGCAAGTCGCAGAACCCCTCAAGCGTGCCGACGGCGAGCTTGAAGTCCTTAACATGAATAGCGCAAATCCGCTTGCCGAGAATTTCGATCCAGTGTGGTGGCCACTGTTGATGTGCCAGCATGTTGCCGATGTCGAAATAGATACCGACAGCCGGGTTGTTGAAAGAGTCGATAAAAGCAGCAAATTCCAGCGGTGAATAGAATAGACCATTCCAGACATTCTCCACACCAAGATTAACCCCAACCTCAGCGGCTGTCTGGCCAAGTGTAGCGATAGCCTCACGCGCCCACTCAACAGCCAGATCATAGCGCACCGGTTTATAGGCACCATTCCAGGGGATCGTAATGGCACCGGGGACATACAGCATGGTGCGGCAACCGAGCCAGGCGGCCCGTTGCAGTGCTTTACGGTGGAGCTCAACAGCTTGTCGGCGGATATCCGGATCGGGGCTGGTGGGGGAGAACTCCCAGCTCATGCCACTGGCCATTGTCTCCAGAGCCAGACCTTGTGATCTTACGGTGTCGGCGTAGGAGCGACAGGTAGCTTCATCAGTATCAGGGGTCAGGAGGCCTGAAGTGTGGATACAGAGCTCTATACCGTCAAACCCGGCTTTGGCAGCACCTGCTGCAGCTTCACTTATGGGGCAGGCTCCCTCGATGCCTCCGGGGAAACTCCAATAACTGATACACTTTTTCATGACGATATCCTTTACTTTATGGGTCCAGACGCACTAAAAAAACATCGGCGGACTGAGTCGCCTCTGTGTCTACAATTCCCTTTATAATAACACGGTAGAGAGGTGTGGTCAATGAAGCTTGGAAAGGGGGATCATGAAAGTGGTGGGTTTGCCTGGTTTTAGGGTTTTGCCGTGGCGGGGTAGTGTGAGGGTGGTTTTGCTGTTTAGGGTCACTGTTTTGAGGTGGAGGCTGCCGTAGATCACCTCTATGGTGACGCTCCATTGGTTGCGTGATTTATTGTTGGTTACTTTGCAGGTGCCCCAGGCGTGGCCGGTGGACCAGAAGTGGTTGCCCGGGCGCGCCGCAAAGGTGAGGGTGCCGCTAACGGCGGAGTAGTGGAAGCCGCTGAGGGCCAGCACGGCGCTCCAGCTTGCCATGGCGCGACCGTAGTGGTGGCCGCATTCGGCCTCGTTGAAGGGGTTGCGGCGGTGTCCGTCGTAGCGGTCGCGGATGGCTTTGATAACCTTCAGGCCGTTGGTTCTCTGTCCCTCATAGAGCATGTGCGTGGCAGCGGTGTATTCAAACCCGGTCATAACCTCGTTGAAGTAGGGGAAGGGGTGTTTGGGGCGGCGCCCGGGCGGGTAGGTGGCCATGAGGAGTGCCGATTCACCGTTCATGACATAGCTGCGCATGTTATTGAAGTGGCCGAAGAAATCTTTTTTGAAGTTGAGCTTCATAATGCTGCGCAGGGTACGGCTGATTTTGGCACGACTGGCCAGATAACCGAGCCCGCAGACGTGGGCCATGTATTGACCAACAAGTTGGTCCACCAGGCAGCCTGGGCCGAGTTGCATTGAGGGGTTTTCCAGATTAACGGCTCCCATGCCGACGCATAGCCCAGGGGCGATGGCGTCGACCGATTGCGGAGGGCGTATCTCCTGTTCGTAGTAATCGCCGTTAAAGAGGTTGGCATCGATCCAGGCCGATCCTTTTTCAAAGAGGTCGTGGCAGTGGTTGGCGAAATCGTCTTCACCGAGGTGGCGCGCCATCTCGGTGGCGGCGCGGAGGGCACCGAGATACCAGAACTGCATTTGCGGGTTGGGGCCGTAGTACTCGACGTCCATGGTGTTGTGCTGGCACCCCTCCATCACGCCGTCGCGGTCGGCATCCCAGCCGCCGGGTATCCAGCAGAACTCCAGCGCCTGCCGAACCTTGGGCCACAGCGAGCGCAGCCAGGGGGTGTCGCCGCAGAGTTGCCAGTCACGATAGACCTTCATGATGCAGCCGAGCTGGCCGTCAGCGGCGGCCTTGCCGTACTCCTGTGCCCGTTCGAGGGGGAGGTTGACGCGGAAGCTCATCAGCCCATTATCGGCGGTGGCCAGCAGGAATTCGGTTTCGCGCATGGAGCGTGCCAGGTCGGCAAAGAGGAAGGCGGTGGCGGTTTCATAGTTCCAGACATGGGTGCATGAGCCGTGGCAACTGCCATAGGTGTCGCCGCAACCTTCCCAGGCCATGAATTGGCCTGTGGCGATACGGAAGCAGGTTTGGGTGCGCAGTGTGCTGAGGTTAAAGAGTGCGGCCTCCTTGACGGTGTCGGGGAGGTCGCTACCGCAGAAGGCACGGACAAACTCGAGCGTGCGCGCCTCCAGTTGCGGCAGGCGCGGCACTACACAGCGTACTACGTCCCAGGCATCTTTGTGGAGCGTGGTGTAGTGGTTGCCCACCACCACATCTCCATCTTTAGGCGGTGTCCAGGAGACGCGGTTGGGGAAGTGCCAGGCGATAATGAAGGTGATGCTGGCAGTGGCGTGCGGGGCGATGGTGACATTGGCAGCCAGTGAAGCGACCGGCGAGTTAAAGCCGTTCAGCTCCCGCTCCTCAAGTTTGCCGTCGGAACTGAAGTCGTCCCAGAAGTCGAGTAGCGCACTGCTCCATGCGCCCTGCTTCCAGGCGGTACGCTGTGTGACACGAGAGGCATTGGTGGCCAGAGCCATGGTGCCGCAAAATTCGTTATCAACGGGAATACCGTCCGAACGCATGGCAATGCCGCACCAGCCGCGCTCGCGTGGTACGACCGTATTGACATTCTGGAGCGGTTCACCGTTAAAGCCGTCATAACCGATAAAATTCTGCGTGTTGCCACATATTGCGGCTTCCACCTTGCGCGCCGTCCTGTTGGTCAACTCAAAACGGAGTAGAGCCAGAGGGAGGCTACTGGAGTCGACATCACCGGGCACCAAGGGGTTAAAGGCCTTGAGGCGCACGCTGAGTGGGACGTCGGGATCGGAGAGTGCGATTTGCCCCAAGGGGTAGGCGGTCTCAAAGGAGCATTCGCGGAAACGCGGCAAGCCGTGGTTAGGGGTGGGACAACCGTGCGCCCCCTCATACTCCTGCGCTGGTATGAGTCCTTCCAGCACGCGGGTAACGGCTGCACCGCCGTCAGGTTTGGCATAGAGCGCGAAAAAGGCGTTGCGTGGCGTGAAGCCTTTGGCCGGGCGGCTCATCACCTCCCAGTCGCGCAGTTGGCCGCGGCCGCCCAGGCTGATGGTGCCGGTACCGATGCCCCCTAGAGGGAGGGCCACACGGTGGAGATTTTCGCCTGTGTAGCGGCGCAGGACGGGCCAGTTTGAGGCAGGGGTGGTGGTTGCTTTAGCCATGATACGCTCCAATTGTGATTAACTTGACCTTACAGCTTGCCGCGTCTGAGACCGAGCTTGCGCAGAGCCTCTTCAGCCACGTCGTGCTGGGCCAGAGTGTAGCCCCAGCGGGGATTGTTCAGGAAGTGGGCATCAACCGTGGCGGTAAAGGAGACTCCGCAGCGGTTAGCTTCTCGCACGATGTTGGTGCGGCGGGGGAACTCCGGGGTGAGTTCCCAGAGTGCATTGTGGGTGACGCAGGCTTCGAAGAGCGGGGCAGCCAACTCAAGCAGGCGATCATCGGAGATATCGTCGGCCGGGATACGGAAGGCGCGCAGGGCGTGGAGTCCGCCGTCGCCCAAATGCGCCAGAACACGGGCCTTGGGGTGGCGGCGCACGGCATTGGCGTTCCCTTCAAACACAGCGCGGGCGTAAGGCTCAGGACCGCTGGCAGCCAGAGCTTCCAGCCAGGGGCCGAGTTGTTCCAGAGGCATGGCGTGGGGGAGCTTGCCTTCGCCCAGCAGCGGCTGCCAGGCGCGGGAGAGACCGGGCGCATCGGGGAGCCAGTGGTTACTGATAAGCAGTAGATCGACTCGCGCCGCTTGTGCATCGGGGATATTGACATCGCCTTTATCGGTGGTCAGCTCGGTCTCCACACCGGAGAGTACACGTAAACCGGCCGGCTGTGGTGTGTTGGCAAACTCTTCTAGGTATGCCTCAAAATCGTCGGGCTTGGTTCGCTTCCAGTTGACCCACACATCGCCGCCATTGGGTAACTCGTGGCTATAGTGTTTAACCACACATATTTCGCGCAAGCCAGCGGTTACGGCCGACTCATAAACAGCGGCTAAAGTCATATCTTTAGCCGAGCAGCCATCATAATGGCAATGAACATGATAGTCAGTACATTCAGGGGGAGTTGAGTTGTTGTTTTTCATAATAATCGCTTTCTTTAAAATTGGTTAGTGCGGAGCATGACAAGTGTACATGCGGCGATTACAGCGCCTTCTAAGCGCTTAGCCGATAAAGTAGCAAAAACGGCGTGTTCAGGGAAGAAGAAAGAGATGTGCCCAACAGAGTGAATCGATAATATCGATAATGTCGAAAAAAGGAAAAGGGAGACGTAAAGGCGGCTACTCTGCTGGCGGTGGTGGGGTGTCGGGTTGCCATGTGGCTTTGACAGATGGTCCGCCGTTGCTGGTTAGTTTGAGGAGGGCCTGTTCGCCGGCTTTGAGTTTGATGGAGAGAGTGGTTTTATCGCCATCTTTGGACAGC
>JAAYNR010000112.1 GCA_012520735.1 Lentisphaerota bacterium | reverse complement strand
GCTTGGTTGAAAAACGGTGGGTGAAGGTCGAGGCATATACGCCGCTCTGATTGACTATCTCACCGAAGGGCGAGTACTCGTAATGGGCGACAATGACACCGTTGGTGTCAAGATACTCAGTGATGTTGCCATTGGCGTCGTAGCAAGGGAAAAACGGCTCGCCATCGCGGATGACGGCCAGGAGGCCTCCAATACCACCCGCCCCTTGCATGGTGCCGGAGAGATCCAGCCCCCAGACGTTGTAGGTGACACTGGTCACACCATCCTGGGCGATGGTTTCTGTAATAATGTTATAGTCGTCCCAGACATAAGAGATGGTCTTTTCTGTAGCCGTGCCAGCCGTGCTGATAGTTTTATTGACCATGCGTCCGCGGT
Organism: Lentisphaerota bacterium; assembly: GCA_012520735.1. Classification (GTDB taxonomy): domain Bacteria; phylum Verrucomicrobiota; class Kiritimatiellia; order RFP12; family JAAYNR01; genus JAAYNR01. Next base: position 2,038 of record JAAYNR010000112.1, on the reverse strand, counting down.
GGTCATAGGCGTATTCAACTCGCGCCGCGTTGTTGGACGCGTGTATCATCCGATTTTCACCGTTCCACACATAATGCCAGCCTTCGCCTGTGGCGGTCATGTTACCGTCAAGGTCGTATTCCGGCTCACACGAAGCCACGAAGTCACGAAGAATGTTGGTATATTGGTTGAGGGGGTTTGTGTGATAGACCAGCGCAATGTCGTTGTCGGTAGCGTTGAGCCGATTGCCAATGCCATCGTAGGCATAACTGTAGGCGTTGGTTCCCATGACAGCACTGGTCAGTTCGGAACAACCGTTATAACCGAAAACATTGGTCACGGTGCCGTCATCGAGGCGCTGCGTCCGTCTGCCGATAGCGTCGTTGACGTAAGCGAAGGACGATACCGGCGTACCGTTCCAGTGGTTAGTCACGGCGGTGATCAAATCACGGTGCGGCTCGTAGGTGCGTGTAAAGGACGCACCAACCGAGGAGGCGACACTGGTAATTAAGGACGAGTTTGGCAGATAGTTGTAGGTGAAAGTTATGTCTCTTGACTGTACTGAAGCATGTAAAGAGTTGAGTCGTCCGTGATCGTCGTAGTTATATGTCACCGCATATGGTGCCGCGCCTTCACCCTGGGTCTCTGCCAGAGGGTCGAGGATCAGGCCGGCGGGGCGACCGAGGGTATCGTGGGGACGGCTGAGGGCGGCCACGGAGGACTGCCCGCACGAGATCTCGTTGGTGAGCAGTCCGGTGTGGGAGTAGGCGTAAAGGTTGGAGGAGACGGCGGCGGTGACGGCGGCGGTAACGCGGTCGAAACGGTCGTGGTTGAAGGTGACATTGGGGGTGGAGTCGTTGTACGATATAGCGATGAGGTTGTTGGCGGTGTCGTAGGTGTAGTCAGTTGTAAGGTCGCGTGCCCAGGTGCGTGAGGCCAGCTTGCCGTCTGGGGTGTAACTGTATGTAGTGCCGTGGCCATCAGCGTAGGTCTTGGCAGTCAGCAGGCCGGTGGGGGCATCGTAAACCCAGCGGGTGGTGTCCAGCTTATCCCACTCTTCTTCGTCTCTGACAGTGCTCATGGTGGTCATGCGACCAAAGGGGTCGTGAGTATAGACTGCAAATTTTACAGCAGATCCCTGTACATAATTCAGTGTGCTATTATGTGCATATTCACGACTGGTATCGTTGCCTAATGGGTCTGTCTCTCTGGTATATAAGCCACTGGACTCGTAGTCGAACTGGTGTGTCGTGATGTTTGTCACTGACCCGACCACAATGCCGCTCCAGGCAATGTCGCCAACACTATTATAACTTGTGAGGCGCAGGGCATCACGCGGACCGGACTCAGCCACCATGCGACCAAAACCGTCGTAGGCGTAGGTGACGGTGGCACCGTCAGGAGCGGTGGCACTGACGATGCGGCCAGCGATGGAGATGGTGACTGCCGGGGTGGCGACACCGGGACGTGTGGTGTGGCGGGTTACACGACAGGTGGTGGGGTCGGTGTAAACGCACTCGGTAGTGGCGTTGCCCAAAGCATCAATAGAGACGGTCACGGCAGTGAGGAGGCCGTCCGCTGATGACACCCCGAGGCCGGTTAGACGAGTGCGGGTGATGGCATTAGTGAGAGGCAACAAGAAGTCTGGTTCGGGGTAAGTCCAGGAGGTGTGCTGACGCCACCAGTCGCCGTTGATAAGGAGGTAGCGGGTGTCGGAACCGCTGACGCGGTCGGCACCGGCGGGGTCGATGGTGCCGTCGAGGTCGAGGTCTTGACAGGTGAGGAGGAGCTGGCCAAGTTCGTCGTAGGTATGGAGGGTGCGGGAGAGGAGCGTGTTATCTGTGGGGTTTTCGCTCCAGGTTTCGACCGCGGTGACGCGTCCGCCGCCATCATAGTGGTTGACGGTCTTGATCATAGCTCCGCCGTAACCGGGGCGGGCAGTGCTGATAACACGCCCGGTAAAGGTCTCTTCAACTGTTTCGGACTCGATAAAGTCGGCATAGTATATCTGTTGCTGTAGCGAGAAGTCATATATGGATCCACCGCTCCTGCTGTGCCG
>JAAYNR010000012.1 GCA_012520735.1 Lentisphaerota bacterium | reverse complement strand
GATGGCCGCCGTTGGCGATATTCCAGGGGTTGTCGTCCCATTGGGGGTCGACCTCGCGCTGCCAGGGGCCGTGTTGCCAGAGGGCCAGCTCGAGGGTGACGTGGTGGGCACGGGCAACATTAAAGAGGTGGTCGAGGCGACTAGCATTGGCGAGGTTGTAGCGGTTGCGTCCATGGTAGCCTTGCCAGGCGGCAGACCACTCGAGGCCGAGGCTGTCGGGCATAGTCCAGAGGCGGATCCAGTTGATGCCGTTGGTGGCGCAACGTTCGATCCAGGGAGCGAGTGCTTGAGTTCCGGCATTTGCGGGTGGCTGGGGGGTGGGTTTAAGGGCAGTGGCGACGAGGGCATCGTAGGGTGAGCGGAGGTTGATGGTGACGGGGTAGAAAAAGGAGTCGTCGCGACGGAACCAGCGGCCTGCGGTTTTTACTGTACCGGGGAGGGTTGATGGTGTGGCGGTAAAGCTGGTAGTCAGGGGTGGGAGTGTGGCGGCGCGGTCGTGACCTTCGAGGCGGACGTGCCATGTCCCCGGTAAGTCGGGTGAGACGCGGGCAGCCCAGTATGGGGCACCGTAAGGGCGCATGGTTTCACTACCGTCGGGGTTGGCAACGGGGAGGTGGTTGAGGGTGAAAAAACAGGGGAGGGTGATGGTAGTGGCATCGGGTTTTTCGACGACACAGCGGAGATCGATCTCGTTGGCATCAAAAGGGTTGCCGTTGAGGTGGTTGAGATCAAAGTGCAGTTCCCAGATATCGTTGACAGCAACGGTGGTTGGGGCGGATATTAGAGAGGCGGCGAGTGGCGGAGGGGTGTTAATTAGTGGCCGCATGTGGAGCAGGCGGAGAGTAGCGGGATGGCTTGATGGGCCACGGAGGCGGAGGCCAGCTTCACGGACGCGTAGCAGCCAGGCGGGGGAGAAGCGGGCGGCAGGTTCAGTGCTGCGCCAGGCGGTATCGAAGGGGATGGTGATAGTTTGTGTGTCAGAGGGGGTAGGGGTGAATGCGGCAGAGCGTTCGAACCAAGTGCCATCCCAGAGCTTGAGCCAGGTGACAAGTTCGTAGTTAGCGGCAGTGGTGTTAGAGAGAGTGAAGGTGACTTCGAGGTGTGAGGCGGCACTCCAGTCGGTCTCGGGCGAGAGCGAGGCGGTGGTTAGATCGATAAACCGGTTGCGGTTTTGTTCGTGGCGGAGTGCGGCAGCGGCGCAGCGGAGAGTGGGGATATCGGCGGCATAATAGGCACCAAAACTGACAGCGGCCATTACAATGGTGAGGGCACAAGCGGCAGCCAGCCGGGGGGTATGCCGTGTGGAGCGGCGTGAGCTTGGCGGAGTGGTAGGGGAGTGCAGTGCGGGGGCGGTTTGCGGAGTGGTAGTGGAGTGTGCTGGTTCTGCGGTGGTGATTTGCTCCATGTGGTTCAAGTCAGGGGCTGGGTGGGGAGTCTTTTCCCAGTAGTAGGGAGAGGCGAGGGCTTGCAGATAGGCGCGCCAGCCGGCGATGGAGGCCATAAACCAGGCGATCGGGAGGAGTAGCACAACAGGGAGGAGCCGACGACTCTGCTGCAACATGGTAGCTACGGCGTGTGCGGCGATAAAGAAGAGGTGGAGCAGCAGCAGCGAGGTGGCCAGAATGGGGCCGGCCCAGGTCCAGAGGCGGAGGGGGTCGGCCAGCGGCCAGCGGCCAGCCAGCCAGGCGGCACCAAAGAGGAGTGCCGGGGGGAGGAGGAGGTGTGAGAAGACGGTGCCGAGGGTGAGGTGGCACATCCAGAGCCAGCGCCAGAGGCCGAGGTCGGGCAGGCTGCGGGTGTCGGTGAGGTGGGTGGCGGCAGTGACCCACCACCCTTTGAGCCAGCGGGTACGTTGTGGAAGCCAGACTCGCCATTGTGCCGGGGCGTCTTCCCATGTAGTACTGTTTAACACACCGGTGGTGAGGCCGGCACGGGCCAGACGGATGCCGAGCTCGGCATCTTCGGTGACGTTCCAGGCGTCCCAGCGGAGGCGTCGCAGGTGATAGGCGCGGAAGTGGTTGGAGGTGCCGCCAAGTGGCACAGGCGCCCCGACAGCATAGAGCCCGGGGAGATAGAGGCCAAACCAAGCGGCGTATTCGACACCCCAGAGGAGTCCGCTAAGGCCTTTGGCGCGTTGGTCGGCGGCGAGGCGAGCCTGCAGACAGGCGACGTTTGGGGGGAGTGCAGCAAAAGCGGCGGCGGCCTTAAGGAGTTGGTCGGGGTCGGGGCGGTCTTCGGCATCGAAGATCACCGCAAAGCCGTCATCACTGGTGACAAAGTGGTCCAAAGCATAGTTACAGGCACGTGGTTTGGTACGGGGGCGGTCTGGTGGTACGACAACCACAGAGACCGATTCGGGGAGTTGGCGTGTTGCCAGAGCATTGCGTGTGGTGAGGTCATCCTCCTCCGCCAGAAGGAGGATTTGCAGTTTGTTACGAGGGTAGCGTAAGGCGGCCATAGCAGCGAGGAGGTGGTCGACAATCTCGGCCTCGCGATAGAGCGGAACCATAACGGTGTAAGGGGGGAGTGTGGAGGTTGGCAAGTGTGTGGCGGGTGAAGGTGCTGCAGCGCCGTTACGCCGCACGGCAAAGAGTCCGGCCAATATCGCGGCAGCGCGAGAGAAGGCGGTTAGCGCCATTACACTACCCATAAGGAGACCGGCATATAGCAAGGAGTCGTGGCTACACAGCAAGAGCACAAATATGAGGAGGAAAAATAGAGGGACGATCCAGGGCCAGAAAAACGGCAGGTGAGTCTGGTGCGACTCATCGACCCGAAAACGAGCATCTACAGTTACTATTTTATCCTTATTTTTCATCAGGTGCGTCAATTAGCGACAACAAAACTACATAAAACAGTGGTTTTGCAACTGTTCAGCATTTAATATGCCAAGCCCGAATCAGTAGTGTTGCCGGATGTGAATAGCAATTGTCGGCAGTGGGGGACGTGTGATATATTAAAGTTTATTTTTAAATTTTTGGCAGGGAATCATATGTCTTTAGGAGTAGGTATTGTAGGGTTGCCCAATGTGGGTAAATCGACACTGTTTAACGCTCTTACACAGGAGCAGAATGCTGAAGCGGCCAACTATCCGTTTTGCACGATTGAGCCCAACAAAGCGGTGGTAGTATTGCGTGATTTGCGTGTAGATGAGTTGGCAAAAATTGCGCGGTCGAAAAAGATCACCTATGCAACGGTCGAGTTTGTCGACATTGCCGGTTTGGTACGGGGGGCTTCACGTGGTGAGGGGCTGGGGAATAAATTTTTGGCGAACATCCGTGAAGTTGATGCGATTCTCCATGTAGTGCGGTGCTTTGCTGACGACGACGTGGTACATGTGGAGGGCGACATCGACCCGGTGCGGGATATTGGCATTATTGAGACAGAGCTGGTATTGGCCGATATTCAGACACTAGAGCGACGACTCGATCGCGTGGGGCGGCAGGCACGTGCTGACAAAGAGTTGCGGGCGGAGGTAGCGGCTATTGAGGCTCTGATGGCGCATTTAGACAGCGGTTTACCGGCACGGACCTTTCCGCGCAAAGCTGATGATGCTGTGAACATAGTTTTCAATGAGTTGCAACTATTGAGCAACAAGCGGGTGATCTACTGCGCCAATATTGACGAGGATGATACCACTGGTGACAACGAGGCGGTAGCGGCGGTGAAAGCCCATGCGGCGACGGTCGGGGCTCCGGTGGTGGTGATATCAGCGCGGATGGAGGCTGAGCTGGCAGGATTGAGTGAAAGTGAGCGGGCTGACTTCCTTACATCGTATGGTCTTTCTGAGAGTGGGCTTGACCAAACAGTGCGAGAAGCGTATCATTCATTGGGATTGGGGAGTTTCTTTACGGCTGGGCCTACTGAAGCACGTGCATGGACATTTCGCCGCGGTTGTGTGGCACCCCAGGCTGCCGGAGTGATACACAGTGATTTTGAGCGGGGCTTCATTCGCGCCGAGGTGATAGGGATGGAAGATTACATCCGCCTGGGCGGTGAAACGGCTTGTCGCAGTGCTGGATTGATGCACCTTGAGGGGAAAGAGTATGAGGTGAACGACGGTGACGTTATTCACTTCCTGTTTAATGTGTAAACGATGTGGGAGGTAGATTATGGCGGATATGGTGCCAAGTTCTCAGACTAAGCTGATCTCGTTTTGCACCATCAACGATATAATATGTCAGGCACCCCAGCGAGAGAGTAACGATATTATCCGGACGCTTGTTTACAGGCTTACGGGTAATCACGGTATTCGCGATCCTCAGGGGATTGTTGATGCGGTATTGGAGCGTGAAACATTAAGCAGCACGGTGATGCCCAATGGTATTGCTGTGCCGCATGCCAGGCTGTCGGGTATAGAGAGGCCATATATTGCTATTGCGACATCGCGGGAAGGGTTCATCTTTGATGCAGGGCCGGTATATCTGGTGTTTCTGATTTTGATACCTACAGAGCAACCGGCTTTCTTCTTACAGACTTTACGGTCGTTGGCAACATCGATGCTTGAAGAGGACGCTACGAAGCGTCTGGCTGCGGCTACCAGTGCCGATGAGGTGATGAGGTTTTTCAAGACAGGCGGCTTGCGACTCCCCTCATATATATGTGCCGCCGACGTAATGGTACCGCCAAAGATCACCTTGAGAGAGAATGCGAGTCTTAAAGATGCTATCGATATTTTTACGACCACAGATCATGAGGAGGTACCGGTAGTTGATAAAGAGGGTGATCTGGTGGGTGTGGTTAGTGCCAGTGCACTGGTAGGAGTGTGCTTGCCCGACTATCTACTATGGATGGATGATTTATCGCCGATTCAGAATTTTGAGCCTTTTGCCGAGGTGTTACGCAAAGAACACAGCACCTGGCTGAGTGAGATAATGTCGGAACAGTATGCTTATGTGCAGGTGTCATCACCGGCGATTCAGGTAGCGGCTGAGTTTGCGCGCCAGAATACGGCACACTGTTATGTTCTTAAAGATAAACATTTGGCTGGTGTGGTTACATTGCGCACCTTCCTTCATAAGATATTCAGGGCTTAGTTATGGGTACTTCGAGCACTCCACGGTCAACTCCTTTACGGGAATATATTGCCAAAGTTTTGGCAATGATCGGTATCACCGGGCTTTTTGGCTGGCTGGCCAATTATGCCGGTATAGCGGTAGAGACCAATCAGGTAATTTCGGTTTGCACTTTTATTGTGGTGATCTGCACGACACTGTTTTTCTGGCAGTATCGACTGGCCGCAGCGTTTCTGGGGATTGCACTACTGATCGGGACGAGGGTGTTTACCCTGAAGGGGATGCTGGCGGCTACAGAGTTAGACATCATACTCTTTCTGATTGGGATGATGACTATTGTGGGGGTGTTGAAAGACCTGGGGTTGTTTACCTGGTTGATCCAGACTGTAATCCGTATGAAGCGGATGGATGGCTGGCTGTTTACCACCATATTGTGTCTGCTCTCGGCGGTGTTGGCATCGGTGGTCGATGAGGTCACCTCGATAGTGGTGATGCTGGCATTGGTTTTTCAGGTTTGTGACACGCTCAAGCTTAAACCGGCTCCATTTGTACTTATCTCGGTGATGTCTACCAACATCGGCTCTTCGGCAACGATGCTGGGCAACCCGGTGGGGGTGTTTATCGGCACCAAGGCGGGGTTTACTTTTGGCTATTTTTTATGGCACGCTACACCGGTAGCTTTGGCGGCTCTGTTTGTGACGATTATCGTGTGTATGGTATGGTTCCGCAAAGATATACGGTTGATGTCGGAGCGGATGCACCAGCATCGTGCAGCCAACGAGGGGTTGAGTCCGCTGTTCAGAATCCCGTATCGTCGTGGTCTGGTGATTTTAATTGTTACAGTGGGGCTGATTGCCTGTCACCATCAGATTGAGGTTTTGCTGGGACTGGTAGGGCCGGGGGTATTACCTGAGATAGCGGCACAAAATAAAAATGCCTTTTTAATTATTACGCCATTGATCATTGCCGGTCTGTTGATGCTCTACCGTCCGAAGCGAGCACGGCACTATATTGAGCACGAGGTAGAGTGGTGGACACTCTTGTTTTTTATGATGCTCTTTGCCGTTTCAGGGGGGTTGGAGCAGCAGGGAGTGACTGAAGAGTTAGCCAATAAACTCAACCTGTTGGTCAAGGGTGGACCTAAGGCGATGATCCCCTTTGTACTTTTCATCTCGGCGATTGGCTCGGCCTTTGTTGACAATATCGTCTTTGTGGCGGCTTTTTCACCGGTGATTCAGGTTTTGCAGAATAATGATGTCGGCTATTCGCTACTCTGGTGGGCGCTCCTGTTTGGTGCCTGTTTCGGTGGCAACATTACAGCCATTGGCTCCACAGCTAACATTGTGGCATTGGGGATGTTTGAGAAACGTTATCATCAGCATATCGGTTTTATGGAGTGGCTTAAGATTGGCTCGATTGTTGGTCTGGCTACAACGCTTGTGGCTTGGGGGATAATGACGATCATGCCGATACCACACCCACCGGGGGCAGAGGAGGCGGCAGCGGCTATGGAAATTCCGGCTATTGAGGAGGTTGCTGAGCAACCAGGGGTTGATTTATGAAGACACGACGGTTCATTGACCGGGTTAAAGTTAAGGTTGTAGCCGGTAAGGGTGGTGATGGGTGTGCCAGTTTCCGGCGTGAGAAGTATGTGCCGCAGGGTGGGCCAGATGGTGGCGACGGTGGCCATGGGGGTGATGTGGTTTTTTGTGGCAGCAAGGATATTGACTCATTGGTGGCGCTCTACTTTGAGCCTTTGGTGCGTGCCGAACATGGCGGCGACGGCAAGGGGCAACGCTGTTTTGGGCGTAATGGAGCTGATGCTGTGGTGCTGGTGCCGTGTGGTACGGAGGTGCGTGACTTTATCAGTGGTGAGTTACGAGCCGATATTGTGGCTGACGGCCAGCGGGAGGTGATTGCCGCAGGTGGCAAAGGTGGTCTGGGGAATGTTCATTTTAAGTCGGCTACGCATCAGGCACCTACGGAGCGGACACTGGGTGAAGAGGGCGAAGAGCTGGAGTTACAGCTTGAGCTTAAAACCATTGCCGATGTGGGGCTGATCGGATTTCCCAGTGCTGGTAAGTCGTCGTTGCTGGCGGCTTTAACAGCGGCGCGTCCTAAAGTGGCCAACTACCCTTTCACAACGATGAACCCTGTTATCGGGACGGTTGTTTACTCTAACTACGATCAACTGCGGGTGGCTGATATTCCGGGGATTATCGAGGGAGCCAGTGACGGGGCGGGGTTGGGCTTGCAGTTTTTGCGGCATATTACCCGGGCACCGGTGTTGGCCTATGTGATCGATATGGCCGGCAGTGAGGCGCGTGAACCGTGGGACGACTACACTACTTTGCGTCACGAACTACAGACCTACGACCCCGCACTACTGGAGCGTCCGGCCATTGTGGTGGCTAACAAGATGGATCTGCCGGATGCTGTGGAGAAACTGGCACAATTCCGAGAGAAGTTTGATGTTGAGATAGCGGAGATATCTGCCACAGAAGAGGTGGGGATAGCGGAGCTGAGCCAGAGATTGCGAGCGTTGGCGCAGCGGGGTGATGTGGAGGGGCAACGTAACGTGTGCGGTGGCATGAAAGCCGCCGACTAGACATCGATACGGATAATCTTACGGATAAGCAGGCCGCCGCAGATCAGCATGATGATAACAGAGGCGATGCTGATAATACCGATGCGAGACTGGTAAAAGGGGAGCATCATGCCGGGCTTGATAACAGTGAGTATGATGGCCAGAAGGATCGGCATGGTGCCAACAATTATCCCTTGAAGGCGCCCTTGAGCCGTTAGGGTGCGGACACGGTTCTCAATACGCATCCGCTCGCGGATGGTGACGCTGATACGATCAAAAACTTCGGTGAGATTGCCGCCGGTTTTACGGGCGATGTCGATGGTGGTGATAACCAGTGTCAGGTCTTCACTACCAACGCGTTGTTCCATGCTACGCATGGCGTCGTCAAAGCTCATACCGATGCGGAGTTGCTGTAACATGACAGAGAACTCCTGAGCAATGGGGTTTTCACCGTTTTGGACGACCGTTTCGAATGATTGGTTGATACTGAAACCAGCACGCAGGGCGTTGCTCATGTGTGAGAGGGCATCGACAAGCTGGAGGTTAAAGCGGCGGCGGCGACGTTCGCGGAGGATGAAGAGTAGTTGGTTGGGCGCAAAGAGAGCGGCTGCTCCACCGGCAATCCCCAACGCCAGACCTAGTAAGGTAGAGGGGAGGCTGGAGAGATTAAAGAAAATGGCGTTAACAATAAGGAAGATAAAGCCGGCGCAAGCCCAACCTATCTCACTGAGACGACGTGGCGGGATAAAGAGGAAGACATCTTCAAACTTGCGTGAGGTCTCCTCGGCATAGGCACCGGAGTAGGCCTGGGCACCAGTACTGAAGGCCCGTAACAGCACAAAGATCAAGCCGCCAAAGCTGAGGGCAAAGAGGAGGCAACCTGCTATCTGTATGAAGATAAGGGTGTTCATGTAGAGGGATCCTAATAGGCGTCGGGTTGGAAAATTACCGGGTCGAGTTCAAGACCGCGGGCTTTGAGTTCCTCAAAGAAAGTGGGGACAGAGCCGGTGGGGCGGTGTTGACCGACTACTTTGCCGCTGTCGCTGAGTCCTGCCTGCCGGTATTCGAAAATATCCTGCATCACTATCTGGTTCCCCTCAAGGCCGACTATCTCGGTGACAGAGGTGACTTTACGGGAGCCGTCGGTCAGGCGGGCGATTTGGACAATAACGTCTACGGCTGAAGCGATCTGCTCACGGATAGCGCGAGAGGGGAGATCCATGCCCGACATCAACACCATGGTTTCAACACGGGAGATTACGTCGCGCGGGGAGTTAGCGTGTACAGTGGTAAGCGAGCCGTCGTGGCCGGTATTCATGGCCTGAAGCATGTCGAGTGCTTCACCGCCCCGGCACTCACCTACGATGATACGGTCAGGGCGCATACGGAGCGAGTTGCGGACAAGGTCACGGATTGGGATAGCGCCACGGCCTTCGATATTCGCGGGGCGGGCTTCGAGGCGGATAACATGCGGCTGAAGGAGGCGCAGCTCAGCGGCATCTTCAATAGTGACAATACGGTCAGTGGGGGGGATATAGCCGCTGAGGGTGTTAAGGAGGGTAGTTTTACCGGAACCGGTACCGCCGGCCACAATGATATTTTTCCGCAACAGCACACAGATGCGGAGCAGGGCGGTCATGGGCTGTATCCAGGAGCCGAAGTTGATCAGATCCTGATCGGTATAGATCCGTTTGGAGAATTTACGGATAGTGATACAGGGGCCACTGAGCGAGAGAGGGTGGATAATGGCATTAACGCGTGAGCCGTCATGGAGGCGGGCATCGACAAACGGCTGGCTCTCATCGATTCGGCGTCCGATAGGTGAGACGATCCGCTCAATAATGGCGAGCACGGTGGTGTCGTCCATAATGGTTTCACCGGTGAGTTCGAGCCGACCATTACGCTCCACATATATCTGGTTAGGGCCATTAACCATGATTTCGGTGATGGAGTCATCTTCCAGAAAGTCTTCCAGTGGCCCGAGGCCGATCGCTTCGTTATATATCTCTCGGGCGAGGCGGGAGGGGTCGATCCCCGACGGGAGGCGCTGCCTCGACTCAATTTCGGCGATGATGGAGGCGATAGTCTCGCGGGTCCGTGTTTGCAACTCCTCGGTATTTACGCGGGTAGCGGTGAGTCGTTTGAGGTCGATCCGCTGCAATACTTCACGGTGAATCTGGTTTTTTACTTCACGGCGTACAGCATCGCGTGGGTCAGTAGCCGGGGTTGAGACAGTGGCCGGAGCCGGTATGGTCGCCGGTGTGGTCGCCGGTGGCGGAGGCGTGGCGGCGGAGGCTGTCGGTGTAGGTGGTGCACTCTGCGTGACGGGGGAGTCGGCCGGCTGCCGGGGTGGTGTAGCAGAGGGGGGCAACGGCTGAGGATTAACCGTGGCGGTTTGCGGGGCAGTAAGACGGAGAGTATAAGGCCCGACAGTTATGGCATGTGGGCCACTGAGAGGTGTCAGGAGTGTAAGTGGAGCGCCATCAAGAAGCGTACCATTACTGGAGTGGAGGTCCTCAATGGTGACACTATCGGCGGTTACGGTTAGTCTGGCATGGCGGTCGCTCACTTCAGGGGTACGGAGGCGGATAGCACACCCGTCACCGCGCCCGATCAGATACGTACCAGAGGGGAGGCTGGTGGTAGTTGCTGGGTGTCCGGAGTGTTCTATGGTGATGCTTAAACTCATTACTAAGGCTCATTACAGAGGATCATGGGATACGTTTACGCAACAGTTGTTCCTGACGGAAAGTGTTGAGATCGCGTATCTCCTCCTGTATGCGATTGAAATTAACTCTGGGGAGCTCACGTTCATACGAGACATCAGAGGGGTTACGGAGTGAGAGGACGAGGCGTCCTTTAATCTGTTCGGCAAAAACGAGCATCTCGGCTTCACGTGGTGTAACCGAGAGGGTAACGGTACTGTAGTTACCGGAGCGTGTGGCACTGCCGATAGTTTTGGCTGTTTCGCGACCGGCAGCCATAACTGTGACATCCTGCAGTACGGTGAGCGTCACCAGCTCAAGCTCTGCGGGGTTGCGGGCGGAGGGGAAGGTGAAAGTGCCGATAACGTCGACTCTGTCATTAGGGCGAACCATACCACTAACTGACGCTGCGCCACTTACAGTGATCGAGAGCGCACGCATACGCTGCGGTATGTCGCCGGCCAGTCCACGTGAGCCGGGCTCACCACCTTCGATATCCGACCAGTAGACCGGTGAGGCGCGCTCGAGCATACGGATGATTTTACGGCCAACCAGCGAGTTAGCATCTTCACGTAACACGGCATGGCCACGCGTTGGGCCTTCGGGGTAATCCTGCAGGCCGAGATCCTCAAACTGCAACACCGTACCGGCCGGGAGGTCGCGCTTTACTACTACAATGGTGGCAAAACGCTGCGAGCTACGGAGATCGGCTATCACTTCACGCACTTCACGGTCTTTAGCATCAAAATAGTGCTTAGTGACTACGGCGGCGATGATGCCGGTGACGATTGATATCACCAGAATGACATTTTGCTTCATAGTGTCTCTTTGGTTATGTTTAGTCTGCTTTGCCCAAAAGTCCACCCTGCCAAGCAAGGGTTACTGAGAGTGGTGATAGCTTACGCCAGTTGGGCGACCATTGCAAGGGCAAGTTAGAGGTGGGCAGCAGAGCAGTTTCAATAACCGAGAGCCGTAATTGTAGGGGTATCCTTGTATTTTTCCCGAGGTTAGTAGCTAACCCGTTAGCTACTGTCAAAAAAAACAAGAAGTTCAAGCAGCTATCTGCATAAGTTGTTGCGTTGAAGCAGCTAAAGCAGCATTGAGAGTCATCGTCAACTCTCTCCCTTTTAAAATCTGTTTTTCAAACGCGTAGCGTTTTTATTAAAACTGCGCGAGTCCATGCAAGTGCCAGATATATTAAGGGAATAAGATTTCTATGCTATACAACATTTGGTTACGGCTGTAAGCAGTTTTAGTTCTCTGTCACCGCTTTTTTGTGGTTTCCAGCACTTTTTTCGGAAAAATTAAACTATAGCTATATAGTTGGCACGGGTATTGCATATAATAAAGCGTGTTTGAGAGGCAAGGTAGCCGAGTGG
>JAAYNR010000116.1 GCA_012520735.1 Lentisphaerota bacterium | reverse complement strand
TAAAGTTGTTGCTGATGGGTGCCATAGTGCTTGAGACCAAATATCGGGATTCGATCTATTTACCGTGGCGTGGTCGAAGGTTTTACTTCATAATGCGCGTAAGCGCAGTGCTTAGATCATTATAAGCCATGGCACCCATCTTTTTTAATCAGGAGGCTTGTCATGTCCAAACGAAAAACTACGTCGGCGAAAAAAACCATCAAAGTAGGGGTTATCGGTGTGGGTCGAGGTTGCAGTTTTGCTTCAGGTGCTACAGATCTGGTGGGGATGAAACTCGTCGCTCTCTGTGACACCTGGGAATCGAAACTGGAAGAGGCGGGCAAACGCTATAATGTTGCCACATATACCGATTACGATAAGTTTCTCGAACACGATATGGATGCTGTAATACTGGCCAATTACTTCCATGAGCATGCACCATTTGCTATCAAAGCACTGCAAGCAGGTAAGCATGTGATGAGTGAAACCTCCAGTAATGCTACACTGGCCGAAGGTGTTGCGCTTTGTCGGGCGGTAGAGAAGAGCGGTAAGATCTACATGTTGGCCGAAAACTACCCCTATACCAAGTTTCACTTGGAGATGCGCCGTCTCTATCAGAGTGGCGAAATCGGCGATGTCACCTATGCCGAAGGTGAATATAACCACCCTATAGCGGCGGCGGATCGTGTCGCGATGTCGGCCGGTACTAACCACTGGCGTAACTGGCTCCCCTCTACATATTACTGTACCCACGCGCTGGCACCGCTGATGATGATCACCAACACTATGCCCACCACTGTGAATGGACTCTCTATAGCACGGCGTGAGATCGATGCCGAAACAGCGCGCCGCGGCGATCCCGGTTCTGTGATCCTCTGCCGTATGGATAATGGAGCTGTTTTCCGCATCTTCGGACTGTTGCTACCCGGCCACAGTAACTGGACACGTATCCATGGCGACAAAGGAGCCATGGAGATTACCCGCGGCCCCGGCTATTTTGGCCCCGGTCAGATCCGTGTCTGGCACGATGGGTGGTTGCGTGAACCAGATCAGCCACAGGAGCGCGTCTACTCACCCGACTGGCCGGAACATGCCGAATTAGCCAATAAAGCCGGCCACGGTGGCGGTGATTTCTGGACTAATTTCGAGTTTGCCAATGCCATACGTACCGGCATACCCCCTTTTCTTGATGTCTACCGCGGTGTAGCTATGAGTAGTGTAGGTATTCTGGCCTGGAAGAGTGCGCTGCAAGATGGCACACCGTTTGACCTGCCCGACTTCTCTAATGAGACCAGCCGCCAGCAGTATGAGGACGACCACTGGTCGCCTTTCCCGGTTCATGCCAAACTCGCCCCAGACCAGCCACCGCCGAGTATTCTGGGTCACGTCACTCCCCCGGCCAAGGCTCTGGCAGCGGCACGTCGTGTCTGGAAAAAACAAGGCTATATTGGTAACTGAATTTTAAACCTAAAAAGATAACAAGCCTGTCAACACAATTACATGACCGATCCATTCTGGCGTGTAATGTTTAAGTGGTTTCTTGCAGGGTGCGCAGCTCGGCCGTCCATCAGCCCGCAGTGACACCTTGCTCTATCAGCAGTTGCTGAACTTCACCGATATTTACTTCGCGCAATGGTGTCTCATGACGCATCGCCACCACTGCCGCCGTTGCAGCCCCCTGCCCGATATTGACACATATAGGCATCACGCGGAAAGAAGAGTGAGCTTTATGTGTACCCGAGATCGAACGTCCGGCCAGGAGCAACCCCTCAATCCCCTGTGGCAACAATGCCCGGTAAGGGATGGTGTACTTCCCTTTAGCCCGGAAATAACGCTGAGCACCATCTTTATCGAGCCCTGCTCCCTCAACATTATGGATGTCGAAGTCAAAACTGCAGCGTGTCGCGATCCAATCGTCAAATGTGCGCCCCTCAACTATATCCTCACCAGTAATTGTATAATCACCAACAAAATGACGCGTTTCACGCACACCCATTAACGAAGCCGTGCCAATGAGATAACTCTTCTCGTAGCCCGGCACAAAACTGCGTAAAAACTCTATTATCGGCTTTATCTGTCGCCGGCAGGCTAACTCTGCCGCCGTGAGGTCGGCGGTTGAAGTACCGTCAATACCGGTCTGGTTGGTCATATTTACCGTCACAATTCCAGGCAACGAGCTCGGGTAGAGCAAAACATGCCCCGCCGGATGTGGCAAATGAGTATGACCCAAATCCTGCACCAGTCCACCCGGCACTGCGGTGTTGGTCTCAAAAGAGCCGGGAAAGATCGCCCGCTCATAATCGACACCGGCAATGCGGAACATTACTGTCACTGGTTGCATTCCGCCATCCTGCTCACGGCCGACCTTAAAAGGGGCACCGGCACGAGCCGCCACATCACCATCACCGGTAGCATCGATTACCACCTTGCTACGCCACGCTTCACGTCCACTTTTACTCTCCGTTATTACACCGCAAACTGTACCATCTTCTATCAGCGGAGCCGCTACAAATGAGTAAAGCCTCAACTCGACCCCAGCCTCCTGTAGCATCTCCAGCATCACCAGCTTCACCTTGTCAGGATTAATCAAATGGCGTGATGTTCCGTAAAACTCCTCCGGCTCCGGCTGCGAAGAACGCTCAAGTATCTCATCGTAGAGCGGACCCTCAGTGTCGCCTGTCCAATGACTCATAAAGCCACTGGTGGCAATTCCACCCACTGCATGCCCCTGTTCAAGCAGAAGTACTCGGGCACCAAGACGCCCCGCCGTGATTGCAGCCGCAAAACCTGCCGGCCCGGCTCCTGCCACAATTATATCGTAGCTGCCGGCCAAAGGAGTCGAAAGAGTTTCTGTTATGGTATAGTTCATAGTAGTAAAGGTGCCCTCTTAATTAAAAAAGTTATCATACCGCCCTGACAAAAGAAACTCAACTCTCAAATATTTGTCCTTTTACCACCACCCCGAAAATGGTATTATTACTTTTTTAACGAAAATCTGCGGTCAAGGAGTGCTCTTACTCTGAGACTAAGGAGGGGGAAGTTATGCAAGATGATACTATCTCCGGTATCCGGAGTTTTGAGAGTGCCGGCGATTATGTACGGCGCATGGTACAACCCGAGCAAATCACCAAGTATTTGCCACCGGGGGGCCATTTTATTGACGAAGCAGCCATTAACAGTGCCTTGAAAACGGCGGCGGCACACCCCAATGACGTTGCACAGGTAAGGGCTATCATAGCTAAATCGAGAGCCATTGAAACACTTACTCTGGCTGAAACTGCCACCTTGCTGTATGTCACTGATCCTGAGCTGCGTGCCGAGATGGAGGAGGCCGCTCTGGCGATCAAGCGGGCTGTTTACGACAACCGTATTGTCACATTTGCCCCGCTCTATACCAGTAATTTGTGTGTAAACCGCTGTGCCTATTGTGGCTTTAAAGCAGATAACACCCAGCAGGTACGGCGTAAGTTGAGTATGGCGGAGATTCGCAATGAGGCTCTGGTGCTAGCCGGACGTCTCGGCCATAAACGCCTCATCGCTGTCTATGGCGAACACCCCGACACCTCAACTGAGTATATCGCTGAGACTATTCAAACTGTCTATGCCACTCAAACTAAATCGCGCACCGGAGCCACACTCGGTATCAGGCGGGTCAATGTCAATGCCGCCCCTCTCCCCGTTGAAGACCTGCGGGTCTTGAAGAGTGTCGGTATTGGGACTTTCCAGGTGTTTCAGGAGACCTACCACCGCGAGACTTACCAGCGCCTACACCCTGCCGGCACAGTCAAGGGTCATTACGACTGGCGTACTACCTGTATGCACCGGTCACTCGAAGCCGGAGCCGATGATGTCGGGCTGGGAGTGCTGTTCGGTCTCTATGATTGGCGTTTTGAGGTGTTGGCCGTTTTGGCGCATTCGCGCGACCTTGAGGCGCAATTTGGGATTGGGCCGCACACCATCTCCTTCCCGCGTATGGAGCCTGCCAGCGGTACTGATGTACCAACCAGTTCACCGTATCGGGTATCGGATGACGATTTCCAGAAAATCATGACCGTCACCCGTCTTGCCGTACCGTATACCGGTATGATTGTGACATGTCGGGAGACAGCCGCTGTGCGGGATCGGGCAGTCCTTAAAGCGGGTGTCACGCAGATGGATGCCAGCAGCAATATCGCTATTGGTGGCTATAAAGAGTTTGCGATGGAGTCACAGCAGGAGATGCACCGCCAGCAGTTTGTTCTGGCCGATACCCGTTCACTCGAAGAGCTGATCCGTGACCTCGGCAAAATGGGGATTATCACCTCTTTCTGTACCGCCGGCTACCGTTGTGGACGAACCGGTGGTTGTATCATGGATGCCCTGAAAACCGGCAAAGAGGGGAAATTCTGCAAAGTAAACGCCGTACTCACCTTCCGGGAGTGGCTAGACGACTTCGCCTCGCCTGAAACCAGGGCCATCTGCGACCCCGTACTGGAACGTGAGCTCAAAGCCATTGCATCAGAGCTACCACTCTTCTACCCCGCAGTGAAAGAGTCGTACGATAAAATTGTGGCTGGGGAACGCGACCTCTTCTTCTAAAACTCCTGTAACTGTGCCAACAACGGCAACAGGGCGCGCCAGCGGGCTCCCGGAGTGATCAAATAGACACCCCCCATCTCCTGACGGAGGGTGTCTATCAGTTGCCATGTCCAGTCAAGGGCCAGTTTTTGCTGATCTCCCGGCTGGTCGTAACTGTCAATCTGCTCCAGCAGTGACTGGTTTAACCGTATGCCCGGAACTTCATTGTGTAAATAGTGCGCCAGTTTGGCAGTGACAGGTGGCAAAAACCCGAGAAATATACGCATCCCACAGGTAGCGGTCTGCTCCAGCACCTGACGAGCCTGATCGAGATCATAAACCGGCTGTGTCATTACAAAATGTGCGCCAGCGTCACGCTTGCGCCGCAGTTTGTCGCTCTCAGCGGCAAGGTTGGCAGCGGCACTGTTGTAGGCTACTCCTATCGAAAAATCGGTCGTCCCTTTTAAATCACGCCCCGAAGCATTACGCCCCCCGTTAAGAGCAGTCATCAAGCGGACCAACCCCACCGAAGTTTGCTCGTAAACCGCCATCACCCGCTGGTGCCCGCCACGCTGTACCGGGTCGCCGGTCACAGCCAGCACCGCCTCGATATCGGCAGCATGGGCGGCCATCAGTGCCGACTGTAAGCCAAGTGAGTTGCGATCCCGACAAGTCATGTGGCAGATTACCTGTCGACCCGTTTCGCGCCGTAACCACGCCGCCAGAAAAGTGTTTTCCATCCTTACCGAAGCGAGTGGATTCTCTGCCAAACTTATCGCCGAAGCTCCAGCCGTCAGAAGCGCGCGCGCTCCCTCTGCCCATGGTTGCCAGTCGAGGTGTGGCGGTGAATCGATCTCAGCAATAACCGGCAACTTTACATCAGCCACCGCACGTAAAAATCCACCACACTCTGCCGGCGTTTTCTGCTTTGTCGCTACACTGGTTACAGCTGTAGCAGGCTGCGACCGACCCACCACATGTTTGCTTGAAGCGGGAATTTTGCGCAGGCCGGCCAACGCCTGATGTATAGCTCGGATAGTCTCAGGCGTAGTGCCACAACAACCACCGATTAGTCGGACACCTTGTCGTGCCCACTGCGCAGCTTGTCGTGCCATGTAGTCGGGTGTCCCCATATATACAGTGCGCCCGCCAATCAACTCAGGATACCCGGCATTGGGATAGAGACTTACATACCCGCGCTCATTGGCTGCCGCCAGCAGACCATCCAAAGCCTGACGCATCGATTGCAGCCCACGCCCGCAATTAGCCCCCACTACATCAGCTCCGGCAGCCAAAAGCCGCGCCGCGGCCTCTTGCGAACTCTCTCCCGAGGCAGCCGCCCCTCCGCCATAGACCAATTGAGCTATGAAAGGCAACCGCGCACCTGCAACCTGACGCCCCGCCTGTAGAGCCAAAAGGAGGTCGTCAAGCGTGGTAAAGGTCTCAAAAATAAGCGCATCGGCCCCTCCCTCGCACAACCCCTCCACCTGCTCCACATACATAGCGAGCAGCTCACTGTCGGTAAAGTGATCATCAGGTCGGGGTATTATCGGCCCGACCGCACCGGCCACCCAGGTGCGCCCTGCGGCAGCTTCATGTGCCAGCCGCACTGCCGTTGCATTTAAAGCACGAACATCAAAGCTCTCCCCCAACGGCGCAAGAGCCAGCCTGTTAGCCGCAAAAGTGTTGCTCTCGAGCAGTTCGGCTCCCGCCTCTATATAAGCGCGATGTACACGACGTACCGTGTCGGGGTCGCTGATGACCAGATCTTCAGCACCATCGCGGATGTCGTGCCCCAATTCGTGGAGATAAGTGCCCATGGCACCATCACCCACAATCGGCCCTTCAGCCAGACGCTCAAGTAGTGTGTTGCTCGTCACTCTATAACCACCCGACGCCCCTTCAACACCAGCTTACCGGCAGCCAATAACCGCAACGCCTCCGGATAAGCTACGTGTTCCTCCTGCTGAATACGGGCATGGAGCGTAGCCGATGTGTCGTCGTCCATCACCGGCACGGTACGTTGTATGATGATTGGACCGGTATCGGTGCCGGCATCCACAAAGTGGACACTGCAACCGGCTACCTTCACCCCATACTCCAACGCCTGTTCCCAGGCATTGACCCCTTTAAAAGCCGGCAGTAGAGCCGGGTGTATATTGAGCACTCTATCGGGGAAGGCACGCAACAACCCCTCTTTAACAATACGCATAAACCCGGCCAGCACAACAACCTCAGCACCATACTCTTTTAATTTACTGATATAAAGCGCCTCGGCACTCCCCTCCAGCTTAGTCTTAAAAGGAGCCGCATCCAGATAGTGCGCCGGGATGTTGTGGCGTTGAGCCCGCTGCAGAATCCCGGCACCGGGCTGGTCACTCAGAGCACAGACAATCTGAACATCGAGTGTTCCGCCCTCAATAGCGTCGATAATCGCCTGCATATTGCTCCCCGAGCCAGACCCCAGCACACCTATACGCAGTTTTTTACTTTTGCTGTTTACCACTGCTAAGCCTCTCGCCTCTTTTATCGCCGAGCCTTTATGCTACCTCAATTTTAACATACGTCTCAAACGACTCTCCCGGAGCCAACATTCGCAACAAACCACGTTCGGCAAATTTGTCGCGCCCTTCAGGGAAGCAGTTGGCCGGCTCAAGTCCCAGTACATACTCTCCCTCACCCATCATCTTCCACTGCATAATCCATGGCAGTTCGGCGGTACGGTATGTTACCGCTAAGGAGATCCCCAGCTTAGGGTTACGCAGACGCATCGTCGCCAGACCATCACCGTCAGCCGGGATAGTATGGTAATATACCTGCTCAGCAAACCCTGGTATCGGGGCGGTAATTTGTGGCCAGGAGTCGATTCCACTGGCGGCATGGTCGGTTTGCGGCTCCACCTGATGCGGCACCGCTTCGAGTATCGCCCCCGCATCAACCAGCGGCCAGCCGAGGTTGATATGGTAGAGGAGCATACAGGGCGACTCCTGAAAACCGCAGTTTTCAACCTTGTCACGCACAGTAACAGCACCCGATCCAAGCGCAGTAGTGATACGACGCGTCAAACTGAGATTCTCCACAAAAGCCTTACACTGCCGGATACGTCCACTCACCTCCAGTGTATATTGGCCGTCGTTGCTCCAGGCGGCACTGGTGTTTACCTCTTCCGCCGGTATATGACTCAACCGCCCATGCAAACCGTGTGGCCCACCCGCGGCCTCACTTGGCCCACCCACATTGGTCAGGCCACACCCGGTCATCAACCCACCCCCCCAGGTGCGGAGCCACTCGTTGCCCGCTACATCGTAAAAAGCCGGAGCGACCTCAAAGTTGCCGGTCATCCAGGCCAAGGGTGTCCCTTTATAAGAGGCGTGGCCAATGTCCATACCACGGTCGGGATAGACCGAAAATGCCAGTGCACCGTTATTAACCTCAAACACCCGCATTCCCCGCCCTTGGCCATCATCACTGACCAGCCGCCGTATTGAGGCCAACTGCCCCATCTGGCCAACCCGTGTTGCCAACTCTGCGCACGACATCTTTTCCATCTTTACCCCTTATCAATCGACTTTAAATAAGCTGTTCCGTTAAACAAGGCCACAGTTTCGCCGCTTTCGTCAAGAACGTCAACCGTATAGAAAGCGGTGCGCCGGTTGCGGGCGATCTCACGGCACACAGCCGTCAACACCCCTTTGCCGACCGGTCTCATAAAGGCAATAGAAGAGTTGAGTGTCACTGCCACCTGTTCATGAGAGTTAGCGGCAGCGGCAAAGGCGTAGTCGGCCAGCGTAAAAATGGCTCCACCCTGAGCTATCCCCAAGCCATTGAGGTGATATTCCTCAATCTTCAGTTGTGCCCGTGCCATGCCGTCGCCGGCATCGAGCAACTCAATGCCGACGAACTTGACAAACTGGTCCTTGAGAATCAGCTCGGATGTCGCCATAGCTTACAGCCCCTGACAAATCGTAATGCAGATTACACCGACAATATCATCAGCCGTGCAGCCGCGGGAGAGGTCATTAACCGGCTTGGCCAACCCCTGCAGGATAGGACCATAGGCTATAGCACCGGCCAGACGCTCCACCAGTTTATAGGCGATATTCCCCGACTGTATGTCAGGGAAGATCAACACGTTGGCATCACCCTGTACCACGCCGCCCCTGTTCTTACTGGCCGCCACCGAAGGCACCAGTGCAGCATCACCCTGCAACTCACCATCGACCACAGCATCAAGGCCAATCTCAGCAAAGCGCTCACGTGTCATTGTCACAGCCTGCTGCAACTTATCGACCAACTCATGCTTGGCGCTCCCCTTAGAGGAGTAGCTCAAAAAAGCCAACCGTGGCTGTTTACCCACGAGTTGCTTAAACGACATCGCCGTAGCCTGAGCAATATCTACCAGCTCTTCAACCGTTGGAAAAGGGTTCACCGCGCAGTCGGCAAAAAGGAGTGTAGTATCGCCGGAGACCGTCGGCCCCTGCAAATCCATCACAAAGTTTGACGACGCCTTCTTAATCCCCTTTGCGGTTCCGATACAGTGAAATGAGCTGACCAGCATCTCACCGGTCGAAGCTACCGCACCGGCCACCAAACCCTGCGCCAGGTCTTTAGCTACCATCAGGTTGCCAAAATAGAGCCGCTTACTCTTCACAACCTCCAGCGCCTCTTCAGCCGTCATCCCTTTAGCCTTGCGCCGCTCATAAAGCAGCTCGGCCAATTGCGGCAGTAAATCCGATGTGGTGTAGTCAATCACCTTAATCCCGGCCTCTGCCAGCGAAACCCCGGCTGTAGCTTCAGCGGCAGCGATCTCTTCCGGAGTGCCCAGAACTATCGGTTGGCAAATACCACCTTTTGCGGCTGCTACAGCCGCCGCAACCACCCGGGCATCCTGTCCTTCAGGGAGGACAATGGTTTTGAATGCCGCCTTGGCACGACTGCTGAGGGAGTCAATAATTTTCATTCTTCTCTTTCTTCTTGTTAAGTTTTTTTATACTACAGTTTAACAGCTTGCCTCTCAACTAATGGCCGCACCACCCAGCAGACGGTATGTCTCGCGGGCAATCATCAGCTCTTCGTTGGTTGGAATAACAATAGCGGGAATAGCCGAGTCGTCAGTGGAGATGTAACCAAACTCTCCTGCTGCCGCACTGTTTTTGGCATCGTCAAGTTTGCATCCCAATGCCGCCAGCCGTGACACAATCGCTTTACGCCCAGGGACACTGTTCTCTCCAATGCCACCGGTAAAGATTATAGCATCGGCCCCACCAATTAACGTGTGGTAACCGCCAATATAGAGCGCTATACGATGGCCAAACATCTCCAGCGCATTCTGCGCCGCTGCTTTGCCGCGCGCTGCCGCATTAACAGTGTCACGCATATCGCCTGTACCCAAACCATTAATCCCCTTAAGCCCGCTCTGTTTATTCATCAGATCATCGATCTCGTCGATCGTCATCCCCTTCCGCGCCAGGAAAAAGATAATGGCCGGGTCGAGGTCGCCACAACGTGTCCCCATGATCAACCCTTGCAGCGGTGTCATCCCCATAGTGGTATCGAGCACCTTACCGTTTTTGATAGCTGCCACTGATGAGCCATTACCAAGATGACAAGTAATAAGATTAAGCTCCTCTAGTGGCTTACCTAGCAGTTTGGCAGCCTCCTGTGCCACAAACTTGTGTGAAGTACCGTGGAAGCCATACTTGCGGATATGAAACTCATCGTAAAATTTCAATGGTAACGCATACATAAAAGCGTGTTTAGGCATGGTTTGGTGGAATGCTGTGTCAAATACTGCCGTGTTAGGTACATTGGGAAATACAGTCTCACAGGCTACAATACCATCAAGATTAGCCAGGTTGTGAAGCGGAGCCAAGGCGGCACACTGTTTGATGCTGTTTTTAACATCATCAGTCACTATCACTGAATCGGAGAACTCCTCGGCCCCATGTACCACCCGATGCCCAATAGCATCCACATCTTTCAGAGAGGCTAACACCCCACGCTGCTCATCTACCAGCATATTACAGGCCAGTGCCAGCGCCTTACCGTGGTTCTCAGCATTCACAGCCTGCTCGGTCTTAGGCTCATCATCGCGTTGATAAACCAGATTCCCCCCCACGTCACCAATCCGCTCGACCAATCCTTTGGCCAGCATAGTCTCGGTGGTGATGCTGAAAAGCATAAATTTAAGCGATGAACTACCGGAGTTGATTACCAGTATCTTGTCAATCGGTCGTTTTGTCGGCATGGTGTTCCTTAACATTTAGAGGTTTAACAGGATTCAATCATGGTTTCCACCGCAAACACTGTGGTTCAGGGCAGGAGACTGTGCCAGTATTCAGCACAACAGACAGCACTCAGAAAAAAACTGTCAGACCATGCAGACAGCGCTTCTCTGGTTACCGGAACTGTTTACCAAGTTCTGGCAGCTTTTACGTGGCTACTCTACAGTTCTGCTATACTATCATTGAAAAGTCGCCGCATACAAGCGGTGGCATAGTATGTGAGATCGACTGCAAAAAAACAAGCACTGTTTTTTAAAAACTTTTTTAACTTTTTTTCTACTTTCCGTTGACGTATCTCAGCCGATATGTCATACTGTCTCTCAACTTCACGTGGAGTGTTTTAATTGTGTCTAACTGACAAAAAAAAGGCTAACAATGAAAGTTTATAAAAATCAAGGTTTTACTCTTGTTGAGATGCTGGTAGTTATCGCTATTATCGCGATTCTGGCAGGTGCTCTCTTCCCTGCGATCACTGGTGCTATGGAGTCAGCACGCGCTACGGCTATGAAAAACAAAGGCCGTGCCACATGGGTCGCTATCACTGCCGCTAATACCGACCGTGAAGTCCTTGGCGAATGCCTCCTCTGGCCCAAAGAGGTTAATGAAGAGGACAAAGACATTGATAGTACCGCTAGCTATCTCACCTTCCTGATGTCTGAAGGTGGCACCGATAAAAACAAAATCGCCGATCATCAGGGTAATCAGATTGTCGGTGATCTCAAACGTGACTCTTTTGCCGGTGCTGGTGTCGTAGCCCGTAATGCCGACAGTGAAATTAAAGATGACAATAACGCTTGGTCTATCATAGTAATTGGTGAAAACAGTGATGCTATGGATGCCTTTATGGTCACCCGTAACGCTAAACTGGACAAAAATTATACGCGCAAATCAGATAGTGGAGATGATAAAAAAGTTGAATTACGTGATGTTAAACCGTTTGGCAAAAGCCGTGCTGTCTGGGTTACCCGTGGCGGTGGTGTTATGGATGCCCGAGCCATATACCTAACGGAACGTCGTCTCTTTGCCCCGGAAGTTGAAGGCGAAGATGCTACCAACTTCAACTCAATTGATGCTTGGCCTAATAAAGCCGGTGACAAGTAATCTATTGTGACCTCTTTTAACCACATAACCCTTGGCAACGAGTTGCCAGGGGTTTTTTAATTTATCGGACACTTGCCAATGATCGCACGGATTTCACTCGATGCAGTACGTGAACGGCTCTTTGATTACGCCGTGCCGGCTGCTATTGCCGCAGAGCTAAAGGTTGGC
>JAAYNR010000206.1 GCA_012520735.1 Lentisphaerota bacterium | reverse complement strand
CCAGAGGTTGCCGCCAATATCAATTATGCCCCAATAAGTGGCACCTGCCTGTTCGCGTGTGGCATCAGGACGGGACAATCATAATGAGCCACAATTCACCACTCACCATTCACGGCGGCGTTGCCTCTGGCACACCGCCTCCCATCTCCACCAACCGCTCATCCACCCTCACCAGCGGCAAAGCCTCCTCTACTCCCTTGATCCCCCTGAAAAGCACTACCCGCCGCACGGCACTGATATCATCCCCCTCGCCCAATCGCCAGCGCCACACCTCCAACCGCCACGGCTGCGATGCCCGTGCTGGCAGCGTCGTCTTCCCCACCCTGTGCAGCAATAACAGCGTATGCACCACCGTTTTATCATCTTCATCCACCGCCGCTGCCACCAGTTCACGCCCATCAAAAAAATCGTTCAAATCGACCAATCCCTGGCGCAGCCGCGCCAGTTCAGCCTCATCGCACCCGCCACGCCACCCCACACGGATCCCTTTCCCGTCACGTAATGCCGCGACCACATCGCCCCCCTCCAGCATCACCTCCCACCCACCCTCCTTGCGCCGTACCGCAGCGCTGTTCATCGTTCTCCGCGACACCATTGCCAGCTCACCCAACACTCCATCACTACTCTTTACCCATCTCCAACCACCACCATCCACCACCTCGCCACCAAATACCAACTCCACCGGATAACGCAAATCATCAACCGACTCACCACCCGCCCCGCGCAGTTTTCGTTTCACCACCACCCGCTCTACCCCCTCACCATCATCCAGATAAAGCGTGGTCGACATCAAGTGCCCCGCCACTCTGGTACCACTCTTCAGCCATACATCGGCCATCAGCTCGGCTACTGGATAAGGCTCACCCCACTCCTCTTTCTGCGTCTGACCCGCCTCGACAAACCGCCATGCCCGCTCCAGCCGCCCCTTCTCCAGCCGTAAAGTGACCCGTGCCACCTCCTCCAATCGCCACTCACGCACCCGTACCCCATCATGTAAACGCAACACCCCATTCGGCCCCGCCTGCAGCTCGCCCTCCTGTCGCACTCCGTCCGACCACTCCACGTGCCCCGCTACCGCACATGTGGCTACCATAAAGATCAACACTTTATATAACTGTTTCAATCTGTGTTATCCCTGACCAAATTCACATAATAATTCTTTTCAAATACTGACCTTTGAAGACTGGTCAATCCTTAAAAAATAATGTTATCATAGCAATAAAAGGGAAGATTGTAAACAATAGCAAAACTTCACAATGAACACGGCAACACAAAAAACAACGATTATCAATCTAGATGATGTGCAACCATTTGGCATGGGAGGACGCCGACTGTGCTTTGTGCACCCTGAAAACCCATCCAGATGTATCAAGGTGTTGCGTACTGATGAAAACCGTGTAATTCGTTGGCGTAAATCAAAAATCCCGGCAAAATGGCGCCGTGCTTATGACAATAACGCACATGAAAAAAAAGAATTGGAACGACTCTACCGTAAATTAGGCGATGAGATGAGCAGGCATTTTCCGCGCTCTTACGGCATGATTACCACCTCCATAGGACCAGGCCTTGAGCTGGATCTGATGCGTGATGACGACGGCTTGATCTCAAAGGACATACGATCCCTGCTACTTGCCGGCTACCCACTGGCACAGTTGCGTGATGTTTTTAACCAATTTGGTGAGTTTCTGCTGAGGCACCGGATATTGACGCGCAATCTGCTCGATCACAATCTGGTAGTCTCAATGCGCGATGGCAAACCTTACAGAATTTATATGATCGATGGCATGGGCGATCCTGCCTGGCTACCGCTTGCACGCTGGATACCAGCCCTTGGTACGGAAAAAGTAAAAAGACGAATGAAAACCGCTTGGACACGTTTCCAGATACGGTCTGCCGAAAAGTCTGTTTAACAGGCTCTTATTACTGCGTGCGCCATATTTGGCATCCCAAAGGAGAAAGTAGACGAAACCACCACGCCCTGAAGACTGCCGTTCCCGGCGGGTGCACTCACAAGGCTCCCAGGGAGCCCCGAGCGCCTGCTCAGACCCGGGCCTGCGGTGCGCCAAAGGCGCCACCGCGGTAGGGCGTGTCTCTCCGAGACCGCCGTCGTCAGCAGCGGCGTTCACGCCGCTCGCCCTTTGTCGTGAGCTTTGTCGTGAGCTTTGTCGACTGCATCATAGTTCGGCCTCCCCCCTCAGCGGCATTTTCCTTTGTCCCGGTGCGGCATAACCGCACCAAAACGCGGCGGTTTCGGAGAAACACGCTCTACCGCCACGTGCTTGCATTAAACCATTAAGGAATTAAGGCATTCTATTTAGTGCCCATTCGTGGTTAATCTCCCGGGTCATGAGCCTCTGTGCCTCCGTGCCTTTGTGAGATTCATTCCCCGAGCCTTCTCTCCTTGCTCTCTTTGCGTTCTCTGAGGTGAATTACTTCCCCGGGCATAAGTTTCCGTGTTTTCCGTCTATTCCGTGGTTAATAATCGTTTAAGGACCTCGTCTAAGCGTAAGCGTTTAAGTGTATTTCACCATTCCCTCTTCCACCTTCACTCTTCATCCTCCGTATATTCCGTGGTTAACCCCTCCCCGAACATGAGCTCTTTGCTCTCTCAGAAGCCCGACACCATCGAAAACAGCGCCATAAAAAAGGCAATGTAGACAAACCCGACAATCCCACCGGTAATTATTATCATCAACGGCTCTATCAATACACTGAACCGCTTAATCGTAACCACCAACATCTTCTCATGAAACACCGCTACCTCACTCAGTGTAGCCCCCAGAGTACCGGTCTGCTCTGCCACCGCACTCATCCGTATCAATAGCGGAAAAAACTCACGTGCTTCACGCAGCGAGTCGGCTAACGACTCCCCACGCATCACCCGTTGCCGTGCATCACCTATCCGCCGTGAAAAACGACGGTTAGCCATCAAACGCTCCACCACTCCCATGGAGTCGAGCAAGGTTACACCACTCTCTACCAGCAAGCCCAGTCCTCGGGCAAAAACCGCCGTCTGTGAGAGTCTCAGAATCCGCCCCACCACCGGCAGTTTTATTAAAAGCACATCTTGCAGCTCACGCCCCTTCGGTAGCCGCCGCACCACTAACCACGCCACTACCACCCCCACCAGCACTACCAGAATCTGCAGGAAATAGGCGTGCAACCAATGAGAGACATCTATCAGAAATTGCGTTATCATCGGTAGTTTAGTATCGCCCCCCTCCATAAAAGAGGCTATTTTGGGGATAACTACCGCCACCAGATAGGCCGACACCCCCACTGTCATCAAGGTAGCTATAACTGGATAAATTAAAGCATTGACCACCAACATCTTTATATCACGGTGCATCTCAAGGTGATCGGCCGCTCGCGTCATCGTTACGTCCATCTCACCCGAATGTTCGCCCACACGGACCAATTGCGCTACGTAATCATCGAAAACACCCCCATGCTGCCCCATCGCCTCCGATAGTGTACCGCCTTTGCGGATCGACTCTTCCAGTGCCAGCCACACCGCCGCTGTGCGTGGACGTGACGCCTGCTGTGCCACAGTGTTCAATGCTGCCAAAAGCAACACCCCACTGCGCAGCATCGAAGCGAGCTGCCGCAACCCCAGCTCACAGTCGAGCGAGGTCATCGGCAACAGCCACAGCGGATGCCAGCGCGGCGGCAACCCGTTAGCATCACGCATGCCGTTGCTGGCACGTTGTATCTCAATTACCACCCAGCCCGAACCACGCAACATCTCAGCCAGTGCCGCTGCATCAGCCGCTTCTGCCCTCCCCTGCTGGACGTTACCTTGCGGGTCGCGTGCTCTGTAAGCAAAGTATGCCATAATCAGATATCAACCGTAATCTTTAAAATCTCATCTATTGAGGTCTCTCCCGCCAACACTTTGCGAATGGCATCATCGGCCAGCGATGGCACCCCCTGACTTCGCAGACACGCTATTATATCACCAATCGGTGCCGACGCAGCAATCAGTGAGGCTACCTCGGTATCTGGTACCATCAACTCAAATATCCCGGTACGACCGCTCAAACTGCGCCCCGCACAACATAAGCACCCCTGACTCCTCCAAGCCGTCTCCCCTTCAAGTGCCGGACGGTCAAGTGCCCCCGCCTCAGCCGCACTAATCGCGTATCCCTCCCGACAGTGCGGACAGAGCCGACGCACCAGACGCTGCGCCGCGCTTAACCGTAATGTCGCCGCGATCATGTGCGCCGCCAACCCCATGTCAGCCAACCGTGTCACCGCGCTCACAGCGTCGTTGGTGTGTAGTGTGGAGAGTACAAGGTGCCCGGTAAGTGAGGCTTTTACCGCTGTGTCGAGCGACTCCCTATCGCGTATCTCGCCAATCATTATCACATCAGGGTCATGACGCAACAAGCTTCGCAATGCCTTGGCAAAGTTCACTTTGTCTCCACTGTCAACCTCCACCTGCGACACCCCGCCAATCTCATACTCCACCGGATCTTCAACTGTCAGGATATTCAACTCTGCCTGCGACAGCAAACGTCGTATCGCCGCATACAGTGTGGTTGTCTTGCCACTACCGGTCGGTCCGGTTAATAACACCAGCCCGTGTGGACGATCCAGAATGCGCGCAAAAGAGGCCAACCCCTCCTCGGAGAGCCCAAGCGCATCAAGTGTCAACCGATCGCGCCCCGACTCCAACAGTCGCATCGTTATCTTCTCACCAAAACGGATCGGCAAAGTCGCCACCCGTACATCGCACGGCGCTGCCTCTGCCGCCCCACCCATGCGCCAGACAAACCCGCCATCCTGCGGCGCACGCCGCTCAGCTATATCGAGCCCCGCCATCACCTTAATCCTACTGCTCAAGGCCGGTTGAATCGAAGTGGGCAGCCGCATGAAATCCTCCAATACCCCATCCACCCGTAATCGTACCAGCAGTCCGTCACGCCCCGGGTCAAAGTGGATATCCGAAGCCTGGCGCAACATCGCCGCCCGCAGTATGTCATCGGCCAATGCCACGGCATCATCGCCACCGCTCGTTGGCATTGCAGAACGGCTGTCTCCCAGAATCCGCAGTAAATGACGTCGCAACTGCCCCTGGTCAGCCCGTATTGCCACCACCTCATGTCCGCACGATCGTTTCACTGCCTCAATTGCTGCCACATCTGAGGGGTCTGCCATCGCCACTACCAGCCGCTCCTCAAGCACACACAAAGGCAATATCAACCGCCGCATCGCCAATGTCGCCGGCAAGCGCAACAGCCACGCCGGGTCGATCCGCACCTTCTCCAGATCAACAGGGTCAGGCAACTTCAACTCGTTCATAACACCCCCCTGCCATTGCCGTTGCGTAATCGGTCTTTCAACAGCGACGGATTCCGACTCATCGCCGTAGCGGTTTGCTCGCTGATCCGCCCTGCATTGATAAGCTGTGCCAACGACTGGTCAAGAGTCTGCATCCCTAGCCCCGCACCGGTCTCGATCGAAGAGTATATCTGCGGACTCTTGGCATTGGCGATCAAGTTGGCGATTGCCGAATTCACCAGCAAAAGCTCACCACTGGCTACCCGCCGCCCCCCTTCCTGCAACGGCGGTAACAGATGCTGGGCAAAAATCCCCCGCAATACCAGTGCTAACTGCCGCCGTATCCCCTCCTGCTCACCAGTCGGGAAAACCGCTACCAATCGCTCAATCGCCCCCACACAATCACCCGCATGTAAGGTAGTGAAAACCAAATGCCCCGTTTCGGCAGCAGTAATCGCCGTACGAATCGTCTCAATTTCACGAATTTCACCCACCAGAATCACATCAGGATCCTGCCGCAACGACTCCACCAACGCCGCATTAAAGCTGGCTGCATCACGCCCTATCTGCCGCTGGTGCACCAAACTTCTTTGCGACACATGCACATACTCCACCGGATCTTCAATTGTTATGATGTGGCAGTCGCGCTTACGGTTTATCTGATCTATCAACGTCGCCAGAGTGGTGCTCTTGCCCGATCCCGTCGGCCCCGTCACCACCACCAAGCCATCGCGCATCTCACTGAACCTCGCCAGTTGCGGCGGCAATCCCAGCTCCTCGAGTGTCTGAAAACTGTCGTCAAGCCGCCGCAACGCCACGGCTGTGGTACCGTTTTCACGGTAAACATTAAAACGGTAGCGGTCTCCTGCCCGCGATGTCGTCGCACCATCAACCGCACCGCTACGCCACAATAATTCACGTGCCGCCTCCAGCGTAGCCGTGTGCTGCGGCAATGTCTCAAGCACCAGTGCCAGCCCGCACTCCTCTACTTCATCCGCACTCAACGCACCACAAACCGCATCGGCAGCCAGCCGCCCTTGCACTCGAAAACGAGGTGCCAACACCGCGCTTAAATGGATATCCGAGGCCCCCACCGCTTCACAATGGCTGAAGAGCCGTTGCAAAGCCTCGCGTGGTATAAAAGTTTTCTCTCTCGTTATAGACATAACCGCACTGTCCAATATGGTGCCTGTTTCTCGCCACCAGCTATACTCAATGTTAAAGATTCAGCCACAATCGGTGGCGCATTTGTGGCACAAACCTCAAGTAGCTCCACCATCGCTGTATAAGGTGCCTGTAGTGTCACATTCCAACGCTCAGCCCCCTTATGCCCAATGTCAGTAAACGCTTTGGCCACCGAGTCAACCGACTGACTGCTATGTGCCAGCGGTGTCGTAGCCGCCGCACTCACCATCCGCACACCGTGTGCCTGAAAAACTGACTGCAGCCGACGCAAGGCCGATGCCGCCTCCGGCTTCACCGGCATCAACTCCGACTCCGGCTCCTGTTGCAGTGTCGCCAACTCAATTTTTAACCGCTCCTGCTCGTTGTTCAGCCCTAACCGCTGGGTATGGATCTCGTATACGTCACCTACCTTGCTCACACTTGTCTCCACCGTGCTTAAAGCACGCCTCACAGGCCGGCTCCACAAAAACCAGTATGTCGACAAAATCATTGCCGGCAGCAGTAAAACGGGCAGAATATAATCTTTAATTTTAGGATTCATCTTTTAAACTCTTATCTTACCATAATTGTAAATCGGAATCGAGACTGGCACTGCCGGGGCGCACAAAGCCGGGAAAATCGAGTGTGGCCCGAAAAGTAAAGCTACGTGGCCCTTCTCCGCCGGGAGCCGACGGCGCCGCAATCGTAGCAGTATTTAGTTGCCAGCCGCTGTCAGCTATAGCCGCCGCCAACCTCACCAGATAGTCGCCCGGCTCATGTTCTGAAACACAGACACCCTTGATATCGGCCTCAAAAATCTGCCCGCTACTGATCCCCCGTATCACCACCGACTCTGAACTGGTTGTCATCAACCCCCGCATCAGTACGCTCCAGGCATCCCGATAACGTGCCATGGTGCGCCCTGCCTGATTCCGTCGCGCCCGCCGTTTGGTAATATCATCTATCTGCCTGCGCAAGACCGTATTGGATGAACTAATCTGGTTATTAACCGCCGCCTCGCGCTGCGCTTCGCGCAATTCACGCTGCAATCGCTCCAGCCTCGCTTTTGCGTAGAAAAAATGTCCCAGACATATCGCACAGGTGAGCAGAAAAACAAACCCTACTATCAGCTCCCGACTCCCCGAAACCATCTTCCGCACTTGCGGCCTGATTATCGGCACCCCGCCATCTGCCGCCCACTGCAATAGCGTTGTAGCCAGCTCGGTGTCACTCAATGCCTGTTGTGCTCCTCCCACTGCCGCTACACCGGCCAGACGCCCTCCGGCATCACGCACCGCTGCCTGTAAGGCCGTCAGCTCGCTGTTGGCTACCTGCAACACCTGCCAGCTCCGTACTCCTGCTTCAGCCGCACCACCCGCATAAGCCACTGCCCCCTTATCCGCGGTAATTCCCGAAAACGGCTCAACCTCAAAAGCCAGTGCCGTCTGCAGCTCCTGAGCCGCCATCCCCGCCGCCTGTTGCTCCGGTAATCGCACCACCTGCGTAAAAAAATCGTGACTGAACACCAGCACCCGACTACCACGACGCAGCGGCTTCGCCTTAAACAACGCTCCCAGTGTCGACGTTGTGCTCCCCGCCACATCACCCCTCTGAAAACCTTCGCCGGCAGCCGCATCGATCACCACAGCCCGATCAGCCAAAATCGCCACGATAATGTCAATGTTTGTAGCCATCTCTATTTATACACCACTCTCTCTGTAACTGTATTAATACCAGGCGCAAGCATGACCCTGCGTGGCAAACTCTTCTGCCCCCCGTACTCCACCCGTAACACACGCGGCCCCGGAGTCAGACCACCCACTATCGCCACTACCTGTCCGCTCGTATTGCTCTTTTTTACCGAGTGCACCGCTATTTTGCCACCCACAGGGCTGTAGACACGAAATGTCGCCTCCGCGCCTATAACAGCACTGTCATCACCATCTACCACATTCAAAGTTATTGCCAAGCCACTGATACCATTGGTCCAGGCTCTCTCCAACAGGTCAATCTCGCCATCCCTGTCGGCACGATTCAACGGCTCAACCCCATTATCATACAATCCATCAGCCCCGAAATAACGTATCACCGCCACCGGTGCACCATTTGTCACCGAATCACCTGCCGGATCAAGCAGACGCTCAACATAGCCCGCATCATCAGGCACAGTAAAGGGATTGCCCCAGGCATCGCGCAACTCACGCGCACCCACAGCCATCCTTATATAAGGGCCACGCCAGCCGCCAGCCACATACACCTCACCATCAAAATCAGCCGCCTCACTTCCGGCCACCATATTAGCCGCAATCGCCGGACGCACATCAAAACGCTCCGCCGCTGGCGGAGCCAACCACAGTTCAGCCAATGAGAGCCGCCACGGCACTGTATTGGTCAGCCACACAGCCTGCGGCAACCGCCCCATATCAGCCACAAACCCACTCCGTATCCGCATACCATCAACATCACGCTCGTAATCATCCCCCAGAATAGCACTTCTCAACTCCTCAAGTTGCCGTTCAGCTACATCGCCCAGCTTACTGCGCCGCCACTGCCACATCTCACGCACAGCCAGATGAGTCACCAGCGCTATCAGACCCAGCACAATCACCAGTTCCAGCAAAGTAAAGCCATTTTCAGTACGAAACTTCTTCTTCATAAATATCCGCCCGGTTTAAAAACAACACCAGATCATCACCACGGTTCTTAGCTGCTACTGAACTGACCAAACCCGCCAACCGCAACTCGCGCCGCACACCAACACTCAAAGAGCCGAACTGATAGCAAGGTGTCTCCAACTGACCATTGGGACCCGCCGACACCAACCGCGCATAACGGAAACGGATCTCCTCTTTACGTAATTGAAACCCCGCATTTTCCCAGCCGACAGGCCAGTCAAACGCATCATCAGGCGGTACCTGCAACACATAAGGATTCCCCCACGGGTCAGCCATCGCCTCCTCACCCCCCTGCCCATAAGCATAAGGCACCCCGGAGCCAGCCACAACAGAGGGGAAAAAACCGCGCTCTGCAAAAGTACGATCCTTACCATCTCTGGTATCACCCGGCTGCGGAAAGAGCCCCCTTCTGGCAGCCACCGCATTCTCAACCTCCCTCCCTACCGCCAGATACGGCCCGCGCCAACCCCGCTGTGACTCACTACTCCACGCTTTAAAAACCGCAATATCGGCAAATCCCACACTCCCCGGCATCAACTGATCGATCAGCACCATCCCCCTGCCCACCAGATTAGTACCAACCAGCAGATTATGGATACGAAGCCACGCCGGCGAGAAGCCGGGGATGCTCTCCATATCAGCCAAATACCCCGGCATCGATGCCGACCCCACAAAAGCCTCACGCAAGGTGACCAGATCGGCCTGCGCCGTCCGCTCCTTGGCCCTCTCCATCACACCACTGAGCTTCACTGTCGCCAATGTCGCCACCAAAGCCACAAGAAAGATCACCAGCAGTAGCTCAACCAGCGTAAAACCCGCCGCGCCGCTACCACGGGATCCACAACAACCAAACTTTTTTATACACTCATTCATACTATATAACTAACGCTCAATAGTAGCGAACGGTTCATTATGCCATATCTCCTCCCCCACATAAACAGCTAACTTAAATGAAACGCACTTATCATTGATATTACATATTTTTCCTTGCACTATATTTCAGCATTATGGTATCGTAATACCTGTTCAAGCGTTCTCAGGCTTTGACTAAAGGAGGTTGTCATCAATATTAAACCGAAAAAAAGAAAAGTAGCCATTGTTGGTGCTGGCGATGTTGGTGCCTCTTTCGCCTTTGCTTTGGCACAATCTGGTCTGGCTGAAGAGATCGCCTTGGTAGATATCAATGCCGGCCTGGCACAAGGTCAGGCACTTGATATGGCGCATGGTCTCCCTTATATGCCACCAGTAAAAATTGCTGCTGGTACCGAGACCGACTATGCCGACGCAGCAGTTGTGGTTATCACCGCTGGAGCCAAACAACGCCCCGGAGAGACCCGCCTCGACCTTCTCGGTCGTAACGCTACCATCGTTGCCAATATCATGGATTATATCGTCGCCGCTAACTCTGAGGCTGTCGTCATTATAGTCACTAATCCTGTCGACATTCTCACCCATGTAGCTATACGCCACTCTGGTCTACCACCGGAGCGTATATTCGGCTCCGGTACAGTCCTCGACAGCGCCCGCTTCCGCTACCTCCTTGCCAAACATTGTAAGGTCGATACCCGTAATGTACACGCCTATATCCTTGGTGAACATGGCGACAGTGAAGTAGCGGCATGGTCAATGACTCACGTTGCCGGTCTACCGATCGCAGATTACTGTGCCATATGCTGCCGCTGTAACGGCTGGCAGACTATCAAAGACTCCATCGTCCAACAGGTTCGCGACTCAGCCTACCACATCATCGACTATAAAGGCTCCACCTGTTACGGCATCGCACTGGCACTCACCCGTATCGTCGGTGCTGTTTTACGCAATGAGCGTAGTGTCATGACCGTCTCCAGTCTCATTAACGGTGCCTACGGTATCAACGATATCTGCCTCAGCATCCCCTGTATCGTGAACGCCAATGGTGTCGAACAAATTACCAACGCCCATTTGCTGGACGACGAACTGAAAGCTTTACAAAACTCAGCCGCAATCCTTAAAAAGACCCTGGCTGATCTCGACAACCAGCTCAACTCACACCTATGAAGATTGGGCCACCTAGCCCCTCTCTTCTCTCCTCTTTATGCTCAATGCAGTGAATTCCCCTCCCAACTGCTTTAGTAGCTAACCCGTTAGCTACTGTCAAAAAAAACATTGCCAAAGTAATTCGGCACTTTCTAAAACCTGTTTTACAAACGCATAGCGTTTTTATTAAAACTGCGTGAGTTCATGAAAGTGCCAGATATATTAAGGGAACAAGATTTCTATGCTGGGCAACGTTTGGTTATGACTGTAAGCAGTTATAGCTTCATGTTATTTCGTGGTTAACCTTCCTCGCTGCGTTTATACCGCTCCCTGCCAATTTGTCAGCTTTCATTACGACAAATTGTCGCACCGCCTCCCCTCCATTCTCCCATTGCCCCCCATCAAATGCCCTGCTTTTAACGTTAATTTTCAAAAAGATACGCCATTATATTGCGCTAGTGCACCATAATATTCTAATCACTTTAATGCTGGCTTCTGAATATCGACTACTTACCCCCTATGGTGAATAGCACCCCTCTTCCACACGCTTCTCCTTTTTCTCTTTTATTTTTTACCCCTAGATGGCATACTTTGTGCTAATTTTTTTATGTCTTTTTTGCAATGACATTTACGAGGAGACTATATGCTAAAAGTTACGAACCTGAAAAAGAGCTTCGGCCCCTTTCAGGCGGTCAAGGGTGTAAGCCTCACTGTTAATAAAGGTGAAGTGCTCGGCTTTCTTGGCCCCAATGGTGCCGGTAAAACCACTACTATGCGGATGATCACGGGCTTTCTCGCCCCTACCGACGGCACCGCTGAAATCTGTGGCAATGATATCCGTGAAAATCCTGTGGCAGCCAAGCAGTGTATCGGCTATCTGCCCGAGAATGCCCCCAGTTATTATAATATGACTGTCAGCAAGTTTCTCGACTTTGTCGCCCGCATCCGTGGCTACCGTGGCAGTGAGTGCCGTGACCGGGTCGAAAAGGCTATTGCACAAGCCCGACTCGAGAGTGTCGCCGGCCAAACCATCGAGACCCTCTCTAAAGGATACCGCCAACGTACCTGTTTTGCGCAGGCTATCCTCCACGATCCACCAGTGCTTATTATGGATGAACCTACCGATGGGCTCGACCCCAACCAAAAGTTTGTCGTCCGGGAGATGATTCGCACCATGTCGGCCGAGAAAGCAATCATCGTCTCTACCCATATTCTGGAAGAGGTCGATGCCGTCTGCACACGTGCCGTAATTATTGCCCGAGGCCAACTCGTGGCTAACGGCACCCCCGACGATCTCAGAACTCAAGACCCATCCGGCCGCCTCGATGAAGTTTTCCGTAAACTCACCATGACCGAACAGGAGCAAGCACAGCCATGACCGCCCGTAATGTAAATACTATCTTCAAGCGGGAGTTCCGCTCTTATTTCAACTCACCGGTAGCCGGCGTCTTTCTGGTCGCCTTTCTGGTACTGGTCGGTTTCCTCACCTTCCGTGTGTCACATTTCTATGAGGCACGTCAGGCTTCGCTCGACCGTTTCTTCATGTGGCACCCCTGGGTTTATCTCTTGCTGGTCCCCGCCAGTACCATGAGCCTATGGGCCGAAGAACGCCGTAGCGGTACGCTCGAACTTCTGCTCACCTTCCCGGTCACGCTGGCTGAAACCCTGCTGGGTAAGTTTCTTGCCGCCTGGGCTTTTATCGCCATCGGTCTGGCCTGTACCTTCCCCATTATCATCACTACGGCCTGGCTCGGCAGCCCCGATATGGGTGCCATTGTTACCGGCTATCTCGGCTCGCTGTTGCTCGCCGGCTCTTGTGTGGCAATCGGTACATTCTCTTCTGCTCTCACCCGTAGTCAGGTGATCAGTTTTGTTATCGCCCTAAGTGCCTGCCTCATCCTTAATCTGGCCGGTTTTGAACCGGTTACCGGGATGTTCGCCGCCTGGGCCCCGCGTCTGGCCGATGCCATCGCCTCTTGCAGCCTGCTGCAACACTTCAATGCTCTCTGCCGTGGTGTGCTCGACTTCGCTGATGTCGCCTACTACGTCAGTGTCATTATCTTCTCTCTCGCCGCCGCTCATCTGGTTATTGATAACCGCAAGGCCTCTTGATTAACCACATTAAACTTAAGGTGTAAACTATATGAAAACCGTCAATCGCATCACCTCAGGTGTCGCCGGTCTCGCGCTGTTGCTTGTGATCCTCGCCGCCGCCTGTGTCGTTATAAGCAATCTCCGCCTCCGCGCCGACCTCACCGCCGAGAAACTCTTTACCCTCTCCAGCGGTTCACGTGAGCTTGTTGGCAAGCTCGATAATGATGTCACTCTGAAGTTCTACTTCAGTAAGTCGTCGCCCAGTGCCGAGATCTACCTGAAAAACTATGCCAAACAGGTGCAGGATCTGCTGCGTGAGTATGAACTCTCTTCCAAAGGACGTATCGTTCTGGAGAGTTACGACCCCAAACCCGACTCTGATGAAGAGGAGTGGGCGCAGAAATTCGGCATCCAGGCCCAAACCATGCGCCCATATACCCCACCGGTATATTTCGGTATGGTCGCATCCTGTAATGGCAAAGAAGCCTCCATTCCCGTCTTCTCCCCCGCCACTGAGCAGACTCTGGAGTATGAAATTTCACGTCTCATCGCCAGCGTCGCCTGGCCGCAGAAGCCGGTCATCGCTGTTATGAGCGGTAAACTCGATGCCATGGGCGATAATGACCCCATGGCTGCCATGACGGGGCGCGGGCAACAACAGAAACCATGGGCCGTTTTCAGTGAACTCAAACGCGACTACACCGTCCGTGCCATTGCCGACGACACCACCGAAATAGAACCTGATGTCACCACGCTGGTTCTCGTTCACCCGAAAAACCTCAGCGAAAAAACCCTCTTTGCCATCGACCAATTTGTCCTGCGCGGTGGCCGCCTGCTGGCCTGTCTAGACCCTTTCAGCATCCAGGATTTCCGCACCTCGCAGTCACAAAACCAGATGATGGCTATGGGCATGCAGAACCCCGACGGTCCCGGCCCGTCAACCCTAGGTAAACTCCTTAACGCCTGGGGCGTCGGCTATGACACCTCTAAAGTACTGGCCGATATGCGCGCCATCACCCGCCTCGATGGTGGTAATGGCCGTATCGACGAAAACCCCGTCGTCCTCTCCTTCAGTGCTGCTAATGCCAATGACAAAGATGTGCTCACTTCCCGTCTCTCTCAGCTCATTTTCCCCTTTGCCGGCACCTTTACCGATAACACCAGCCCGGATGTCGAGTTTACTCCTCTCATCTTCTCCAGCGACAAATCGAGCAAGGTCGACACCATGGCAGCCCAGTATGGCACCTCAATGCTCCGCAACCAGCTCTCTCCCGATGGTCTACAACACCCCGTTGCTGTCCGCCTCAAAGGGACCTTTAAAACCGCCTTCCCCGATGGCGCCCCGCAAGACGAAGATGCTGCGGAAGAGACCGATTCCGCCACTGCCGACTCTGCCGATGCTCCGGCTGAATACCTCACCAGCGGCGCAAGTGCCATTGTTCTAGTAGGCGACTCCGATTTCCTCCACGATAGCTGGACTGTCCGTACCGCTACTCTCTTCTTCGGCTATCAGACTACCGAGGCCATCAACGACAACATCACCTTTGTCGTTAATACCGCCGAGCAACTCGCCGGACGCAGCGAACTCATCGCTATCCGCTCGCGCGGTCGCTCGGCTCGCCCCTTTAAGGTCGTCGAAGAACTTGAACAGAACGCCATGCTCAAATGGAGTGAGCAGGAGAAGGCCCTTCAGGCCAAACTTCAAGAGACCCGCTCACGCATCAGCTCTCTACAAGAGCAGAAAGAGGCTCACCAGCGGATGATCCTCTCGCCCGAGCAGGAACAGGCTATTGCTAAGTTCCGTGAGGAGGAGCGTCACACCAACCGTGAGCTCAAAAACCTCCGCCGTAACCTCAATGCCGATATCGAAAACCTCGGCATCCGCCTAAAAGTGATCAACATCGCCCTTATCCCGGCACTGATTGTTATCACCTCAATCGCCCGCAGTCTCATCCGCCGCCGCTAATCATCCTCAGCCCATAATAAAAGGAGTCAAATAATGAAAATCTCAAAATTATCTCTTCTTGTCGTAGCCGCCGCTGCACTTGTCGGCCTCGCCCTCTGGAGCAGTAAATCAAATGCCCCACGCAAACCGGAACAGGTCGGTAGACCCATCCTCCCCGGCCTCGATGTAAACGCTATCGCCCGCATCGAGATTAATCAGGCCGATAAAACAGTCGCTCTGGCTAATGACAACGATCGCTGGGTAGTACAATCGCTCTTCAACTACCCCGCCGACTTCTCTAAAATTCGCGGAAGCCTCCTCACGCTACGCGAACTTAAAATCGGTGTCGTTGAACGTGGTGCCTCTCTCGGCACCTCCCCTACCCTCGTCGACCTGCAAGACAAATCAGGCAGATCCCTCGCCTCGCTACGCCTCGGAGATATCCGCCACAATACGAATAACGAATATGGCTACAGCACCCCCGACGGCCGTGCCGTCTCCGGCTGTGGTAGCGATGGTGACACCGTCTTCCTTGTTAAAGAGACGCTCAACACTCTGGTTCCCGACCCCAAATCCTGGATCGAGACCGAAAT
Source organism: Lentisphaerota bacterium (assembly GCA_012520735.1). GTDB lineage: Bacteria > Verrucomicrobiota > Kiritimatiellia > RFP12 > JAAYNR01 > JAAYNR01. Next base: position 3,113 of record JAAYNR010000206.1, on the reverse strand, counting down.
CACCTCTCTCCAATCCTCGGAGATCGACACCATCGCTCTCTCCGGCCCTGAAGGCGACTTCATCCTCGATCGCTCCTCTGGCAAGCTCGCCCTTACAGATCTCACTGACGGCGAAGCCTTTGACAGTGCTAAATCTTACGGCACCGAATCAGCTCTCAGCTACCTCCGCTTTAACGACCTCGCCGACCCCACTCTGGACGACGAAACCACCGGCATCTCCACCGGCCACACTTACACCGTCACTACTAAAGATGGCACCATCTACACCGCCTCTATCGGCAACCCCGCTGCTAATAACAGCGACCGCTACTTCCGTCTGGCTGTCTCCGCTGTACCGGTCTCCACTAACGCCGCTATACGCGCCGAAGTGACTAAAAAAGCCCTCGACCTTAACGCCAAAGTCTCCCCCTGGCTCTACCTCATCTCCTCCTATACCGCCGACAACATGAGCCGCACCCGCGACCAGTTTGTCAAACCTGCTGAAGCCAAAGCTGAAGCTGATGCCGAGGCTGAATCCGAAACTGAGGCAACTGCTGAACCCACCACATCCGAAACAGCGGCAGAGGAGACAACCACACCCACCGCCGACTCCACCCCGCCAACTCCTCACCCTGCCACTGAACCGGTGGCAGAAGAGGCTGCCGCTGCCACCACCCCCGATACACCATAAACAAGCTTTAATTAAAGAGTATAACGCCACAAAAACAGCACTGACGACGCTACAAACGAGGATCACATGGACATACAAAACACTACCAAAACTATCGCCGCCCAAGCCGAGACTATCGAACGCCTTCGCCGTGAAGTTGCTAACGTTATTGTCGGTCAGGAACGCCTCGTCGACCGCCTCCTCATCGCTCTGGTTACCGGCGGTCATATACTCCTTGAAGGTGTCCCCGGTCTGGCTAAAACCCTCACAGTCAGTACTCTGGCCGATACTCTCGGCCTCGACTTTCAGCGTATCTCCTTCACCCCTGACCTCCTCCCCGCCGATGTCATCGGCACCCTTATCTACTCCCCTAAAGACGGCACCTTCGCCCCACGCAAAGGTCCCGTCTTTACCAACCTCCTCCTCGCCGACGAGATAAACCGCGCCCCCGCCAAAGTTCAGTCGGCACTTCTGGAAGCGATGCAGGAACGTCAGGTAACTATCGGCGACACCACCTATCCACTCCCTGCCCCCTTCCTCGTAATGGCTACCCAAAACCCCATCGAGCAAGAAGGCACCTACCCCCTCCCCGAAGCTCAGGTCGACCGCTTCATGCTTAAAGTCATCCTCAACTACCCCTCACGTGAAGACGAACGCCGCATCATGGATCGTTTCACCGCAGCCCGCCCTGTCAGCGCACAACAAGTACTCAATGCCGAAAACATCGCCGCCCTCCGCACTATCTTCGAACAAGTCTATTGCGACGAGAAAGTCGGCGACTATATCCTCGACCTCGTCTTCGCCACCCGTGACCCCAAATCATTCAAACTCGACTCCCTCACCAACCACATCCAAATGGGTGCCTCACCACGTGCCACCCTCTGCCTCAACATGGCTGCCCGCGCCCACGCTATGCTCCGCGGCCGAGCCTATGCCACCCCACTCGATGTCAAAGAGATCGCTCCTGATGTCCTCCGCCACCGTATTCTCACTACCTACGAAGCCGAAGCCGAAGAACAAACCCCCGATACCATTATCACCAAAATTCTCGGTACTGTACCAGTCCCGTGAATAAGTAGTAGGTACTATGCCAATTGACACTACAGAACTGATGAAACGAGTCGCCGGTATTCGGATTTTAACTACCCGGCTGCTTGACGACCGCCTCACCGGTGACTACCATTCGGTCTTTAAAGGTCAGGGTGTGGAATTTGATGAAGTCCGCCCCTATATCCCTGGCGACGATGTCCGAGCTATCGACTGGAATGTCACCGCCCGTACCGGAGAACCCCATATCAAACGCTTCTCTGAAGAACGCGAACTCACCGTAATGTTCCTTGTCGATGTCTCCGGCTCACAAGTTTTCGGCTCGGGCAGCCGCACCAAAGCCGAGCTTACCGCCGAAATCACCTCTCTCCTCGCCCTCACTGCTATCCGTAATCAGGACAAAGTCGGCTGTGTCCTCTTCAGCGACCATATCGTTAAATCACTGCCACCACGCAAAGGCCGCACCGCCGCCATGCGACTCGTCCGCGAGGTCCTCGCCGCTGAAGCCACCCGCGACCGTACCGATATCACCTCCGCTATTCGCTTCCTCTCCAATATCCAGAAACGACGCGCCGTCGTCTTTCTCGTCAGCGATTTCCAAGATCAAGGCTACGAACGCTCACTGCGCGCTATGGCCCGCCACCACGACGTCATCGCCTGCCCCGTCAGCGACCCCCGCGAAACCACCCTCCCCGATGTCGGTCTTGTCCAACTACAGGATCCCGAAACCGGCGAACTCCTACTCGTCGACACCTCCTCCCCATCCATCCGTAACTCTTTTGCCGCGCAAGCCGCCGCAGAAGCCGCAACCCTACACAATAACCTCCGCCGCTGGGGCATCGACTCCCTCGAACTCTCCACCGACCGTCCATATATCGACGAAGTCCGCACCCTCTTCCAGCGCCGCCGCGCCCGCTCTCGGAGGTCAGCATGATTAACACAATTAAACCAAGCACACTTAAACGCCTACTCTTAGACGAATCACTTAAACGAATCCCATCCCCCTCATTTAAGAGTAATCACCTAAAACCTATAACCTCTTACTTATTACCTCTCACCTGTTACTTATTACTTATCACCTATTACTTATTACCTATTACTCTCTCAGCCGCCCCTTTTACCACCGACCTCTCCTGGGGCGAAGTCACCCTCACTGTAGCCGCCGAACCCGAAACCATCGATCCTGCCCAAGACCTCCTCCTTACCGTCACCCTCACTGCCCCCGATTATCTTAAAATCACCCTACCCGATCTACGTGAACGTTTCTCTGGCTTCTCTGTAGCCGAAGACTTCGCCCGTGAACCGGTCGCCACCCCCGAAGGAGTGCGCCGCCAATACCTCTGGCGACTCGTCCCGGAGCTCGAACGTGAATACCGTCTCGCCCCCTTTGCCGTCACTGTCAGCGACACCCGCCGTG
>JAAYNR010000122.1 GCA_012520735.1 Lentisphaerota bacterium | reverse complement strand
TAACCCGTTAGCTACTGCCCCAAAAAAAGAAGTTCAAGCGGCTATCTTCATAAGTTGTTGTGTTGAAGCAGCTAAGGCAGCATTGAGAGTCATCGTCAACTCTCTTCCTTTTTAAATCTGTTTTCCAAACGCGTAGCGTTTTTATTAAAACTGCGCGAGTCCAAGAAAGTGCCAGACATATTAAGGGAATAAGATTTCTATGCTGTACAACGTTTGGTTACGGCTGTAAGCAGTTTTAGCTGGAATCATGATAGTTTCACTTGATTCCCCTCTCTCTTTTTATTATCCTGATAGCCACGAAACACATGTTAGTTCAACCAGTTAACAGAGAGAAGGTGTAGAATGAAACGAATGTCACTTGTAATGGCAATTTTTCTTAGTGGTGCTTTAATCTCATACGCTGACCAGATATCGATTCAGCAGGGACCGCGCCAGGGTTATCGCGTACCGCAGCGACAACTTACTGAGTATGTACCCCGCCAACAACCGTTCTCGGTCGGAATGTCACCCGCCATGCTAGCTCTGGCTACACCTCTCCAACTCCCCTCGGCCAATTGGGACGTTGCCGGGCTGCGGATCAATATCTTCTATGGCGAATGTGTCAACTTCTATGGACTTGACATCTCGGCTCTGGTCGGACGCTCACGTGGCGAAGCGGCCGGACTGCAAATCGCCGCTATCGCTAATATTGTTAATGGTAACTGCACCGCACTGCAGATCGGTACTGTCAATGTGGTTGAGGGTGACTTTGCCGGTATGCAGATTGGTGTGGCCAACTATGCCGCTTCTCTCCCCGGCAGTGAGGCGCAAACATGGCAGATTGGTGTATTTAATGGCGGCGGTACTGTAAAAGGGTTCCAGTTCGGTCTTATTAACTACACCGAGGCTATGGTTGGCGTGCAGCTTGGACTTATTAACATCATCGCTAATAAAGACGTCTCTTTCCTCCCCATCATCAATGCCGCATTCTGATAAAGGAGTCGCTATGAAAAAAACTCTCACTGTTGCTGCGCTGTCAGCCTTAGTACTCACCTGCGCCTCGGCTCAGGATGCCCCACCACCGATACCGGCTTCAGAGACCGAACGGACTGTCGTTACCGTTGAAGAACACGATCTCCCCGGTGGCTCAAAAGTGACTGTTGAGAACAAAACCCGCATACTCTACCAGGAGACCGGTAAAAACTCACAGGAGAAAATTTTACGCCGTGTCGCTATCATCGCCGCCAATAATGCCGGTGCTGATCTTAATGATGCCCTGCCGCTGATCCTTAATCAGGTGATAGCTCAGGCCTCCGGCGATAATTTTGAGTTTATCGACTATCAGGATACTGTCATGGCCATGGCAGCACTCTCGGAAGCAGTTAAAACCGCCGACGGTGTAGAACAGGTCAAAAAGGTCGAGGAGTTACAACATTCAATAAACTCCCGTCAAGGACAGCCCGACAGCAAAAATCTCGGCGGTATGGGAACTACTACCGATGAACGCCTGTTGGCTCAAACCTCTATTGTACAACTCGCCCAACGACTCAACGCCGATTACATCCTCCGTATCACCCTCGATCGCTACAATAAAGCTACCCGCGACCGTAACTTTGGTGAAGCCCGATGGATCGAGACCATCTACTCCATGAGCGCCTCTTATAGGCTGATGGACTTTGGCGGTTATTCGATCGGCGGTAGTACCATCCGTGTCCAGCACACTGAGAAAAAAGGCGATGGCGACACTTCGGAGCTCGGTGCCTTTGCCGGTGGTCTCGATGAAGAACTGGCTGCCAAAATGGCAAAGGAGATGAACGCTAAAGCCGCACAGTGGCGTGTTTCGTCGCTCGCTAAGAGTAAAATACCAGTCTTTTTCGATACTCTCGCTATGTCAATGGACAACCAGCCTATATATCTCCCCGCCTTTGACCCCGACAAGGAGCAAATCTCACTCGGCACGCAAGTCCCTGCCCGTATCGCCGCCATTGTCGAGGTCGATGGCGTCGCAGTTGGAACTACCGATTGTGAGGTGCCTGTCACCCCCGGCATCCATAAAGTCCGTATCTATAGCGATGGTCACGACGATGTCAACCTCACTATAGAGGCGCGCGAGGGCCTCAAGATCGTGGCTCCAATGCGTATCACTGAAGGTGAAATGACCCGCATCCAGAAACTGCAACGATTCATCCATAACCTCACAACCGACCGTAAACTCAATGAAGCTCAACTCGAAACAATTAAAGGCCAGGCGGAGATGCTGCGTAACAGCCATATCCGTATCGATGCCCAAAACCTCCCCAACACTAACATTTATAAATCACTCTACTGATTTGTATAACTGAAGGAGAAAAGCTATGAAAAAATACCTGTTCCCAGTTTTAGCCTCTTTCGCGGTGCTGGCCATGTGCGCCCGAGCAGATGAAGACGACCTCCTCCCTGTAGCACTCGGGCCAGTTGTGGCTATCAAACCTGTGCTGGAGAAAGCCGTGGCCGACGGTAAAGCCATCACGCTTGAAACGATCGTCCGCGGACTCGAAACTGCCCTCACCGCCGAACTCTCAAATAATGACAGCCCTTTCGCTCTGATCGGTGGTAATGTCGGTGCAAATCTCTATAAGAAGATCATCATCGACCAGAAATCACCTACAACATCAGATGGCGAAGAGGAGGTCCAATACGGTCTCACTGTCGAAATCACCTCTTTCACCGACTCCATTATCGGCCCGGTGCAACGTAGTGGTATATCGGTGGTTCAGCGTGATCTTACAGTCACTGCCAGTGCCATTATGCACGATGTCGGCCTGATGCGCGCTACTGTCGCCATCCCCGCGATCACCGCCACAGGCAAGCGCACTAACTCCGTCCGCTCCAATGAAGAGGTAAAAGGTGCCATCGCACAGAGCGATGCCGCTATCGGTGAATTACAGGCAAACCTCGCCCGTCAGCTCGCCGCCGGCTTGCTGACAGCCTACTATAAATTCCCCGCTTATGTCATCGATGTCAACGACGATGAAGTCACCATTGATCAAGGCAAAGCGTGGTGTCAGGTTGGCGACATCCTCACACTCTACGATCCACCCAGTGAGGTTATCGCCTCCACTCGTGGTCGCATTAAACAGGAACGGAAAATCACTGTCCCCGGTAAACGAATCGGCACCATAACCGTAACCGACGTTTTCGGTACTGCCAGTCGTTGCAAGCTCAACGGCCTTAGTGGACAAATTAACGGCATTGCTTACAAAAAAGGTGATAACTGATGAAAAACTCCTACACACTTATAACTGTACTAACTCTCCTCGCGCTGACCTTACAGGCACAAACCACCACTACAGGGCGTCCCGGCCTGGTCGTTCACAAGCCCAGCGCCACCCCGGCACTCACTGCCGATCTGCAACGCCGTAATATGTCTGTCACTTTTGACCGCATCCTCCAGTCGCTCGATGGCCACCTCATGGCAGCCGTCGCCGCATCGCGGAAGTTCACCGTTCTGGAGCGCGATGCCGGGCTGAGTGCGATACTCGATGATATCACAAAAATAAACCAAAACATCGATGCCCTTAAAGGTGCCGACTACGCCATGCTGGTCGCTATCGACAGTTTTGTCGATGCCACCGACCGCATGGTTGACGCCGACACCGTACTCTCAAAACGTCGTTTACAACTCTCTGGTCAAGTTCGCATCATCAGTGGTACCACCGCCGAAGTTCTCGACATCTCTAACCTGCAGATCGAAAAAACCGATGTTATTCAAAGCGACAGTGCCGTCTCATCAAAACAGCCCGAAGCCCGCTTTGATGAGATGATGCCACTCCTGGCACGTGACTTTGCCGAAAAAAGCTTCGACCGCCTCATGGGTGTCGCCTTCCCGGCCAAAGTCCTCGATGTCGACGATGGCGTCATCACTATCAACCGCGGTGCCGGGTTTTTCAATCAAGGTGACGTTGTCCAGCTCTTCGGCAAAGCCCGTGAGGTCGTCGATGAAGATACCGGCGAAACCATTCGTATCAAAGGACGATCGCTCGGTCGGGCCACTGTCAGTTCTGTCGAACCAAACTACTCTCAGGCACAGACCGACGGCACATTTACTGTCCCCATTGGTGCTGAAGCCCGAAAGGCTCAATAACTATGGTCACAGTACGCAGCATAACTCTACTGCTCACTGCTGGAGTATTGCTGAGCGGGTGCTCATCGCTCTCTTATAAACAGTCGATGAGTACCATAAAATCGTCCTATATTAAAGGCGATTTCGACAATACTTTGTCTGTTACCTACTCCAAAGCCCCACACGACTCCTCATCCACCTCCAACAGTGCTCTGCTCTGGCAGCTCAACCATGCCGCTGCCCTCCGCGCCGCCGGCTATTTCGACTCAGCCAATGAAGCCTGGGAATACGCTCAGCCGCTCTTCGAAACCGCCTGGGAAAATGAACGCCTCCGTCTGGTACGCGATGCCCTGGGGCTCGTAATCCCCGCCACAGCCGACTCTACCTACTACGCCAAGCCGCACGAAGGGATTATGTTATACACCTATCGTGCCCTCGATGCCATGCAAGCCGGTGATATGGACGAAGCCCGCCGTTTTATTATCTACGCCATGCACTTTCGTGATGAGGTAATCGCCGAAAACGAACTACGCGTCGAGAAGCGCAACGCCACCCTGCAGAGCGGCAATCACCAAGGTGACCCTACCGACACCACCGATCTCACGCGCGCCGCACTTAACAACGAGTTCGAGAAAAAAGAGCAAACAGACGATCTCAAATCACTACGTGGCGACTCCTTTGCCGCCAGCGACTCCCTCCTTGCCAAAGTCGAGAGTAACCGCATCGCTGCTGATGCCGACTTCCACTCCGACCTCAGCGGTTATAAAAATTACACCAATCCCTTTACCGCCTTCCTCACCTACCTCTTCCTCCGCACCCAGGGAACCGGACTCATACAAACCGATCGCAACAATGTTGCGCGTGAATTGTCCGACCTACTAGTTTTTGCCTCCCGCAATCGTACAATACAGGCGGAGCTGAAAAACCCACTCAACGCCCCATTACAAAACACCGCCTACATCATCTTTGAAACAGGCCTCGCACCACACCTTGAAGAGGTTCGTGTCGAAATCCCCGTCCCCAGTAAATACATCTCCTATATCGGCATGGCCTACCCCCAGCTCCGGCCCAACCACAACCATGTACCCACCATGACTGTCACCGACTATTGCGGTACACGTCTCCATACCGAGCTCCTTGCCGATGTCGACGCCATGGTCAAACAGATTTACGACGACACCTTCCCCGCTGTCATTGCTCGGCAAATAGCCCAATCAGTCGTTAATGCAGCCGTCAACGCCGCCCTAAATCTCGCGGCTCGTCGCGCTACCGACAACATCAAAGACGCAAACACTCGCGCCCTCGCCCAACTTGGCACCTGGATAACTACTGCCGCCATCAGCTACGCCTCCACCAGTACCGACATCCGCTCTTGGGAACTACTCCCCAAACAATTTCAACTTGCCCGTATCACTATCCCCCAAGACCGCAAAATAGGGTTGTCATTCCCCTCCGGATCATGGCATAATGATTTAACCCTGCAAGACGGGGAAGTTATTGTGGTTCTGGTCAAGAGCACGGGATCCATGCAGGCTGAGCCTGTAGTATCACAATTCAAACTAAAATGACAAAGAGGTACCAAACATGAAAAAAACAGCAACTATCGCCCTCTCAGCAACTCTGCTACTCGGCCTTACCGGCTGCCTCCATACTGTCGACTCAGTAGAAAACTACCACAAAGAGAGCGTCCCTAACGAAGTTATACGTCTCCATGTTGAAACCGACGCCTCACAACCGGTTAAAGTCTCAAACCTTCTGGAGAAAACCGCTGCCAACGGCTTCAAACAGATCGCTGTCGAATTCACCAACTTCAGCAGCAAACCACGCACAATCTTCTACCGTTGTGAATGGTTCGATGAGAGCGGCATGAGAGTTGAAACTTCACTCACCCAGTGGAGTGAAGGCCGCTTCCCTGCCCGCGACTCCAAACAGTTCCTCTTCACGGCACCTAACGAGAGAGCCAAAGATTTTAAAATCAGAATCAGTGAAGATATCCGCTAAAAACCTTTAACCCTGCTTAAACACCCCTGAAAAAGGAGCTTATTATGAAAAAAACAATCCTCATCTCCCTCAGTTCAATCGTAGTAGCCGCCATGTTCACCGGTTGCGCCAGCACCCAGCCACGTCGTATCGAGACAGGCGGACTCGAATCGATCACCACTATGGGACTCGACATGACCGACTTCATGGATGCCGCCCAGCGGATGACCCGTGAGCTACTTGTCCACCCCTCAATCGCCCAGTTCTCCGCCAGAAACAACGGTCGCCAACCCCGACTCGACGTTGGTGCCATCCGTAACACTACCCGCGAACGGATCAACATCGAGCAAGTCTCCGAGCGCGTCACCGAAGAACTACTCAATAGCGGACAAGTCACCCTCGTGGCACACGACGCCGCCTCTGTCCAGGCCAACAAACGCGATGCCTTCCTCAGCGACACCAAACTCAACGACGCCGCCCAGGCCGACTTCTACCTCGAAGGAACCATCATGGAACAGATCGCCCGCGGCGGCGGCATGCAAGAGCGAACCTACACCTTCCAGATGCGCCTGAACGACCGCTCACGCAGCCAAGTCTGGAAACGCAGCGTCGACATCTCCAAAATGGGCAAAGACACCCGTCGCCGCGGCAACACCTCCGCCTTCTAAAGCGGCGTTCACGCCGCTACGCTTAAACGCCACCCTTAAACGAAACCACACTTAAACGAAAACCTCCTCGCCCTGGAGACCGCCGTCATCGGCGGGGCACTCACAAGGCCCAATGTAAGATAGGCATTCCTGCCTGTCACCAAAGATGCGGCTTTGCCGCATCGTGCCCACCGCCCTGAAAGGGCTATACATACCAGCTCGGGGCAACGCCCCGAGAACAACCCAAAAACATAATTTAGCCCTGTAAGGGCGTGACATAACCCGGCTTTCACCACTATTTTTCTCCTAATATTTTCATATTTGCGCTTTCTGGCTCAATATGATAAAAATAACTGCAAATTAATTGAAAAAGAAAAAGACCATAACTCCATGCGTATAGTACAGCTTAGCCAGCAGGATGATGAAGGCGGCGCATTCAAAGCCGCCTACCGTCTCCACTGTGCGCTCAATGACGCTGGCCACGAATCACACATGGTGGTATTAAGCAAACTCACCAATGATCTACGTGTCCACCCTCTTTTCCGCCCCAATATCCTTGGTAAGGTAGCATGGCGCTTGCTCACCATTGCCAACAACACCCCCACAAAAAAATACCCCAAATTTCCGCGATGCGGCTGGAGCGCCAGCAACCTTGCCATCAACCCCTTGCGCCTGATAAAAAAACTGCGGCCAGACATGGTGCACCTTCACCTCTTTGACGGCATTTTGTCACACAAAGCGGTTGCATCATTGCCATATCCCGTCTGTTGGACCCTGCACGACATGAGTGCCATCACCGGTGGCTGCCATTGTACCCCCGACTGCCTCCGCTACCTGGAGAGGTGTGGCCACTGTCCAGAGCTCGGCTCTGACCATGAAGATGATGCTTCCCGCAAAGGGTGGCACCAGCGACATGCCGCCTGGCAACACCCCAACCTCACCGCCATCACCCCTAGCCGCTGGCTGGAACACGAAACAAAAAACTCCCCCATGGCCGCCGGCAAAACGGTTGTACACATCCCCAACGGCATACCACTTGATGTGTTTACCCCAGAGTTGCGGAACCCAACACGCCAACAACTTAACTTCAACGATGATAAATTTTATCTCCTCGCAGGTTCCGCCGCTCTTGATAATGAGCTAAAAGGCTTTAACCTCGTCGCTGAAGCCGTCAAACAACTCGCAGCCTCCCATCCCGGTAAATTTGAGCTTGTCACCTTTGGTCGCGGAGTACCGGATCTGCCTGGTGTCACACTGCACCACAAAGGGTACATTGCTAATGATGCCGAGGTTGCCAAACTCTACGCTGCCTGCGATGCCTACATCCTGCCTACTCTTGTAGACAATTTTCCAAATATGCTCCTCGAATCTATCGCCTGCGGCACCCCCGCTATCACCTTCAATGTCGGTGGTTGCCCTGACATCATACGCGACGATACCACCGGCTATGTCGTCAAACAACGCAATGCCACCTCTCTCGCCCAAGCCATAATACAACTGGCTCAACAAACACCGACCGCATATGCCGAACTACGCCAAAATTGCCGCACCACTGCCGAATCAGAATACAGCATGGAGCGTATGGCACAGGCATATATAGAGCTTTACAAGAGGCACCTGTCAGCAAGAAAGCCAAATTAATGAAAGATAACATTGCCCCTGTCCTCATAATAGCTTTTAACCGTCCCGACTTAGCGGCAGAGTTAATTAATATTTTACGACAAAACAGAGTGATGAAAATCTACTTTGCTGTTGATGGCCCACGCCCTGACCGTACTGGAGAAATAGAGCGATGCCTAGCAGTCCGCAATTTAATCAAACAGTTCGACTGGGGCTGTGAAGTACAAACTCGTTTTGCCGAACAAAACCAGGGCTGTAAATATGGACCAGCCAATGCCATTAACTGGTTTTTTGATAATGTGGATAGCGGCATCATCCTTGAAGACGACTGCCACCCGGTGTCCGACTTTTTCCCTTTTGCAACAGAACTGCTTGTTAAATTTGCTGATGATCACCGTATTGGCATGATAAGTGGCCATAACTTTTATCAGTTTCAAACAGACAAAACTAGCTCTTATTACTTCTCAAAATTACCCATAATTTCGGGTTGGGCCACATGGCGAAGGGCATGGGCATTTCAAGATGTATCACTAAGCCGTTATCGCGTTAAAATGGACCAAATCAAGGCTAGTTTAGGCCATTCAACCCGTTTCCGCAATTATTGGTGGAAATATATAGATCAATGGGAGGCAGGCCTTGATAGCTGGGCAATTCCATGGGCTATTGCTTTGTTTGCTAATGATATGTTATGCATCAAACCTGCGGTAAATTTAATAAGTAATCAAGGCTTCAGAGACGATTCAACTCACACCTCCTTTGAGTATGATTCCCAACGCTATGAGTCCACGAAGAGTCTGGCATGGCCACTTGTACACCCAGAAATTGGCTCAGGTCAAATATTAGTTGACGAACAAGCAGATATTAAGGATGAGAATCGTTATGTCGGAGTTTGGCGTCGCGGCTTGACGTGGTTAGGTGCCAAAGTAGGCTGGCCACTAAAGATGTTAGTAAAATATGTGCATTACTTTGAGTCAAAAGCAAGGGGATGGGATTGATTTTTGTTTTGATCAATGCGTCCAAGTATCTTGCGTCTGATCTACATTCCGTTAACAAGCATCAGGTGTGGTATTTTTTGTCCAAAACTTGGAATAAAATTCCGATAAAAAGTCAAATTTTTTTACATACTAAAGTTAGTAGTGAAGTGCAAGAGTTGTCCGCGTAAAGCTAACCAGTAACATTTTGCACCAACAAAACCAACATGCAACTCGCTCATATGATGTCTGCTTTCAGGGTAAAAGTGTACATATTGTTATGAAGATAAAGCCCTTTATCCTGTAACACGCCCATCAGACTTTAAGGTTGAATTCAATCAAAAGAAAATACTAGCTGCGGCAAAAAAATTACACCTAAATTTGACATCTATCCAATAGCCATAAGAACAACCCAAAGCATTACCTAGCGCACTAAGCAATTCTGCCACACATGCTGTTGGCCTCCAGTCCGCAGATGGCCGCCATGAAATAACAAGCCTGCATAATGCAATTAAAATCCGCTTACAAGTTGATCCATAGATTAAGAAAATCTCCCCCAAAGAAGCCTGCTGACCCATGCTTTGCCAAGAATCTCGCCCAGTACCAAAAGATTTTTTAAAGAAATATCTTAATGTGTATTTCATTGGTAACACCCAATGAAACATTTTTATACTTGGAATAAAACCTAACTTAAAGCCTGCCTTCTCCATTCTTACCTGCACCAAAGTCTCTTCACCATAAGCCAATCTTTTTCCAGTCATGCCAAGAACACTGCTGAAACCTCTCACAGCCTCCAAGGCACTTTTTTTAAACACACAAATACCACCAGAAAACCATTGATTTTTATATGGAATGTTACACTCTGTATAACTCAATTTAATATTGGACGCAAACTCATCCCTATACCACCCCGGCTTTCCTGGTGAAAATTTTGGCAGATACACACCTCCAAACGCATCGTATTTACCTTCATGTATAACTTTCAATGCACACTCAATGAAATTTGGAAAAACCTCACCGTCATCATCCACATATGCTACCCATAATGCTTTAGCTTCTTTTAAACCTCTATTTCTAGCATTGGAAAGCCCTTGCAGTGGTTCACATACATAATGAATATTTGGTGCCAACTTTGAAAATAGGCTCACAATTTCTTTTGTATTGTCGTCACTATTGTTATCTACAACAATAATCTCAACCTTGTTAAGTGCTTCACTTGGCTGACAAAAAAATGCTTCTAAGCAAATTTTTAAATAAACGGCACGATTGTATGAACATATTATAACAGACATTTCAGGATTTTTCATCTCTTTTAGTTCTCGTATATCGTTGTGAGAGGAAACCAACTATAAAGCACCAACACCTCATGCATAATGGAACTGCCCAAACTCATTACATTGCTTAGCCCTAGGAGCCAACCAATACCGCCATTTTTTATTAGGAATTCGCCAATCATTACCATACTTTTCCACTAGAAAACTTTCAGGGTCAGAAGGTATCATCATAGTTATTCCATTACACTCCAAAGCTTTCAACTCATTTACATTGGTATAATGAAACTCAAATGCGGTCATCTCATTAGGTGAACTGTACTCATAGCCTTCAACAAAACGACGAAATAGCCAACATTTCATCAATGGTTCCTGTTGGACATAAAAACAAAAGTCACACTTGACTTTACCGTAAATATAACTTTGCGAAACGCACGACCCTTTAAACCAAAAACTAACCGATAACCGAAAACCAGCTTTTTTTAAAACATCATTCAGACAATCTTTAACATCTGTAGAAGCACCGATAATTCCTATATCTAAATCAGCATCGTGCCTCAAAAATCTACCCTCCCGAATCATACCCAGCAACGTACCAAAATCGACAAAATATGAAATTCCGGCTTCAGTTAGAGCTTCATGGACTTCCCTTAAAACAAACCACCCCTCTTTTTGAACAAAATATTGCTTACGTAACTTAACCAAGACCATATATAAATCCCAAACTTTTGCTAACAGCCAGCGACCGCACCTGCTAGTTTTAAGCATTTTTATTATACTACTTTTCAATCCAACTCTTGTCATACATGATAGCCATTATTAAAATTAAACCGAATGTCTAGACATAAACACCAACTTTCCAACTGAAACCACAAGTATTAAAAATTGAGCTAATATTGCAAAGCCACTAGTAGTACTACTTGTGGCACCCAACTCAACATAATGGCTTCCTGCTGGCACCACTAACCCAACCCAAACATGGTTTGCTGTTTGCAAATTGCATTTTTTTCCGTTAAGTTTAGCATAGGATAACTTAGGTTTCCTATCATTGCGACTTCGTAGAACCAAAAACTGTTCGGCTGGGCTATCAACCTCAAGAATTGTTGATCTCTTGCCTTTTTCATAACGAACCTGTTTCACGGCAACTGTGCCCGCCGTACTTTTGGGATAACCAAAAAAACCTTGCTTTTCACCTATCACAACAGTATGATTGCGGTTGGAGTTTTTAACTGTTTTATTAAGAGATTGTTTGTCAGGAACTACGCTCCATGTCGGTGTAAGCCAGGCATATGGCATGGCATTTGGTATTTCGGCTATTAAAATTGCCTGACCTAGATCCTGAGTAGCCCAAACTTGACCATTGCCTAATTCAAATGTGGATATAGGCTTTAATCGTTGCCCTGCTAAAGCCCTACCAGCCTGATTAGGCAAAACCGCATATTTTGCACCACACAACTCCCAGTAGCGGATAGGGTCATTCTCTAAAGCTGCATGTAGTTTAGCGAATGGGGTTTGAGACTGTGGTGATGGAGTAGAATTGACGATTCCATTCATATTAAATGATGCAGATAGCCAATCCTGATTTTGATTCGGTGTCACATAATTCGCCACGACCGGCGCGGGACCACCGTCCTCCAGGATTTTTTTGACGATGGCATTCGGCTTGTAGTGGGCGCTGAGGTCCCAGGCTTGGATGAAGCGACGGTTGACCAGGGTGACATCAATGGCCAGCCATAGTGTTATTGCCGCTGTCAGGTAGAGTGTGCGATGTTTTTGCTGGCCGCCAAGCCAGAATACCGCCCCTGACACCGCAAAGGCGACTGCCCCGTGAAGGAGCGCATGAACAAGATTTTGCTTTAGTAAGCCCGCTATGGATGCCATTCTCAGCGGCTCAAGCGCCCGCTGTATGACTGTGGTATCGCTGTTAGCCCAAAGTGCGCTGACTATCAGGGCAAAAGCCCCAATCGCCGCTGCCACTACCCACCCCCAGCGCCGTTTGATTTCTCCGTTGAAGAGAGCCGCCACCCCGGAGGCGGCCAGAATTGCCGTGGCGATTTCCACGAAGCGGATGAATTTTACCGGAGCGCGCAAGAGCGACATATAGGGTAAACTGTAAAATAGACGGTAAAGTGGCGCATGTCTCCCTAAGGCCAGTAGTAACCCAATGACCCAGACTGCCGTCCAGAAGGGGATGTCTGACTGCCAGAATGGTGTTGCAACACTGTCAGCCAACTCTTCGCCTCTCTCCTGGTCGCCGACAACTCTTCGCCTCCCTCTCCACCAGGCTCCAACCGCAAGAGCAGCCAGCATCAGTTGTAATGCACCGAGGTAGATGGTGTGCTGACGAAAGTTGGGGAAACCCTGGTGGTGTTTTTCCCAATCAAGGGTGCGCCCGAGCTTGCCCCAGTAGGGTGCCTTGGGGTCGCCGGACTGTGTGCCGTAAAGATTGGGAACCACAAACTCAATCAACTCTTCCGGGTGCAGACTCCAGTTTGTAGCAAAAATCCAACGGGTGTGTGGATCGTCAGACTCCCCCTCTTTAGCCTCTTGCGTCGGTGCTGTCGCTGCTATCTGCCCTTCGCGGTGTGATACGTGTTCATTCAATATATTACGTATCGTCGTCCATGAACCCAGCGCAAAGCAGAGTGCCGCTATTGGTAACCCTATTGCAAGAAATCGCCATTGCCGCACCCATGGCGTACCATCAGCATTGCTCAGCAAAATCCATAAGCCGTAAGCTGCCGCCAACAGTAGCATTATCGGCCCGAAGTCAGGCGCAAAAACTATGGTCCAGGCGGCAAAGATTGCCGTCAGTATGTAGTATGGCCACCTACCCCACCTGACTGCCCGCACCAGTGCGCCAAACATAAATACGGCATAGGCTGTCATATGGAAGAACCCCATGTGACCGGCAGAGACCAGGGTGAAGGAGTAACCGGCAAAGGCGAGTATCCCGCCACCAATCCAGGCCGCCAGTGGTGGCACATCGCGTCCGCGCAGGAACCAGGCGCAACCGACCGCCACCAGCATGGTGTCGAGGAGGTAGAAGAAGTCGTTCAGGGGTAGTGGCGGGAATATCAGGCTAAGCAGATGGTGGGGCGTGACCACCGTTGTCCCCGCCAGAATCTGTTCCAGCAGACGCAAGCGGTGACCGGCCGGAAAAAAAGGGGCACTGTCGGGTGAGGGCAGAGCTACGTAGTAACCCCGCACCGGCCAGAAAAGTACCACCCCTACCGCCAGCCACACAAAGAGCGGCCAGTTGCGAATCAGATATCTGCCGAGCTGCCTCATATTGATGGCAGCTCGTATGTAACGTCACGCAGAGCCTTGGCACTAACTCCCAAGCGCTCTAAACGGACATAAATACCCCAGGCGTTGCCGCTGTTTGTGCCAAGCGCAACGACCAGTTCATGGTCTCCGGCTTTAGCCTTGAAAGCACCAACTCCCTTTTGTGGTGTGGCCGGGTTGGTGCCGGACGGGTCGTGAAACACTTTTCGCCCGTTAACCCACGCTTTGACCGGTCCATCGTAACCCAACACCAGATTGAGGCGCATCTCGCTGGCGCAGTTAAAGGTGGTGACAAAGTAGATAACCTCGTCTTTGTTACCGCGAGCCGCGATCTCTGGGTGGAGCAGACAGAAATTGTCGCTGAAGGTTCGCTTTTCAAGGGATGACTTCACAATTTCAGCCGGATATTTAAGGCTGGTCAAATCACCGGCTGAAGGCTTGAAGTCGCTGATTTCCCAGCTACGGATAAAAGAGGTGATCGCACGGGGTTTGCCTAAGGCAATCGGTCCGAAGACCGGTAACGAGCGCCCGGCTTTGTCGGTAATGTTACAGTAAGGGTTGTAGCCAAACCCGTAATGCAGCATCGCCATCGACAGGTCAGCCGGTGCCATGGTCGTCCTTATCCGTACGGTGTCACCATCAATCACCGTGTCAAAGATGTTGTCAGTGCTGACATCACTCGTTATAGCAAAGCCGGACGGGCGTGATCCCGCCTGCAAACCACCCATCACATTGCCAAATTTGGCTACAACCACCCCCAGACACCGTGTCTCTTCAATTTCTGTCGACTCCAGTGTAATTGGCGGCAACCCGGCCTGACGGTTACCGCGCAAAACCTCCATCGCCTGTGCCATGCGCCCGCCAAGTACCGCCTGACTCTCTCCGCTGATGTGAATGGTGTCGTCAAGCGGCAGGTCTATTACCGGCACAGTTTGAAGATTTTTAATCCGGTAAGCCAGCAACCGTTGCTGCTCCTGTACCATGTTCCAGAAGTGTTTTTGCTCTTCTGCCCACGAAATTACACGGGCTATCTGGACAATTACTATCGGCAACTCTTTATTCTGACAATCACGGCGTAAGGCACTTACAAACTCTTTCATCCTCTCAGTGTATAGCTGAGCCGCACCATCAAAACAGTCGCTGCATCCCTGATACCAGATCATCCCTGCCACACGCCCACCGTTCTTCTGCAAACGACGCACCATCGCCCCGTAAAGACTTTTGCCCCCCGCTTTTTTCAGCTTCGGATCCCATTGCGGCATTGATGTTCCACCATGGGCACACGCAATCAGCCCTTGAGGCACACCTTTGGTGAGT
>JAAYNR010000223.1 GCA_012520735.1 Lentisphaerota bacterium | reverse complement strand
CTGTTTGAACTTCTTGTTTTTTTTGACAGTAGCTAACGGGTTAGCTACTAAATCACGCCAACGCAAAGCTGAAAAATGATACTAAAATGGAGAAGAAAAAGTGGGAGAAGTCCGCACTCTCAAGTTATTCACTTATAACCTACCTTTGCTCTCTTTTCCTTCACCATTCATAATTCTTCCTTCAACCTTCTCTCTTCTCTCTTATTACTTATAACCTAGCACTTATTACTTCCCTTGCGCCACGCGCAAGGGAAAATCACGGCGCACTGCGTGCCACGCGGCCGCCGATTGATGATACCCGCCCACCTGCATTGGCTTCCGTATTACGGTAGGAGACTCTTAACAACGTTATCGAGCTATGTGACGAGTGCCAGCCAAGACCACGCTGGGTTCGGCCTGTTTCATACCAGTCGCTATTCAAAGCTATACCCTCAATCGGATCCAATGCCCCTTGGCCATGCGATCCCAGATACTTGCGTCCGTCAGCATCGCTGATTGATACACTACGTTCGCACAAATGGCCACTCAGGTCGGTAATCCCCCAGTAGGAACTTCCTGATGAGATCCTATCAGCACCCGGTCTGGCAAATATCCCTACGCGTTTTGCCAGGTTATTCATACCACCGCTGTTTCCATAAGTGATTCCCGCACCTATAGAGACATCATTAGTCACTATCTCTGTGCCATCTTCAACACCGTTCAAGAGTAACAGATTGGTAACAATGGTATCGGTCCCCCAGGCATACTCCCCCGGCACAGGATAAAGCGGCCCGCGACACGCCTTCTCGTACTCCAGTTCACTCAGCGGCCGCAAGCCCGCCCAGGCCGCATAAGCCAGCGTATCCACCCAGCTTAAATAATTACAAGCCCGGTCCGGCACATCGGCACTGTAAACACCACCACTGACACCGATAGTACACCGGCCAGCCTTGCCGACATAAGCTCGCAACACGGCCTGTACTGAGGTCAATGAATTCAGAAAATCAACATATTGTCCCTGAGTGATCAAATACTTCATGCAATAAAAGGCATTATAACCGTTGGGCCACTCAGCATTCTCAGGTGCTGTCTGACCCGACGGCCGCCCTCCCTGCCACTCGTTATCTACTTTTACCGCCGCTGTTGTCGCATCATTGGTGTTGATCAGCGTTCGGGTAAAACCAGTCAAACCATCGCCTACCCAGAATGGCCCCTCAGCCACATAGACCATCTCAATCGCATAGCTGCGCAGATAGAGCTTCTGCCCCATGCTGAACCCGCTCGCTTTATAGCTCCACGGTACTGTCACCTTGCTGCTGTCAATCGTACCACTGCCACTGCCCTCAGCCGAACGACGAATAAACAGCCCCATGCAATCTTCCGGTACCACCAGCTCTATGTTGTTGCCAATGCTTCCTCCATTTGACCCCTCCGGATTAACCCCCGCCTTAGCCAGTTTGACATGACGCCACTCCTCCTCTCCCTCTGCCCGGGCTTTGAAAAAGACCCAGACCGCATCATGAAAATAACCATCCCCCTCACTCACTCCATCCAACCGCCAGCTGTTCTCCCACGATATGTCAAACTTGATCACCGTCTGCTCCATTACCGTATTAGCCAGTTGCAGGTTGTTGGCCTGTGACACCATTGTTGTGCCCAAAATAAGAGCCGCAAACAAGACTGTCACACTCGCTTTCACTCTCTCTCTTACTCTCTCTCTTCTCATCTCTCTCCTCACTTTCCCTTATAACTTACCGCAAAAAAATTACCGTCGCCATCGGCCGTAATTTCACTGCCTCGGCCGCCTCGTCAAAGGCCGCACCGTCATATGAACCACCCGGCCACCGCATCCCCACTCTCATTAAAAACTCATCATAACTGTCCCAGACACCATTGCTGTCGTAATCCAACCGCAGCCGACTTGTAAACTGTGGCGACCACACCCCACCCCTTATTTTGAGCCCCTGCAGTACCAGACTCTCAGCCGTCGCAAAATCAGCCAGCAACGGTATGATAATCGCACTGCCATCCTCACTCACCACCGCACTCCCAACCTTCGCCGCTGCCGCACCACCATAAGTCAAACTCGTAATATCCCAGCTCAACTCCGCCTGTGCCGGAAAGCCCAATGTCATGCTGTTCCCTTTTATTAGCCCCAAATACTCTCCATCCAACGACTCCGTTATCGTAATATCCTCCGCCTCTATCACCACTCCCCGCACATCAAGCAGACGATCCGCCCCCCATGATAACCCGATCTGCGGCCCCGGCATAATTAACGGCTCAGCCGCCTCATCAAACGCCGCCCCATCATAAGACCCACCCGAAAAAATCGCCACTGGTGGTAGTGGAATCCCAGGCACATAAGTAACCTCAACCGCACTCCCGCCTAGCACTACACTCTCGCTGCTATTGGTAAACCAGAAGTACCACGAATGAACACTCTCACTCTCACTCTCTGGCACCACAAAGTTCAGCCTCTGCGGCAACTCTTCCAGCGACATCCACGCACTGCCACTAATTGCTGTCGGTGAAGGCACAGCAGTTACCTGAAATCTGTCATATTCCTCTCTCACCGGCACCTCCATTACTGCTACTTCATTGGTATAAACCAGATACCTCGCCCCAACCTTATTTGCCGCCAAAACCGGTGGTGCAACTATATAGAAAGGTGCCACAGTCGGCAGAGCCGGTGTCAACTCACCATCATCCTCCCAACTCACATTAACAAAACTGCCTGTGGCAACGTTGTTTGCCTGATCGTACACATTAGTCCCACTCCCCTCATTCAGTGGCCAGTAAGCGTGTAGCCCGGCGGTATTGGGCGGCAGACGCCAATTCATCATACTCCGTATCTCCGCACCACTGCGCCCCCTCTCCCAGAGACGCATCTCACTCATCAGCCCCTGAAAGTCATACTTATTACTGTACCCCCCCAACTTAACACTATGTTCTGCATAATTACCTGTTTTACAAGCCGCACTCCCCTGAAACTCACCATCTACAAAACAGCTCATAGTGCCTGACTCAAAACTGAATGCTATATGATACCACTGGTCTGCCACCAACGCCTGATCCAGCGTAACATCAACCCACCCATTACGCGGAGTCCCGTTGTTCCCACAATAAACACTCAAAACCGTACCACTACTCCTGATAGCGAACATATGACTATATGGTTGCGTTCTGTTGGTGTTTTTACTGTAAAAAGTGAGCGTCCCCGCCAATGTCGCCGGCTTAAACCACCCCTCCAGCGTATAACTCTCCCCCACTGGTAACTGTGGTGCCTCCGCCGCCTCAATCAGAATATAACTGGTATCTCCCTCCAGCTTCACCACCGGTTCAGCACGTGCCACCGCCACCACCAGACAGCCCAGCCCACATAAAACCAAAACTACTCTCTTTCCCTTGCTCACCTTACCCTCCTCTCACCTATCACCTATTACTTACTACCTAATCATCAGCACCGTCCCCGGCGGTGCAAATACCTGAAAAAATGCTATCGTCCCGGGCTCGCCATGACGACTAGCAGTCGGACTTGCTCCTCCAGAAACATCAAAAACACCCTTATAATGAGGCAAGGCCTCGAGCTCAACAACTCTGTTTGCCCGTATCCCTTCAAACCAGCGCTGACCTATCCAGATCGCAATGCGTCCGCCGCCACCACCACCGTTCGTTTGTGACCCCCTGCCCTGACTCCCTTTGGCACTGAGTACAGCCGCCGGTGTCCCGTAAAACTTGGCGCACTCTATAAAGATGGCACCGCCGGCTCCACCACTAATGTGGTTGTTGTACCCATAGCGACCATTAATATAACGTGACGAACTGGCATTGATCTCGCCTTCAACTACAACTAACCGTTCAGCCACCACACGGATCAATCCGCCACCGTTGCCGCCGGCACCAAACCCGCTGCCATTGCCGCCGCTGCCCGCATATTCTGGCCGCTCACGACTCCCATAAGCCACCCCTCTATAACCGGCCCCGCCGTATCCTGCGCCATCACCTCCGCCTGGACCGTTACCGGCAGGCTTACCAGCAAAGCCCGACAGAAAGCCGAGACCTAAGGCTGAGAATGTAGCGTTTGTCTCAATGATTAATGACCCCACCTCAAAATAGGGTGATCCACCATTCAGCGGTTCTGATTTGGCCAGAAGTGTACTGCCGCTAGCAATGGTGAGCGTCTTGCCAACCTCAACTTTCGCCCCCCAACCATCAGGCAGACCATTGGTGATCCCCGCATAGATACCGAATGTTGCCCCCGACATTATTTTCATGTCGCCACCAACCTTTAAACTCGGTGCCGACATTGTCCCCAATAGCTCCGCGCGGTACATATTCGTCGCTATCGTCCCGCCCAGAACAACCCCAACCCCCGTACCGCTGATGGTTAAGTCGTTGGTCACCGTCAAACAGAAGTTCTCCTCGCGGAAGCGGACGTTCCAATTGGTTACCGTCAGGCTGTCAACACTCCATGCATCGATGTTAAATAACTGCCCGGCCAGTTTCACGCCATAGCTGTCAAGGATCGCTGTGTCAGCAAACCACAGTGTCCCCATATCAGCATTGCCGGCCAGCCCCGGCGAGACATCAAAGCTCAATCTGGACAACTCTGCGGCCTGTGGTAGCGGGTCGTAATTAAGCGCAATGCGTCCGCCACCTCCGGCAACCTCTATTGAGGCAACCGATCCCTTGGCACTAAAACTTGCCCCGTTTCCGCTAAACTGTTTGCAGTTTATATAGATGGAGCCCCCGGACCCACCGGCATTGCCGGCAGTAGCATTGACTGAAATAACTCCATTTACTGTCACCGCTCCGCTGGCCTCGATCAAAACCACGCCACCACCAGCACCACCGTAAGAACTATACTTGGCGCCGCCGCTGCCCGGCTCGTAAGGTGTTACTGCTGAATCATATGGTTCGGCACTCTTTGCTGTCGGATAGTCCGGCCCGGCTGCCCCATGACCACCATGACTGGCTCCACAGAAATAGATTCCTCCACCTGCTCCACCACCCGGCCCCTTACCATTGTTAATACTCCCCATAGGTCCGCCCTGATACCCTTTGCCATCTGCATTGATACTGGCTCCGCTCGCCAGCAGCAAGTTGTCGCACTCCAGCCACACTCTGGCATTGGGTATCCACACACCATTCTCATCAGGTGCTTCAGCGCTGTTGATAGCATGGGTCAAAACACCCTGATTGATACTGATACTCTCTGCATGGAGCTTTGTCTCCCACCCATCAAAGAATAATTCCGCACCGGAAAATATAAATTCGAACAAATGCGCTGTGGCATTGGTTAACATTATCTGCGCTCCAGCAGGAACTATCACAACCTGTCCTGCAAACGGAACTCTCATTAAACTCCAATTGCGTGGATCATTCCAGTCACTGCTGGAGGACGCTACCAGCCAACTGTTAGTGGATGCGTCGGCCGACTCATCAATGAACCAAGCTCGCAAAAAACGGTTGCCGCTGATCGGTGCCAATGTCATTTTGCTGTCTGTTACATACGAGCCACTGTCAGTGGTCCCATCCCAGTACATAAATTCGTAGCCCATATCTGGCATGGCGTTTAATACCGGCTCGCAGCCATTGTCATAATAACCCTCCACAGCAACTCCATCTATAGCTGTACTCCCCCCTTCATCAGGCTTGGCAAAAGTCACCATACGCCAAGTCACGTCAACATCACTCCACAATATCCGCCCATCACGAGTTATGGATGCACCATCATCAAAGGTATAACAAACACCGCTTGGTTTTATGGTACCTCCACCGCAACCAGACGGAAAACCCACCGGCTCATCGGCCACCAGATAGAGCGTCCACGAATTAAGCACCAGTGCACCGCTCAAATAACTTATATCTTTCAGCCGCACATCGCGCGACAGAGCAACATAGGCCTTGTTAGTAAGAACCAGTGTTACACCAGCCAGTTCGCCATGAAATGCCGGGTCTGTCGCAAACTCGGAAATCTCTGCCGGTAATACCGTGTAACTCTCCGACATATACCCCATATTCTCCTGGTCGATTATTACTTTTTTATCACCCCCGTTATTAATAAAAAGTGTTCCGGCTCTCCCCCCGCCAACCCGGTTCTGCGTATGGGTATTCGCCTTTATAGTCATAGCCGACAAATCACTAATGCTCTCACTGACTATCGCGATCCGCCCGCCGCCACTGCCATAGTAAGGGGTGTTGTCAAGGTTCACACCAGCTCTGATTACCCCACTGCCGGCTATTGTCCCGGCCTCTATCAGGATTGAACCACCAGACCCCTGACAGTAGTTAGCATTACTTGTTTTATCACCCTGGGCCGAAATCACCCCATCTATCACCGCCGTTCCTCCGACCGATAAAGAGACTGCCCCACCACCTCTCCCCTGAGCACCGCTGCCCAGATTTACCGGACGGGTTATCGAACCGTAGGTGACTGCAGTTGCTGTAATCACTTCACCCGCACCGCCATGACTGGCGGCAAAGCCCGCTGTCGTCGCTCCCGTGCCCCCGGCCCCCGGTCCCTTGGCCGCAGCGTAACCTCTGCCATCAACATTGATTATGCCGTTGGTTCCAAGGAAGAGATCACCACCGACCGTCACACACAGCCGCTCGACCTCCACATCACCGCCGCTGTTGGCGGTGTGTGTCCATGTCCCACCCAATAGCCACACATCCCCCGTCACCACGAAATTGGTAAAACTCCCCTGCTCAGGATAAACGGTCTTAAATGTCACTGTTCCGCTATACTCCACCGCTTGTGTCCAGACTGCCACCGGATACTCGATATCCCAGGTCATCGCCTTGACACTGCTGCCATCAAGAATTACCCCGTCTTCCGAGATCGGCACCTCGCCCTCAAACCAGTTTCCCGGTACCGATGCCAAAGCACTGACCGCACCGCTCCAGGTGCGAAACACCTTGCCTCTATCTTCAATTTCCACCACTGCCTGTTTCTCTGTCCCTACGGCATAACTTCCACTCTCCAATGTCAATATCACCGTCTCTGTCTCCTCGATTAAACGATCAAATAGCGGCACAATTTCAATCACCGCACTCGTCTCACCCGCCGGGATCACCACCTTGCCACTCAACGCCACATAATCCTCATCCGCTGTAGCCGTACCGCTGATGCTGTAATTTACCT
>JAAYNR010000110.1 GCA_012520735.1 Lentisphaerota bacterium | reverse complement strand
TGGGAGTCCATGCAAGTGCCAGATATGTTAAGGGAACAAGATTTCTATGCTGTACAACATTTGGTTACGGCTGTAAGCAGTTTTAGATGATTTGTTGCGTATTCCCGGGGCTTTGCCCCGGGCTGGTATGTATAGCCCTTTCAGGGCAGGGAGGGCATCGCGTGCCGGGGGCTACGAGCCAGGCCGCCGGGGATGGGCGGTGCGCCGTTGCGCACCGGGCTACGGCTGCGGAGGCTACGGTGGCTGCGGTGGCTACGGAGTGGGGCGGTGCGCCGTTGCGCACCGCGGGCTACGGGCCAGGCCGCCGGGGGGTGCTGTGTTTAAACGGTTTTAAACCTGTTTAGGCTATCAGGTGCTTGAAAGGGGGAGATGAATATGGCAAAATTGGGGGTATGTCTGATAAGAGTGATCTATTTAGTGATAATAGTGCCGGGGTAGCGGGTGGGAGTATCACCGCTGATCCGGGTGGGCGCGATGGTGTGGCTGCAAGGCCGCCGCTGGCGGCCATGATGCGACCGCATACGCTGGATGAGATTGTGGGGCAGGATCATATTCTCGGTCCGGGGAAGATGTTGCGGCGGGTGATTGAGTCGGATCGTTTGACCAACCTGATTTTTTACGGACCGCCGGGGTGTGGCAAGACTACACTGGCTGAGGTGGTGGCACGGGCGACTAGTTGTCGCTTTGAGCGGAGCAGCGGCGTTACTTCAAATGTGGCCGGGTTAAGGACAATCTGTGAAAATGCCAGGTTGATAAAAGCGCACCATAAGACAGTGCTTTTCATAGATGAAATACACCGCTTTAACAAATCACAGCAGGATGTTTTGCTGCCATATGTGGAAGATGGTACAGTGACTCTGATAGGTGCCACTACCCACAATCCGCAGGTTTTCATAAACTCGCCGCTCACTTCGCGGTCGATTGTGTTTGAATTGAAGCCGCTTGATCAGGCGGCGGTGGAGCTGCTGATCAGACGCGCCATTGACGATACAGAGCGTGGTTTAGGGCAGATGGGGGTGGTGATTGACGACGCTGCTGCGGCGTTTCTGGCCGATATTTGTGAGGGGGATGGTAGGCGTGCCTTAAATGCCTTGGAGTTGGCGGCTTTAAGTACACCACGCAACAGCGATGGTGTGGTGCAGATTACACGCAGCGTGATGGAGGAGTGCGTGCAGCGGCGGATGATTGTGTACGACCGTGACGAAGATGGACATTACGATACGATCTCGGCGTTTATTAAGAGTGTGCGCGGCTCGGATCCCCATGCGGCGACCTACTGGCTGGCTAAAATGATAGAGGCGGGGGAGGATCCCCGTTTCATTGCGCGGCGGATATTGATATTGGCCAGTGAGGATATCGGTAACGCCGATCCGCGTGGTTTGACTGTCGCGACGGCAGCTATGCAGGCGGTGGAGTATGTGGGGATGCCTGAGGCACGGATAATACTGGCACAGGCTACGACCTATCTGGCGACGGCACCGAAGAGCAACGCTTCATATGTGGCGATTGATGCCGCACTGGCCGATGTACGGGCAGGGCGGGTGTTGGCAGTACCGGAGCATCTGAAAAACATCCATGTGAAAGGTGTGGGGAGTGATGTGCCTGATCACGCCTATCGTTACCCGCATGATTATGATGGACATGCCGTGGCGCAGCGTTATCTGCCGGCCGAGAAGTGTTACTATCAGCCTTCAGACCAGGGATATGAGTCGACCATCCGCAAGCGGATGGAGCAGTGGGCTACAGTGGTTGAAAACAGTGAGAGGGAGTGAGGCGTAAGTGGAGAAGAGTGAGATACGGCAACAGATGCAACAGCGGCGGCAGCAGATAGGGGACAGAGAGAGAAATCGCTGTGGCAGGGCTATACTACACCATTTTGCCGAGAGCGAACATATGCGCTACGCACGGCGCTTTTGCTGTTTTTATAGTATGCCTAACGAGGTTTCAACGGGGCGGATAGTGCGGTTGATACTTGAGAGCGGTTATGGATTGAGTGTGCCGGCCTGGGATAGTGACAGCAAGGCATACGGTTTGTTTGAAGTGACACCGTTTACGCCAATTACGATAGGGTACAAAGGGATTCGTGAACCGGCGGTGCGTATACCGGTGATGCCGTGGGATGTAGATTGCTTTATTGTGCCAGGGCTGGCTTTTGATATAACAGGCGGGCGGATCGGCTATGGCAAAGGGTACTACGACCGTTTACTGTCGAAAGTAAGCGCCGCTACAAAACTGGTGGCTGTCTGCTACGATTGGCAGGTGTTTGAAGAGCCCCTCCCAGTAGAGGAACACGACATAAAAATGGATCAGATTATCACCGATAAAAGGGTGATAAAGTGCAGATAGGGGGGGAGATGGTGGCGGGTGAGGGACTTGAACCCCCGGCAGGCGGATTATGATTCCGCTGCTCTACCGACTGAGCTAACCCGCCAGAAGAGAGCCGCTACTTTGCCAGAAAGAGCGTCTTTTGTCAACAGCAACTTTAAGAGGCCAGTAATGATTTAGCCAGATCAGCGGCTGAAGCGGCATCAGCGGAGTAGCCACTGGCGCCGATTTCGTCGCAGAAAGCCTGTGTTACCGGTGCGCCACCGATGATCACCTTGGCGCTGAGACCAGCCTCTTTAACAGCATCAACCACGAGCTTCATATTGGTCATGGTGGTGGTGAGTAGGGCTGAAACACCGATGATATGGGCGTTATTCGCTTTGGCTGTTTCAATAAATTTTTCAGCAGAGACATCAATCCCGGCATCGACCACTTTGAACCCGGCTCCTTCGAGCATCATGCCAACGAGGTTTTTACCGATATCGTGCAGGTCGCCTTTAACTGTACCGATGACAGCCGTGCCGATAGGCTCGACACCGGCATCTACCAGTTTGGGACGTAAAATTTCCATGCCGGCTTTCATGGCACGGGCTGCTATCAGGACTTCCGGGACGTAGACTTCGTTTTTCTTGAATTTCTCGCCGATAATACTCATGCCTGCCAGCATACCTTCGTTAAGAATGGCGGCTGGGTCTGTGCCGGCATCAAGTGCTGCCTGAACCAGTGTTTTAACCTCCGGCGTACGACCTTTCATCAGCGCCTGACAAATAGCTTCTGTACTCATTACTCGAGGACCTCCTTTATTTACACACCACGTTAAAGCCATTACGGCTTTGGTAAAGTTTAATATACCATTTTGGCAGTTAATGAGTCCATAACGAAATTCTTTGGGGTGAAGGGGGAATGGAGAAATGCCTTAGTGGGGGGAATGCCTTAGTGCCTTAATGGTTTAGGCCCGGGGGAGGGGAAGGGAGCCACGGAAGGGACGGAATGGGGCGGAAGGCACGGAGGTGGGCGGAAAATGCCCTGAAGGGGCAAGAGATACCAGCCTTGGGCAACGCCCAAGGTTGGTGTTAGGAGATGGTTTCCACCCTGTAGGGGTGGGACATAAGAGGTGGC
>JAAYNR010000198.1 GCA_012520735.1 Lentisphaerota bacterium | reverse complement strand
GGTTTAAAAAGAATAGAGTTGACGATGACTCTCAATGCTGCCTTAGCTGCTTCAACGCAACAACTTATGAAGATAGCTGCTTGAACTTCTTGTTTTTTTTGATAGTAGCTAACAGGTTAGCTACTAAGGCATTCCCGCATTAAGGCATTTCTCCATTAAGACATTTTTTCACTCTTCACTCTTCTCCCTTCAAGTGCGCCTTCAGCGCATTATCAGTCCCCATTCGTGTCCATTCGTGGTTTCTTCCCTTCCCCGGGCGGAGGTGAATTAACTTACGTTTTTAGGTTGAACAAAAACGTCAATATGCGTATTATACCCCTCATTTACCACTTTAAGTGATTACTGTTTTGTTTGCTGCGGAGGGATGGCTGAGTGGTTTAAAGCATCGGTCTTGAAAACCGACGTGCCGTAAGGTACCGGGGGTTCGAATCCCTCTCCCTCCGCCATTAAATTCGATAAGTCCCTATGATGCCCGTCCCCAGAGAGCTGTTGATTATCGCCGGCCGCGGCACCTATCCCTTACTCATGGCTCGGGGTGCGCGAGCCGCCGGTGTTGAACGGATTGTCGTTGTGGCGGCGCGCGGTATCACCCCGCGCTGTATCGCCAAACTGGCCAATGAAGTAGTCTGGGTTGGTGTTGGTGAGGTGGAGCGCACCCTCAGGTGGGTGGAGCAGACAGGGATATCAAAGGCCGTTATGGTCGGCCAGATCACCCCCATGGCTCTCTTTCATACTAGATTTGATGCTATGGGACGCGAATTGTTGCATAATATCTCTTTTAAAAATGCCCACTCTATCTTTGGTAAGGTGGCTGCCCTGCTGACTGAACGGAATGTTGAGGTTCTCCCGGCGTGGAGTTTTATGGACGACCACCTGCCACAAGCCGGAACGCTCACCAGCCGTAGCCCCGATGAGCGCGAGTGGATCGATATCAACCTCGGCTTTGAGATTGCTATCCGTATCTCTAACCTCGATATCGGCCAGACTATTCTCCTTAAAGAGGGGATGGTTCTGGCCGTTGAGGCGTTTGAAGGGACTAACGCTGCCATCCGTCGCGGTGGCCGTCTCGGCGGTAAAGGAGCAGTTGTCGTTAAAGTCGCCAAGAAGGGCCACGATATGCGCCTCGATATCCCTGTTATCGGTGCCGAAACTATCCCCATTCTCCGCCGTGCCCGCATCTCCGCTCTGGCTGTTCAGGCGGGTCGCCTGATCTTGCTCGACCGTCCCAAGGTGATCGATGCCGCCAACCGCCTCGGGATCGCTATTGTCGCTGTCGACTCCGGTTTGCCACATGCTAATCAAGTGGGACACACCACATGAGCCCACCCCTCCGTATATTGGTTGTTGCCGGTGAACCTTCCGGCGACCTCCACGGCGCAGCGCTGATACGTGCACTGCAGGAGCAGACCACCCAACCAATTATTTTTCGCGGTATCGGTGGCGATGCCATGGCTGCTGCCGGTGTTGAGCTCCTCTACCATACCGACCAAACCGCTGTGATGGGGGTTTTTGAAATCCTCAAAAACATCTCCTTTTTTAAAAAAATGTTGCGTCGCCTGATTGCCGAGCTCAACTCCTGGCAGCCCGACCTCATCCTCACCATCGACTACCCCGGTTTTAACCTCCGCCTGGCCACCGCCGCCCGCAAAAAAGGTTTTCACACTATCCACTATATCAGCCCTAAAGTGTGGGCCTGGAATAGTCGTCGTATCCCCCGTATCGCCCGCGCTTTTAATACTCTCCTTACCATTTTCCCTTTTGAGACCGATTGTTATCAAAATACCGGACTGCCAATTGTCTATGTGGGCAATCCGCTGGTCGACCGCACCGCCGAAACTCTGGCCGAAACTCCTCCACGCCTCCCCTGGGCTGATAACACCCGGCGTCTGGCTCTCCTCCCCGGCAGCCGCCGCCCTGAGATTGAGCGTATCTTCCCCGATATGCTCCGCGCCGCCGCTGAGCTCGATGCCACACTCCCTGATGGCTGCACCTGCGTTGTCCCCACCCCCAACCGCACTATCCGTGATCTCGCCGAACGTGTCGCCGCTAAAACAAAACACCGCCCCGCACGCCTCCACTTTGTCGATGGCCAAACGCGCCACGTCCTCCATCAGGCTGAAGCCGCTATTGTCGCCTCCGGTACCGCCACCCTCGAAGCCTGCCTGATGCGCTGCCCCACCTTACTGGTCTATCGCATGCACCCTCTCACTGCCACTATCGCCCGTCTCCTCGTTCACGGCACCAAATATGCCGGTTTGGCTAATATCATCGCCCAACGCTGTAATACCGGCACAGCACCCGTTATGCCTGAGTTGCTGCAAGAGGCCTTCACCCCTAAAGCAGCCGCCAATTATATCAAGTGCTACCTTACCGACCCCACTGAGCGTGAACGTACCCTGACCAGTTACGACGATGTTATCAAAGCTCTCGGCCCCGGTGGTGTCTCGATCCGTGCCGCTGCAGCGATCCTCACCACCCTCACACAACCCTAACCTCTCTAAAACTGCTTCAACGTAACAACTTATGAAGATAGCTGCTTGAACTTTTTTTTGACAGTAGCTAACGGGTTAGCTACTAATCCTCACAGAGGTGTGGCACTTTCATAAATACTGCGCTATAATGCACCCATGAATTTACCAATCATATACCTTTGGTCTCTCTGCGGCATCGCCGCCTACCTCGTTGGTTCGTTGCCGTTCGGGTTTCTCCTCGCCCGTACCAAAGGTGTCGATATCCGACGCCTCGGCAGTGGTAACATCGGTGCCACTAATGTCTTCCGTACCGTTAGCAAACCGCTCGGTCTCCTCGCCTTTCTCCTCGACTTCGCCAAAGGTCTCTGCGGCGTACTCCTCCTCCCCTGGCTCACCGGTCAGCTCCTCGGCCAACCGGAGCTGGCCGGCAGTCGGGCACTCGCCCTCTTTGGCGGCATTATGACCGTCGTGGGTCATAACTGGACCTGCTTTCTCGGTTTTAAAGGCGGTAAAGGTGTCGCCACCAGTGCCGGCATGCTCCTGGCTCTCACACCACCAGCGGTCGGTGTCGGCCTGGCTCTCTGGCTTGTCACCTTCTTTACCACGCGCTATGTCTCCCTCGCCTCTATCGCCGCCGCGATCTCCCTCGGCATCGCCGTCTGGCCGCTCTACTACGCAAAAGAGGGGCTTTGGTTCCCCGCTATCCTCACCCTGTTGGCAATCCTGACAATCTGGAAACACCGTTCGAATATCGTCCGTCTCTATCTGGGGACAGAGTCACGTTTCAGCTTTAAAAAAAGGAAATTATGAAAATATCAGTTATTGGCGACGGTGGCTGGGGTACAGCTATTGCCCTCCTGCTCCACGGTTATGGCCATAAGGTCACCGTCTGGGGCCCTTTTGCCGACTATCTTGACGAGATAAAATCGTGTGGTCAAAACAGCCGCTACCTCCCCGGTGTCAAAATCCCCGACAGCCTCGAGTGGACAAACGACGAAACTGTCGCTGCTGCCGCCGATTGTGTAGTACTGGCGGTGCCGTCACGTTTCTACGCTTCGGTCTGCAGCCGCTTTGCCGGCAAAATCCCCACTACCACCCCTGTTGTCAGCTTGACCAAAGGGTTGTGTGAATCTACCCACCAGCGGATGAGTGAAATCGCCGCCGCCACCCTCAATAACAACAATATCGTTGTTCTCTCCGGCCCCAGCCACGCCGAAGAGGTCGCCCGCGGCATACCTACCGCTGTTGTTGCCGCTACTCACAACCACTCTCTGGCAGTACAGATTCAAGAGCTCTTCAGCGGCCCCCGCTTCCGGGTTTACACCTCGCCCGACCCCCTCGGCGTTGAGCTTGGCGGTGCTATCAAAAACGTTATTGCCATCGCCGTTGGTGCCTCCGACGGACTCGGCTTCGGCGATAACACCCGCGCCGCCATCATCACCCGCGGTCTGGCCGAGATGACTCGCCTCGGTGTTGCGCTCGGGGCCCTCCCCGAAACTTTTGCCGGTCTCAGTGGTACCGGCGACCTGATCGTCACCTGCACCAGCCGCCACAGCCGTAACCGCTCTGTCGGTGAACGCCTCGGCAAAGGTGAGTCGATCCAGCAGATACTCGACAGTATGAAAATGGTCGCCGAAGGGGTCTGGAATGCCAAAGCGGTTCGCAGCATCGCCACAGCCCACAATGTAGATGTCCCTATCTCTGCTGAAGTGTGCCGTCTCTGCTATGAAAACGCCTCAGCGGCAGACTCCGTCACCAACCTCATGTCACGCGATATGAAACCCGAATCTGCCACCTGATAGCCAGCCACCTGTTGCACTGCGCCGATCTCTCCTGTTTTGCCGGATCAAGTAGGGAGACGACGTGTAAAAGAGGCGGCAGCATGGAGGCCAACACCCTCGAAGTCGTCCGCAATAGCTCTGGCACGTACCAGTGCGGCATCGATATTAGGCAGGACATTTTCGCTGCCGAGTTCATTGGCCAGATTTGACTTAGCAATCAATTGCGCAGGCTGCCCCAACGCACCGCAAATAAGGAATTTTTTACCGGCTTTGCGCATCTGTTCGCCGAGTTTAGCTATGGCGTGGAGTCCTGTGTTATCAATAGCGGTCATGTTACGTAAACGGAGGATAACTATCGGGGCAAAGCGTGAGGGATCATGCGCCGACTCCAGTAGCTTGTCCGTGGTACCAAAGAGGAATGGGCCGTGAATACGGAGTATCGTGACATAGGGTGGAACGTCTTTATCCTGCAACAGATCGGCGCGGGTCTGTTCAATATAGTCGTCGGTCACTATCGAGACAGTCGTTGTCCGCGCCACACGCTGAATGTAGAGCATCGCCGCCAAAATCATGCCGGTTTGAACTGCCACGGTGAGGTCTGCCAATACCGTTAACGTAAAAGTGACCATCCAAACCGCTTTATCCGACTTAGCCTGTCGCAGAATTGCCGGGATTTCACGCCATTCACCCATATTATAAGCCACCACCAGCAGCACCGCTGCTAATGTTGCCAAAGGAATAAAGCGAGCCAACGGTGCTGCCACCAGTAAAATCAACAATAAAACAACTGCATGGATAATACCGGCAATCGGTGATTTGGCTCCGGAGCGGATGTTTGTAGCAGTACGCGCAATGGCACCGGTGGCCGGAATACCACCAAAAAATGGCACCGCAAAGTTTGCCACGCCCTGAGCCATCAATTCAGCATTGGAGTTGTGACGATCGCCAGTCATACCATCAGCCACAACAGCCGAAAGAAGACTCTCCAGTGCCGCCAGAAAGGCGACTGTCACGGCTGAGGGGAGCAATTTGCTGATCAGGCCAGGGTCAAACTTTGGCATAACAAAGTCGGGGAATCCGCTCGGTATACCACCAAACTTACTCTGAATGGTATCAATCGGCAACCCCATAGCGGCTGTAATTACCGTCCCCACTAACAACGCCACAATAGTTCCCGGCACCCGCCTGGTCAAACGGGGCGTGAATATTATTAAGAGTAAAGAGCCTGCCGCCATCGCGATCGCCGCCGCACTGAAGCTCCCAATATTTTGCCACAATGCAACCATTCGCGGCACAAAAGCACTGGGAACACTTTCAACTGACAGCCCCAGAAAATCCTTTATCTGGGTCGAAGCGATCAACAAAGCTATGCCATTGGTAAAACCGATAGTCACCGGTCGCGGTATGAACTTAACCGCCAAACCGAGTCCCGTTACCGCCATAAGCATCAGGATCACTCCGGCCATGATCGACACCATATAGAGACCGTCGATGCCGTGCTTGGCGATAATACCGGCAATTACCACTACAAAAGCACCTGTCGGCCCCCCCACCTGGGTACGTGAACCACCCAGCGCGGAGATCAGAAAACCAGCCACGATAGCGGTATAAATACCGGCCTGCGGGGTCACCCCCGAAGCAATGCCAAAGGCCATGGCCAGCGGCAAGGCTACTAGCCCCACGGTGAGCCCAGCAATCAGATCCGAGGCGAAATCACGTAGTGTATAGTTGCGTAAACACGTTACCAGTTTAGGTACTATGTTAACACTGTGAACCTTAGTTTTCATCTGCTTCCTCTTCATAAGCTTCAAATTCAATCAAACGACACTCAATGGAGCCGTTATAGACCTGTTTTAAGCTCGACGACTTAAGTCCTATTTTTAACGACAGCTCTCTATTGCCGGCAAGTATAAAGGCGCGCCAGCCCAGACACCGTTCCCTGATAAACTGGCCAATCCGCACATAAAGCGGCTCGAGTTCAACCGGATCCCCCAAACGCTCACCATATTCAGGGTTCATAAAAACCACCCCCGGTGTTTCAGGCAGTGGTGTCTCCGCAAAATCACAAACCGAAAAACTTATCATGTCACGCACACCGGCCATACCGGCGTTGGCCTCGGCGTCGTGAATAACGTCGGGATTGATATCGTTTGCGATAATCATAGGCCACCCTTCGCTCACCTCGTTAGCACGGGCGTAAGCCACCAACAATGTCCAGGTAGACGACGGTTTGTAGTGCGCTGGCGGCGGCACAGCCGCTGCTGAAGCGGCTTTTGCCGTGCCGTCGGCCTGAGCAATCCACATGCCCCGAGTTACTTGGCGACGCGTCTGGGAGGCATCGTCCTTATCACCAAAACCTTTTAATGCCATAAAGGCGAAGTGGTTGCGAAAAACCCCAGGCGCACGCTGCCGGGCTATTAACGCGGCCTCTATGGCCGGTGTGCCACTGCCGCACATGGGCGATACAAACGGGGTGATGCCATCCCACCCCGAAGCATAAACCACCCCGGCGGAGAGAGCCTCTTGCATCGGTGCCGGCCCCGGCTGCAGCCGATAGCCCCGCCGTGATAACGGTGCGCCACTGGTGTCTATGCAGATACGGAGATCATCGCCACGCCAATAGATAAATACCGCCGCGCCCTCAAAGGTGTTGTCCGAATCAGGACGTGACCCACGTGCCCGCCGAAAACGGTCGGCAATGGCATCTTTAGCCTTGAGCGAGGGCATCCGTGAGTCGCGCACTGACATCACATCCCACACATTTGAACTGACCGAAAACCGACCGTCAACATCAAGAATACTCTCCCAGGGAATCTCGTAAACAGTCTCGTATAGTTGATCCAGATTTGATGCTCTGACCGAACGCAATGGCCATAATACACGTTGCGCAGTGCGTAACCAGAGGTTAAGACGCATCACATCGGTCATGGTGCCGCGTGTCAGCAGAAACGCGTCGCTGGTATCTTCAACCTTATACCCCAGTCGCTCTACCTCATCGGTCACTTCTGCTACCAGCCCGCTGGCGCACACCACCACAATGCTGTTACTGGCACGCCACAAATCGGTTACGTGTGGTGGCGGCTTGGGCAGGTTATCGTAAAAACCGCCCCGTTTATC
>JAAYNR010000191.1 GCA_012520735.1 Lentisphaerota bacterium | reverse complement strand
CTGAAAAAGGAAGAGTATTGACGATAACTCTCAATACTGCCTTAGCTGCTTCAACGCAACAACTTATGAAGATAGCTGCTTGAACTTCTTGTTTTTTTTGATAGTAGCTAACAGGTTAGCTACTAAATTAGATGGTGTAAGTTTGAAAGTGCAGCTATAGGGGGGGTAGGTAGATAACAAACTATTTTTCAGAGATGGCGGTGAGGAGTCCGGCCATAATCATAGTGGCTACTAGACTACTGCCGCCATGGCTGATAAAGGGGAGTGGTATGCCGGTGAGTGGCAGTGCTTTAGTGACACCGGCAATATTGAGGATAGTTTGAAAAGCGAGGGCGGCAGTGGTGCCGGTGCCGAGCAACATGGCAAATGGTAAGGTAGCGGTGGTGCTAGCACGCCAACTGCGGATAAAGAGGGTGGCCAACAGCAAGAGCAACAGGGCACAGCCGAAAAAGCCGACTTCTTCGGCCCATGCGGCATAGACAAAATCGGAGGCGGCGATGGGGACAGTTTGTGGGGCACCGGCACCTATACCTGAGCCCCACATACCTCCTGAGTACATGGCGGAGAGGCTCTGCAGCAGTTGCCACCCTTTGCCGGTGGGGTCGCTGAACGGATTTTGCCAGATTTCCAGGCGGGTACGTGCGTGTGGCGAGAGGGTCATGGCGGCTACAGCCAGAGCAACCACTGCGACACTACCGAGAACCAGATAGCCTTTGCGGCGGCTGACGACATAGAGCATGGTAACGAGAACGGCGTTAAGGAGAATAAGGAGGCCGAGATCTTTCAGGAAGAGGATGATAATCATGGGGACAACCCAGACAGTAAGGAGGAGGAGCAGCGAGCCGAGGCGTGGGGTGGGGAGACCGGCGACAGCAGTGGAGAATGCTTTATTCCTTTTGGCCAGAAATCCGGCCAGGAAGATAATTAGCAGCGGTTTGATTATTTCGGAGGGGTTTATGTTGCCGGGCATGTAGATGCCACCACGATAACGGCGACCAAGGAGAGCCATGGCTATGATTACTGCCAGGGCTGTCAGATAGGCAAGCCAGTTGATATTACCTTTGGCCATGGCAGAGAGTCGGTTTTTATTCAGCAGTGCCGTTATGCCCAGGAAGGAGAAGAGTCCGATTGGATAAGCGAGCCAGGTGAAGCTCCAGGTGTCTGGTGCTGTGGCATCAGCCATGCGGTACTGCATCACAATACCGAGGCCGGCAAGGGTGAGGACAATGGCGGGGATGATCGGGTCGCCTTTGAATTTCAAAAAATGGAACCAGAGCCAGCTCAGGGGGAGCGAGAGGAGGTAGAAGGCGTAAGGGGTGAGTTGGAGCCAGCTAATGGTGCCGAGGCTATGGTAGCGGGTTAACAGGAGGGGGACGACGGCAGCGTTGATGGTTAGCAGTATGAGGAGTATTAAGGGAGTAGGGAGACCGTATTTTGCTTTAGACTTGGCTTTGGCCATAGAGATGAGGGGGCTTTGAGTAGTTAACCGTTCAAGCGGGCCAGAGTGGTGTTATCGGGGAGGTTACGCGTAGCTGCGGCGGTAGTCCCGAGGGTCGCTCCGTTACCTATGGAGACACCGGGTATCACAACTGAATTTGAGCCGAGCAGAGCGTGGTCGCCAATGCGGCAGAGGCCGGAGACTCGTGCTCCGGGACAGATGTGGGCAAAGTCGCCAATTACAGTGTCGTGGCCGACTGTGGCGTTAAGGTTTATAATGACACCATCGCCAACTGTGGCGCAACTGGAGATAACGGTATTGGCTCCGATATAACACCCTTTACCGAGTGAGGCACTGGGAGCAATAATTGCGGTGGGGTCGATTACGGTGTAGGGTAGCCAGCCGATAGCTACAGCCCGGTTTGTGAGGTACTGGCGGGATCGGTTATTACCGACCGCCACATGAAAGTAGGTTTCAGTGGTGAGGTGCTCGGCAGCAGCTTCAATTGTACCTAGCAGTGTGAGGCCGCTGTGAAGGGCACTGTGTTTGGCCGGGGCATCATCGCAAAAACCGACGATTTCCAGAGCTACACCGGAGTCTGCCACTCTCTGCATGACCCAGGCCATTTCGCCACCAAAGCCGCTGGCCCCGATAATGACCACTTTTTTCATATTAAATAAGGGGTATTTATGTGTAATTGAGAACCGATTTGAGATGAGCGTAGATAGAAGTTTTAACTTTATTCATATCGACTGCATGGCCGAGGAGAGCCTCCATTGAGGTGGCCCCGGCGGTAGTGAGTCCACACGGGACAATTCCGAGGTAATTATCTAGCTTGGTATTAACATTGAGGGCAAAGCCGTGCATGGTGACCTGACGCGACACCCGGATGCCGATGGCGGCGACTTTATCGTCGCCGACCCAGACACCACGATTACGGTCGTCACGCGTACCGCTGATACCAAAATCTGCCAGAGTGGCGATAATGGCCTCTTCGAGCTCCATGATATATTCGGCTACCCCGATACCGCGATCGCTCAGTTTAATAATAGGGTAACCGACAAGCTGCCCCGGGCCATGGTAGGTGACATCACCACCGCGTGTGGTTTGGTAGAGTTCGATACCGCGCTGTTGGCGTTCTTCCTGAGTATAGATGATATTGGCGGTACCGGCGGAACGGCCCAGAGTGTAGACAGGGCTGTGCTCGAGCAATAGTAAAATGTCGTGGCGGGTATCGGCCACGCGTGCTGTATGCAGCTCTTCCTGGAGTGCTGTAGCAGCCTCATAGGCTACTTCGGTTCCCAGATCGCGAAGTTCCAGTTTTGCTTCCATATCTAAAAAACCGTACCACTGGCACAGACCAGCGGCACGGTGTAAACTTTAAGCCGGCACCCTTTCGGGCAGCCTTGTCAAGCGTACAGCAGCGGTCAGGCCATGGCGCTGACACGGGTGTGCAGGCGTGACTTTCTGCGGCTGGCGGCGTTAATGCTGATAAAATTCTGCTTGGCGGCTTTATCCAGCACCGAGGTAAAGTCGGAATATGATTGCTCTGCGGCGGCTTTATCGCCAGAGGCGATCGCCCCCTCAAGCTTGCGGCTGGCGGTGACGATACGGCTTTTGCCGGCCCGGTTAATAGCGCGGTGTTTCAGCGCCTGACGCGTACGTTTTTCTGCATTTTTGGTGTTGGCCATGTAATAATTGCTCCTTAGATCGACCTTTTTTACGTAAAAAGTCGTCCTATAATACTATTTCGCCAGAGAAGGTCAATAGCTAAGTTTTTGAATTTCAAGGGTAGATTGCGAAACTTTCAAAATTGAGCCGGTATTGAGGTCGGCGGGTGTGCCATTGATATCAGCCAGAAAAGAGTCGAGGCAATCGGGGAGTTGTCCGGTACACTCTTCAACAGCAAAGCCTTCACTCTGACCGTCGAGATAGGCCATAACGCTATCGGCAGTACTGGTGATATCGAGAACACCGGCGGTGCCCCAGATTGTAAAACGCCAATAGAGCGGATTGCTGTAACCCTGTGAATTGGGAGCCGCATACGAGACATCACCGATCACGCCACAGCCGTTGGCAGTTTCCAGCATAATCTGGGCGGCATCTTTGAAGTTATCGTCTCTAGTATAAAAAGCCTGCCATTCACGTGCAGCATGTACCTTGGCGATAGTATCGCCGGTAAGGAAGGTGATCATATCGATGCCGTGGATGCCGATATCGTTGATAGTACCGCCCTGTTTCCCTTTTTCAAAGTACCATGAGGGGCGAGAACTCAGCAGCAGCGGGTGTTGACCGCCAAAGTGGATCTGTGTGACCTTACCAAGCTTACCGGCAGCGATAAACTGGCGGGCACGGAGGAAACAGGCTTTCTCTCGCATATCGAGCATACAGCCAAGGCGGAGGTTTTTTTCGGCTACGAGTTCTCTGATCGTGGCGAGTTCATCAAGTGAGGTGCAAACCGGTTTATCGAGGATCACATGTTTACCGCGCTGCAAAGCCTCGATAGCCAGCGAACCACGCTTGGCGTAGTAGTCGCCTATGGCGATGATGTCGCAAGGGGTGGTGTCGAGCATCTCTGTATAAGAGGTGTGGGTGGTTTTGACATTCTCAGGGAGAGCGGCGGCAGTGATGGCATCCTCTTCACAGGCGGCTACCAGCTCCAGAGCCGGGTGT
>JAAYNR010000284.1 GCA_012520735.1 Lentisphaerota bacterium | reverse complement strand
TTTCCAAACGCGTAGCGTTTTTATTAAAACTGCGGGAGTCCATGAAAGTGCCAGATATGTTAAGGGAATAAGATTTCTATGCTGCACAACATTTGGTTACGGCTGTAAGCAGTTTTAGTCGTAAAATAATTTAATCTAAGAGTGGAGGTGGTTTTCGTTTAAGTGATTCGTTTAAGGGTAAGCGTTTAAGTGTGATTTCGTTTAAGGGTGGCGACTCTAAGTGTGGCGTTTAAGTGTGCGGCGTGAACGCCGCTGGTGGTTATGTCACGCCCTTACAGGGCTAAATTTATTATGTGGCGTAAACCCGTGGCGTTGCCACGGGCTGGTATGTATAGCCCTTTCAGGGCAGGCTTTGCACTTCACTTTTCACTTTTCTTTCTTCACTCTTCATTTACGGCGACTAAGTGTGCGGCGTGAACGCCGTTGGGGACGGGCTGTCTCCAGGTGAGGTAGGTGTGTGGGGCGAGCTCAGGTGCGTTGGAGGATGAGGCCGGTGCGGCAGGGGAGGTAGATGTTAATGGTGGTGTGGCGTTCGTTGTTGCTGGTGTTTGTGTGGTGTGGGTAGGCTTGTGTGGCGGTGATGCGGTTTTGGCCACCGAAGCGTGATTCGTCGGTGTTAAGTACGCCATGGAGGGTGCCGGGTGGTACTTTTATGGGGTAGTCGCTGACTGATTGTGAACTGTGGAGGTTGAGGAGTACGAGGAGTGGGTCGCGGTCGATAACCAGTATTTTGTCGTTTTCGGAGATAAAGAGGAGACGGGCTTCGCTATTGGCGAGGGCATCAGTTTCGGTGAATAGTTTGAGGAGGGCCTGATCGAAGTCGGCGAGTTTGGCAAAGAGGAGGTCGGGGTTGTCGCGCAGGCTCCATTGACGGCGGGCGTACTGGTAGGAGAAGTGGTTACCTTCGCGGGGGAAGTCGATCCATTCGGGGTGGCCGAATTCGTTGCCGATAAAGTTAAGGTAGCCGCCGCCGGAGGTGGCGAGGGTGGCGAGACGGGCAAGTTTATGGAGGGCGACACCGCGCATGGCCTCTATTGAGATGTTGGCGATGGTCATGTCGTTATAGATGGCGGCATCCATTAATTGGAAGAGGAGAGTTTTGCCGCCCACCAGGGCCTGATCGTGACTCTCCACATAGTTAACGGTGAGTTCTTCGGGGCGGTGGTTGGTGAGTTCGTGCCAGAGGAAGCCTACACTCCAGTCTTCATCGCGCATGTCGCGAGCCAGCTTGAACCAGCAGTCGGGGACACCCATGGCCATGCGGTAACCAAAACCGGCACCGCCCTGATCGAGCGGGGCGGCCAGGCCGGGCATACCACTGACATCCTCGGCGATGGTGATGGCATCGGGGCGAAGTTCACGGATGAGGTTGTTGGCGAGGGTGCAGTATGTCCAGGCTTCGGTGTCGACAGAGGAGTCGTAGTATTGTGAGTAGTCGGTGAAGTTAACGCCCAGACCATGGTGCATATAGAGCATGCTGGTGATGCCGTCGAAGCGGAAACCGTCGAAACGGAACTCATCGAGCCAGTAGCGGCAGTTTGAGAGGAGAAAGTGAAGGACATCTGTTTTACCGTAGTCGAAGCAACGTGAATCCCAGGCGTCGTGCCAGCCACGCAGACCATTATGGAAGTACTGGAAGGTGGAGCCGTCAAAGTACGAGAGACCCTCACGCTCATTTTTAACAGCGTGAGAGTGAACAAGATCCATGATAACAGCTATGCCGAGGCCGTGGGCTTCATCAATCAGTTCTTTTAACTCTTCGGGTGTGCCGAAGCGTGATGATGCAGCAAAAAAGTTGGAGACCTGATAGCCAAATGAGGCGTAGTAGGGGTGCTCCATGATTGCCATGAGTTGGATGGTGTTATAACCGGCCCGGGCGATGCGGGGGAGGATGTTAATTCTGAATTGATTGTAGGTGCCGACACCGTAGTCTTCTTGCGCCATACCGATGTGGGCTTCGTAGATCAGCAGCGGACGTTTGGGCACAGTGAAGGGGTTTTGCCAGAGGTAGGGTTCTGGCTCCCACACTTGTGCCGAAAAAATACCGGTGTGGATATCCTGGACGACACGGCGGGTATAGGCGGGGAGACGTTCACCGCGCCCCCCTTCCCAGACCATTTCAATGCGGTAGTATTGGCCGTGCCGGAGGGCATCGGCGGGGAGGTGGAGCTCCCAAACCTCGCGGCCGGGGAGGCGTTTGGCCTTGAAGGGGTCTTTTAATTGCCAGTCGGAGAAGTCACCTGTCAGCCACAGTTCTTGAGCTGCGGGTGCCCATTCGCGGAAGACCCAGTTATGATCGGCATCACGGTGCAGGCCGTAGAATTCGTGGGCACAGGCAAACTCGGCCAGAGAACCCGGTGCTTTCGTGAGGATCTCTCTGGTGGTGGCCACAGCATTTGCACGATTTGCTATAATGGCCCGGTATGGTTCAAGCCAGGGGTCATTAAAGAGCGGCAAAATGGGTGTCTCATTTGTTGTCATATCTCTTCCCCTTTCTATCAGGATGGCTTAAAACTGAACCAGTGGTCGGTGGAGCATCTGTTCGTAGATGTCGATATAGTGGCTGGCTGTGACGGAGTGGTTAAAGCGGCTGCGGCCGTCGATCATGATGCGTGTGAGCTGTTTTTCACGGGTTTCGGGTTACATGTTGAAGAAGTCCATGGCCTGACTTATGGCCCATTCCAGACCA
The DNA here is from genome assembly GCA_012520735.1 of Lentisphaerota bacterium. Taxonomy (GTDB): domain Bacteria; phylum Verrucomicrobiota; class Kiritimatiellia; order RFP12; family JAAYNR01; genus JAAYNR01. Next base: position 3,047 of record JAAYNR010000284.1, on the reverse strand, counting down.
CTGCTATCATATATCTTAAAAAGAAAGCCGTTGCCGGTATCATCATTGGCGTTAAGGTGGGTGACGGTGTCGTGCAGCCCGCCGGTATCGTGGACTACCGGGAGGGTGCCGTAGATGGTGCCGATCATTTGCGGCAGACCGCACGGCTCGAAGAGAGAGGGCATGAGGACAAAATCGGAGGCTGCCATGCCGAGGCGCGAGAGGTCTTCGTCGAAGTCGCAGATCGCGACACGGTCGGCAATATTATGGCGCTGAACGATGTCACGGAAGTGGCGTTGGAAGGTGCCGTTGGCGACAACAGCGATCTGGAGGTTTTGTTCGGCGTATCTGGCGGTGAGGTGGTAGAGGATATTGGTGAGAAGCTGAGGCCCCTTTTGTATGGGGTCGAGGCGTGAAGGCCAGAAAAAGAGGGGGGCATCAGGGTTGAGGCGGAGGCCGATCTGTTTCTGAAAAGCGAGTTTGTTAGCCCGTTTTCCTTCACGGTGTGTGTGGGGATCGTAGTTCTGGGCCAAAGCGGTATCCGAGGCGGGGTTGTGAGAGGCATCGGGGGCGTTAAGGATCCCTACGGCGCAGTCGGCATTCCGTTTATTGATCAGCTCTTGGCGGAGTTGTGGCGGGACAAAATCGTGCCAGCCGCGGCACAGTTCTTCGAGAAAAGTGGGGCTGACAGTATTGATATAGTGGGCGGCGAAAGTGCCGCTGGTGAGGAGATCTACCGGGTTTGTGTTGCGGGTCTCTTCATAATTGAGAGGTGGGCGTTTATAATAGAGGTATTGCCAGAATTCGGCAGCGTCGATTCCCACATCTTCAATCCGGGAGAGGTGGACATCGTGGGTATGGATATTATGGATGGTGAAGAGGCAGGGGATACCGAGGCGACGGGCGGCAGCGGGGATAAGGCCGGTCATCCAGTCGTTACAATGGATGAGGTCGGGGTTAACGGTAGGGATAATATGGTTAATCACCTCCCGTTGCAGGGCGAGAGCCAGCCGTGGGTTCTCTTCATCGTAGTTACTGTAAACGGCGTTACGGTAGTAAAAGCAGCGATCTTCAGCGAGGTGGATACGGCTATTAGTGAGGCGGCTCTGGTAGATACGCAACTCTTCATTGATGAGACGTGCGGCATCGACATGAAACATGCGGCGGTAATGGGGCAGAGCCACGTGAACATCAGCACCAAGGCTGAATAACTCAGCGACAAGCGAGGCAGAGACATCGGCCATGCCACCAGCTTTAGCAGTCATCTGGTTAGCCATATTACCCATACCTGAGGGGAGGTAGGTTATTTCGGGAGTCACGATTAAGACACGAGGTTTTTTGCGTGCTGGCAGTGAATTTGCTTTTCTTTTGGTTGTCATGACTACCTCTTATGGGGTTGGTTTAATTATCGGTCTCTTTCTTTGTGGTGGCGTTTCGGCGTTTCATCTCGGCCTCCCTGATCTCCTGAAAAACTTTTTTCAGTTCCATTTTATCGGACTCAATAGCAGCGGCCTGTTTTTGGGCAACCGGATGGGCAAGCACCACTTCACGCAACTTGTGGTTAGTTTCGGTTCGTTCCTGCTCAAGCTGTTTGCGGTCGGCATCACTCATTTCACGGCTGAGGAGGAAGTCGTAGCTGATACTCTTTTTGCGTAGAGCTTCGATCTCGGGGGAGGTTACTGCGGGGCTGAAAAGGAGGCCTTCGAGGTCGGCGGTGCGGTTTTGGATCTCCTTGCCGAGGATCAGTGCCAAGGCATGTGGGGTCATGTATGGAGCATCGGGTGTGGCCGGTGGTGCCGCCGGCTCGCTATGGAGCTTAAAAGCGAGGCAGATGGCGATGGCAGTTAAAATAAATGTACTCATAAAAATTCCTTTATCGACTTGGCTAACTGAAATTGACAAAAACTGACTATAGTATGCCCTATTATTTGGTGAATTACAACCTTTAGCTGTGATACAATACAAAGAGCAGTTAAATTAGTATAGATAAGCGGAGACAGAGATGAAGAACAGAAAAGTAGTTATTGCCAATCCACATGGTTTTTGTGCCGGAGTGCGGCATGCAGTTGAGATCGCAGGAGTAGCGTTGCAGCGTACAGCGGAGCCACTTTATGCGCTAAATGAGATTGTGCATAACAGGGAAGTGGTTGAGTCATTCAGGAGTAGGGGGATTACCTTTGTGAGAGATCTGAGTGAGGTGCCGTCGGGGCGAACGGTTCTATTCAGCGCACATGGGGTGTCGCCAACAATCAGAGCGGCAGCGGCAGAGCGGCAGCTAAAGGTTATTGATGCTACGTGTCCTTTTGTGACCAAGGTACATAAGGAGGTGATCCGCTATGCCACTCAGGGTTACAGCATAGTTTTGATTGGGCATAAGGGGCATGACGAGGTTGTGGGGATTGCGGGTGAGGCGCCTGATCATGTAACAGTGGTTGAAAACTGTGCCGATGCCAGAGTATTTACACCGCGTAACCGGCAACATGTGGCTGTGGTGACTCAAACCACACTCAGTGCGGCAGAGGCTGGTGCGGTAATAGAGGTGTTGCGGCAGCGGTTTCCCGGGTTGGAGGCACCGCAGACAAGTGATATCTGCTATGCAACGACCAATCGGCAGGAGGCCGTGCGGCTGGTGGCAGCCCGGGTGGGTGATATTTTAGTGTTGGGGGCGGCAAACAGCTCAAACACCAGACGTCTGGTTGAGGTGGCTAATGCTGCGGGGGCGCGGGGACATTTGGTGAGTGAACTGGGAGATATTGAGCAGATTGAGTTGGAGGGGATTGAAGCGATTGGGTTGACAGCCGGGGCTTCGACACCGCAGACGTTTGTGAAGCGGGTGTTGTTGCGCTTGGCCGAGAAGGGGTTTGAGGAGATTGAAGAGGTGGAGTCGGCTCACGAGAATATCACGTTTCCACTGCCGGCGGGTTTACGTTAGTAGCTAAAACTGCTTACAGCCGTAACCAAATGTTGTACAGCATAGAAATCTTATTCCCTTAACATATCTGGCACTTGCATGGACTCCCGCAGTTTTAATAAAAACGCTGCGCGTTTGGAAAACAGATTTTAAAAGG
>JAAYNR010000024.1 GCA_012520735.1 Lentisphaerota bacterium | reverse complement strand
GGTTTAATGACCAGCGTGACGGCATGTTAAGACAACTTGAAGCGCTCTCGCAAATTGGCGTCCTAAGCCGTTTTGTCGGCATGCTCACCGACAGCCGCTCATTCCTCAGCTATACCCGCCACGAGTATTTCCGCCGTATCCTCTGTAATATGCTCGGTAACGATATCACCGCTGGTCGCATACCCAATGACATCGAGTGGACCGGTGAAATAGTCAAAGATATCTGCTACCGCAATGCCGCAGGATATTTCGGTTTTAATCTTGATTAAATTTACTGTTGACGGTACACGCTGTTTAGTCTAAAATTAATGGCATGTTTTCGCACCACTCCAACTTAAGCACGTTTAAGGCTGTTTTACAAAGCAGCCTGATGTTGCTTGTAGTAGTAGCCGTAATAATTATTACGGTGGGTGCGGAGTATGGGCTTGTCTAATCATAACAGGCCGTAAATACAAAAAAGCACCCACCGCAACTTAACAAAGCGGTGGGTTTTTTATTAGGTGTAATGGAGGTGAAAAATGAGTGATAAAAAAGAAAATGACCAAATCGAGCGCACCGGTGCTCAATGTGTGGTTGAAGAGCTCGAACGCAATGGCTGCGATGTTATCTTTGGCTACCCCGGCGGTGCTGTGCTCGATATCTTTGACTCTATCTACAGCTCCCCTATGCACCTTGTGCTGCCACGTCACGAGCAGGGTGCGGTCCACATGGCCGACGGCTACGCCCGTGCCACAGGTCGCCCTGGTGTCTGTCTGGTCACCTCCGGACCCGGAGCCACAAACACCATCACTGGTCTGGCAACAGCCTATATAGATGGCACTCCCATGGTCTGTATCACCGGTCAGGTTCCTCTCCCTGCTATCGGTAATGATGCCTTTCAGGAGGCCGATACCATCGGCATCAGCCGCCCCTGCACTAAACATAACCGCCTCATCCGTTCCGTCGATGAGATACCGGAAGCTATTGCTGAGGCCTTCTATATCGCCTCTACCGGTAAGCCGGGTCCCGTGCTGATCGATATCCCCAAGGATGTCCAGAAACAGTTCACTACAATGCAGACCCCTGAAAAGGTTCAAATCCGCAGCTATACACCACATTTTGAGATAAACAACAAAGAAGTTGCGGCATTGGCTAAGGCCATTAACAAGGCCAAACGCCCACTCCTCTACGTGGGTGGGGGCGCTATCACAGCTAAAGCCTGTAAAGCCTTAAGCGAACTGGCTCATAAGGCTCAGATACCCGTCACCACCACCCTGATGGGACTCGGTGCTTTCCCCGAGACCGATCCACTATCACTCAATATGCTCGGCATGCACGGCCACGCTACCGCTAATATCGCGGTCAGTTATTGTGACCTGCTTATCTCTGTCGGGGCACGTTTCAGCGATCGCGTCACCGGCAAAGCCTCGGAATTTGCGCAAAAGGCCCAGATAGCCCATATCGATATCGACCCCTCCTCCATCGGAAAGAGTGTGCGTGTCGATTACCCTATCCTCGGCGATGCCCGTGAAGCACTCGAGCACCTCCTCCCGTTGGTCTCGGAAAACAAACACGAAAAATGGTTGGAGCAGCTTAGCGAACTTAAAGCTAAGTACCCCCTTAAGTACACCGTTGCTGATGGGGATATCGCCACGCAATACGTCCTCGAAGAGGTCGATCGTATCTGTCAGGGTAATGCCATAGTTGTGACTGATGTCGGCCAGCACCAGATGTGGGCCGCTCAGTACATCACACTTAAAGAGCCGCGGACCTTTATCACTTCCGGTGGTCTCGGCACCATGGGCTTCGGACTCCCCGCCGCTATCGGTGCCCAGTTAGGGCAGCCCGACCGTCTCGTCGTGGCCATCTGTGGCGATGGTGGCATCCAGATGAATGCTCAGGAGTTGGTCGTGGCTGTGGAGCATAAACTCCCCGTCAAAACAATCATCCTCAATAACACCTACCTCGGTATGGTGCGCCAATGGCAGGAGATGTTCTATGAACGCCGCTACTCCGGTGTGGTCCTTAGTCAGGCAGACCGCCCTAAAAATGAGCGGATCGAAGAGAGCAAACCGGTTTTCCTCCCCGATTTCGTTAAGCTGGCCGATGCCCACGGCATGAACGCTATTCGCATTACCAAGCCCGAGGACGTCCGCCCCACGCTTGAGCGTGTCTTTGCCGACCGCAAACCGTGGTTAATTGAAGTCATGGTCGAAACCGAAACCAATGTGTTCCCGATGGTACCACCCGGAATGTCCGTGGCTGAAATGATCATCGACTAACCCACCCGCTAATAAAAGGAGAGAGCCATGCAACACATTATCACTGCACTTGTTGAAAACAAACCCGGCATGCTGGCCCGTATCGTGGGTCTGGTCTCTGGCCGTGGCTATAATATTGAAACACTTAATGTGGGGCCCACTCAAGACCCCACACTCTCGAAGATGACGCTCGTCGTCCCCGGCGATGCACACGTGCTGCGGCAGGTCACCCTGCAGGTCAGCAAGCTCGTCGATGTCCTCCGCGTGACCGATGTTACCGGCAAGCGTCATATCGACCGCGAACTGATTCTTGTCGAGATCGCCACAGAGTCGGTCGCCCAGCGTACCGAAATACTTGATCTAGCAACCCTCTTTGATGCCGAAATCGCCGGTGTAAGCCAGTGCTCAATCACACTGCAACTCGCAGCCGACTCAAACGTCATCTCAGATTTCATGCTACTGCTTAAGCCCTATCACATCCTTGATCTCTCAAGATCCGGACGTATCGCCGTAGCCCACACAAATAATGGAGACTCACCTGCCTGACACCATGACTAACCAACGTCGTTTCGCTGTATTTGGCCACCCGGTGGCTCATTCGCTCTCACCAGCCATGCATAATGCCAACTTTCAGGCACTAGGGCTGGAGGCGACTTATGAGAAGCGCGATATCGACTCCGTAGCCGCTTTTTACGCCGCGCTGGCCGACTACCGTCAGGGCGGCGTAAACTGCACTATTCCCCTCAAACGAATCGCCTTTGAGAACTGTGACCACCTCGACTCCACCGCTCAGCGCTTCGGTGTAGTTAATACCATACGCTTTAATCCCGATGCCACTACCACCGGTTTCAATACCGACGGCACCGGCTTCCTGCAGTCACTACAGGAAGAACTCCACACTACCCCGTCCGGTCAGAGCCTCTTTATCTTTGGCTGTGGCGGTGCCGGCCGTGCCATTGCCATCACCTGCGCCGATGCCGGCGCCACCAGAATCGTACTGGCAAACCGCTCCACCACACGCATGGAGACTCTGGCCGCCGAGCTTACCTTGCTTACACCACAAGTCACCATAGAGACCACCCTTTCAACCCCCGCTGCCTGGGCACAGGCTTGCCGCACCTGTGACCTCATAGTCCAGTGCTCGTCCGTGGGCCTTCATCCCCGAGACACCTCACCACTCCCCCAAAACGCCTTCCACTCTCGCCAAAAACTTTACGACCTCATCTACAACACCCCCGCGACCCCCACCATGATTGCCGCCCGGGCCGCTGGTGCCCAAACCGCTAACGGCCTCGGGATGCTCATCCATCAGGGCGCAGCCTCTTTCACCATCTGGACAGGCCTTCAGGCCAATGTTAGTGCCATGCGCCACGCCCTGATGGCCTCCCTGCCCCACTCCTAAACCTCCAGCAATTCTAATTTTGAGCAATGGGTGCAGCCAAAATCGAAATCGCTGTCGAATTTTAAGGTTTTCGGCAGTTGCTACTCACCCCACCCTCTGCTATACTCTCCCGCATGAACTTAAACCACCCACTCATACCGATTAATGATGTTGACAGGTGCTTCTACGCTGAACGCCTCGAAGAGTTCCTCCCAGAAAATATCGTCGACATCCATACCCACGTCTACCGCGATAGCGATTTCCCTAGCGTGCGCCAAAACAATAGCCGTTCAGTCAGTTGGCCCGCTCGTGTAGCGAAAGATAATCCTATCGAAGACCTCCTTGAAACTTACCGCCTCATGCTCCCCGGTAAAAAGGTCACCCCCATGATCTTCCCCACTGTCCCGCGTGGCGGTAATCTCGATGTCCAAAACAGCTATGTGTCCGCCTGCTCACATGAAAAAAATATCCCTGCCTTAATCTTCTCTGACCCCACCTGGAGTGCTACTGAAACAGAGACCCGCATCCGGCAGGGCGGCTTTATCGGTGCTAAGAGTTACCTCTCTGTAGCACCAGCCTACATCCCCGGTAAAGAGATAAGAATATTCGACTTCTTCCCTCCGCATCAGCTTGAGGTGCATAACCGTAATGGTTGGATCGTTATGCTACATATCCCCCGCGATGGCCGCCTCCGTGACCCCGTTAACCTCGCCCAAATGATGCAGATCGAGCAAGACTACCCTAATATCCGTCTCATCATAGCCCATGTCGGACGCGCCTACTGTGATGAAGATGTAGGAAACGCCTTTGAAGTTTTGTCCCAAACTGAAAAGATGTCCTTCGACTTCTGTGCCAACACTAACGCTAATGTTTTCGAGCAGGCACTCCGCTGCGTCGGCCCCCGTCGTATCCTCTTTGGCAGTGATATGCCTATCCTCCGTATGCGCATGAAACGTATCACCCGTGACGGCCGTTACGTAAACCTCGTACCCCGTGGTCTATACGGCGATGTCTCTAATGACCCTAACATGGGCGAGCTCGATGGTGCCGAAGCGGCTGCCTTAACCTTCTTCCTCTATGAAGAGATCGAGGCCTTCCGGGTCGCCGCCAAACGTCTCAGCCTCGGCCATGAAGATATTGAAGATGTCTTCTATAATAATGCCGTTCGCCTCTTTGACGGACTCTTCACCATTTAATTACTCTATGGAGCCTCCCCATGTCCACCACCTTTAAACCAGTGCGCCGTGCTCTCAGCGACTTCCTCGGCGACGACGCCACCGATGCTGTCTGCGCTGCCCGCTCTGCCCTCACCGGTGAAGAATTAGCCGATCTGCGCTCCATTGCCACCACCGCCGTCGATTTCTACCCCGTTAATATGCAACGCCAACTCGCCTCAATGCTAGATCGAGTCGGCTCACAGATCTCCCCCGATGTCGGCACCACTCCCGGCGGTGCCGCCGCCTCGGCTTTTAACGCTGCCACTAACACCGCCGCCGCCCCACTCAGCGGCTACGGCTACTACCGCGTCGGCGAAAACGGCCAGCTCTACCTGGCCACCAAAAGCGAACACTACCACGCCCCGCTGGGTCACTCCTTCCCCGGCTACCGCCTCCTCTCACGCGCCCGCCGCCTCGGCATCCCCAATGCCACCCATAACAACACCCGTGGCACACTCACCCGCCGCCTCGAAGAAGCACTTGTCTGTGCCGCTAACGGCATCGCCCCAAACGACCAATCCACCCTTGATGCCACCCTTGCCGACACCAATGATCTCTATACCCTTAATCGTGTCATAAATCTCGAGACCGGCAGTCTTGCTGTTGAAGCCGCACTTAAATTCTGCCTCGCCCGCTTCTATAGCATTAATGACCAGGCCGATACACCACCTTACTGCGATTGCAACCCTGTTTTTCTGGTCATGGGCGACCAAGACGGCGGTCTGGCGGCAAACTATCACGGCACCACCACTATCACTCAAACTATGCGCGGCATGTGGCCCGACTTCTACTCTGCCATGGATGAAGCCGGCATCTTTAAAGTAGTCCCCATCCGCCCAAACTCCTATGAAGACCTCACTCAGGCCTTTGCCACTTATGAAAAATACCCCTATAAGATAGCTGGCTTTTTCCATGAAATAGTCATGATGAACTACGGCGCCATACTCCTCGAAAAAGAGTTTCTCCAAAAAGCTTACACCCTCTGTGCCGCGGCTAATGTCCCCACCGTGTGCGACGAAATTCAGTCCGGTATCTGGGCTCCTGAGCTCTTCCTCTTCCGCGATTACGAAATCCGCCCCTCATGTGTTGCCGTCGGTAAAGGTTTCCCCGGTGGCGAATACGCCGCCTCCCGCATTATTTTCAGTGCCGCCCTCGACACCCTGCCGCAGTTTGGCGCCCTCGTCACTAATGGTCAGGAGGAGATCGCCGCCCTCGCCTATCTTGTTACTATGGAGTGGGCCACCGCCAACGCTGCAGTCACCGAAGAAGTGGGTGAAGCCCTCGCCGCCACCTTCACTGAGCTGGCCGCCACCTTCCCCAACATCATCGAAGGTACCTCCGGCTGGCGACACATGACCGCCCTCCGCTTTACCGATCTCACCACCGCAAACCGCTTCACCAGAGCCATGAACCGTCGCGGACTCGATATCAGTGCCCAAACCTATAAAGCCGATTGCCCTCCCGTCGCCCTGATCAAACTGCCACTCATCGCCGACCTCGATGTTGTAAACTACATCGCCCGTTCGATGCACGCCGCCGCCACTGAGATATCGTAATCACCGCCTTATAATCGTCCATGCCAAACCGGCAAGCTATTACAACCGCGCCATAATAAATGACACTATATCACTGGCAAACTCCCACAGCAGTGCTGTTGCCACGACACTGAAAAATAGTCCCAGTGCTATTTTCACCACCACAAGATTACGCTTACTCCACTCCAGCAGACTACTGATCTCCATCCCATAGTGGAAACAAACAAACACCACCGTCAGCGGCATCACAAAAAGCAGATTATACAACACCAGCAGGCCCCACGCCTCCATATTAAAGCCGCCATCTTTCGCCAGATAAGTCAACACCGGCAAATACCCCTGACCTGTACAGACACTCTCCAGTACCGTTACAGCGGTTCCAATCAGTATGCCGCTCACCACCGGTCCGCCCCACCCCATACCACTACGCATCACCTTGTGCATTCTCATCTTTATACCGTTCGGCACCTGTAGAGTCACATCCTTAGGCCGCCCCGACCGACTAAACCTCACCGCATCCCGAAAAGATAATATTGCCAGCGGTATCAATGCACACCCTATCAATATCTCAAAATACCGCTTGATATAATTAAAAGCCGGCACCCGCCTCATAAACGTCAGGAAACCCGCCCCGAGCCCGAAATAGACCAGAAAAGAGGCCACAATAAAAGAGATACCCACCAGAAGCCGCGTCCGCTTCTCCACCTTCATCGCCACCAGCAGACTCAGGAAAAATATCAGCGACGAGATCGCACACGGATTAAAGCCGTCTGTTATCCCCCCCACCACCACGATCAGCAGCGTTAATGCCGATATCTGCTCCGCCATCTCCTCTCTCACCGCCTCTTCACTCAAATCAGGTGCTTGCGGTACCACCCAACCCTGACTCTGCCGCTCCACCAATCCATCATCCACACACTCCAGCAATTTCGCCGCAATCTCACTATACCCCGACAAAAACACCTTGTGATCCACCACCGCCGAGACACGTCCATTATCATTATTACCACAACGCCGCTGATAAGCTATAAGCAACGGCACACTCTCCGCCTTGGTCACATCATGCCACACCATCGTAAAAAAACCACCATACTGCTCCTCAAGGTCCGGGATCACCTCCGCCTTCACCCTCTCACACTCCTCACAGCCCGGTGAATGGAAAAAATCGATCGCCACCGCCTCAGCCGTCGCCACCGCCGGCACAGCCACAGCCCCATAGACCGCCGGCACAACCAGACCCACCCCCAATAATACCAGCAAATAACCCTGTAATATCTTTTTCATAAGCTTCCATACTACCACGCTCCTCTCCCCTCAAACAAGCCTAATCACAACACATAAATAAAGCCTAAAACTGCTTACAGCCGTAACCAAATGTTGTATAGCATAGAAATCTTGTTCCCTTAATATATCTGGCACTTTCATGAACTCACGCAGTTTTAATAAAAACGCTACGCGTTTGGAAAACAGATTT
>JAAYNR010000127.1 GCA_012520735.1 Lentisphaerota bacterium | reverse complement strand
TGAGCATTAAGGCATTAAGGCATTCTCCCCCCCTCCCCGTAGCATGAATTTCCGTGTTTTCTGTGTGTGTACTCCGTGGTTAATAATCGTTTGAGTACCTCGTCTAAGCGTAAGCGTTTAAGTCTATTTCACTTATTACCTACTCCTCACCATCAGGGCCCCGACGGATATACCCCATTACGTTGCTTAACTATGGCAACCATACCACGCAGCCCCGATGGCCACAGCCGTGTTGGCAGCATCGCCTCAATCTCGGCCTCTTCTTTATCTGGTAGTGCCCAGAAAAAATCGAGCCCACTAAGCCGCTCTACCTCGGCAATCGAAGCCAGATAGCATCGCGGACGAGCATTACGTGATATCTGCTGTGGCATGACAACCGCACATATACGAAGACGCTCGTTGTGCAGTGCGGCAGTAATCTGATAAAAAGCTGAAGGAATATTGATACTACCCGCCACTTTTGCAGCTGGACTGTTTGTCGATAATACCACCCCCGTAATAACCCACACTTCGCCGTAGCGCCGTGGCCAGTCATCAGCCGCCCGCCGCTCAATGTCAGCCCATGGCCCCTGATTGAGCCAGGGACGTTGTGGAGCCACGTTCGACATCATAAATGTCTCACGCTGAGCCTCTTTGCCAAAACGACTGGCAATCGCGTGGTTTGGCACCAGATGACCGCGATCGTACCCGCTATTAGTGTAATCGGCGGAGCGGGGTGAGTTGGGTGCTGTACGGTCTATGGTAAATCCCGATGGTCGTGCTAATTTGTATGGGTTGTCTGTTGGCGGTATCCGGTAGGCCACCCATACGGGATGACGTAATGACGGCGACCAGCCAACCACAAAAGCCTCTCTCCGTAACACCACAATATCTGTCGGTGCCGGGCCTCCGGCAACAATTCGTGGTTCACCGGCAAAGGCAAAAGGGTGTGGCGATGTATAAACCGGCAGTGCTACTGTTGCGTCACTACCTGATATCCCTAGAGCGTCGGTATAATCAGCACAGGCATTACCAAAGCGCTCAATGTGGTATCGCAACCACCCCGGCCAGTTAGCCGTAATGGTATCGCGCCACTCAACTGGTTTATGGACAAACCAGTTTGACCCAACCAGAGAGATTACAACTAACACCGCCGCAAAACGCCACAGCCGTTTCATCACCGACCTGCGTGCTCTCTTTTTCTTAGCTGTTTTTCTTTGTCTGGCCATCTCTTAATATATCCCGGCTAACCACCGGCACCCCGTCTTTCCGGCAGAGATTACTCTGCCCGGTTCGGCTCTTTCCGAGCTCCCCTCCCCTGCCTCAATAAACCGCATCTCTGCACAAACATAAAGCACAGATATTACTCCTGAAATACAACTGGGGCAAAGTTAGCACGATTGTTACTAAAGCCGCCAAACCTGCCGTTAAGGCACTGCACCTCACGGACACTCCCCTCGCTCTTATCCTCTTTGTCCCGGCTGTCAGCTATACGGTGCCGTGTAACCTGTGTACTCCACTCAACCCCCGTCCCCGGCAGTTGTACCCCCTCAAGTGTGGCGTAAGGGATGAAGCACTCCAAACTCCAAAAGTCGCCTCCCACAAAGGCCCCGATCTTAACCCCTTCCGCATCCCAGGCGGTGTCGCCATCCTTAGCATCATAAACAGCACCATTGGCGTTTAAAATAAAGTGGTACAGCGAACCGGTTCCATCACCCGACACATCCATCAGCAGCTCAACATTATCATTCCACCATGCCAGAGAGGCATCGCGACTATCAATATCACGAACCAGTTTATCAGGTGTCGGCTCTGCCAGATGAAACCCGAAAACAATCCCCTCGGACGTCCAGACCGAACGGACAGTTGTGGCGTAAAGTGCCGCATCTCCCTCCTTGCCCAACTTCACCAGTGACACCGGCTCACTCCGCTCCCACGCCTCATCGTCCAACTTGCCGTCAATAACTGGCACCACTCCCACCTTTTTGGTAGTGATTTTCCGCACACCCTTACCGTCAAGTATAGCATCAGCCTCTATGTAAAAAGCCTCAAATGGTGTCTCAAAGTAGGCGATCCGCCCAAGAGCCTTCTCATCTTTGGCCGCCTCTTTTTTCGCTTTTTCCAACAATCCCCTCATCTCCTCCACTCGCTTGCGCGGAAAGCTTTCACTGTAGATACTCTTCGCGGTGATCATCCCTTTAGGCCAGCGACTTTTCTCCCACAAATCTGCCTCCAGCCGCACCAACCTGTGCATTGTTTTACCAGCCGGCCCATACATACGCCTGCTATACTCCTTGACCGCCGCATCAACATCAAAATCGGGATCCCATAACAGCTTCGCCCAGCAATAAAGCGAAACGTGCTGCCGCGGCCAATGGTCAGTTACGCCATTGATAAATGTCCCGATCGTCTTGTCACGGTTACTACGGTAAAAATCACGTATCACATGGTAATACTGATACGGTGCCTTAGTTCTGTCTTCCGGCCAGCAACTGTAGTGCCAGTTTCGCACCTTGCGCCCGGTGATCGCCAGCCAGGCATCGATGTTAGCCTGTTCCGATGCCGCCACCAGAGGCTCTTTGTAAGTCGCTAATCCCGGCATACCGCAAATCTGCACCTCCACATTACCGGGAAATTTATAACCCTCCGGTGCTGTGGTGTAATTGAGATACGGAAGAAACATAACAGTCAGCTCCGGCCACCGCTTCTCTACCTCAACAGCCAGCTTCTGGACAAAGTTTGCCAGGATAGAAGAGGCTGTGCCATACTGACCTCCATCGCTGTTCCACAGCTTACGGCAATCAGTGCAAGTACATGTCACTTCCATGTCGGCCGGAGATACTGTCACCGTCTTCCCTTTGAGCCCTATCTGCGCTTTTTTGTTGCCCGCCAACTTGGCCTCAATATTTTCAAGATAGGTCTCCAGCGTACGCGGATTACCATAACACAACATCTCTGTATTGCGGGTGCCATCACCACGCATCTCAAACACCTCGGGACGGTTTTTTACATAGTCGGCTACTTTCGACCAGTTAGGCGAGTGTACCACCGCCTCTACCGGCCAGGTAGTGGCCGAGCGTAACGCCGTGTGAAGATCTCCCAATTGTTGCCCCGAAGCATTCCACGTAATTTCAGCGCTGGGCCAGATTACACGTTCACGGAAAGCCGGCGCATCGCTTAACCACACCGGCTTCACCACCAGCTTTTTCAGCGGCTCGACAGACCGCCCGCCACGGTTGGTCGGCCAATACCAGCGCACCCCAACAAACCTCTCGGCAAACTCATACACACCCCACGCCAGCCCATAATCACCTTTACCAACTATATAAACCGTATCAGCCGCTGTTTTAATAGCAAACCCCTCCGGCGGCATCTCTGTCGGGTCTAGCCCCACAGCCTGCGCCTCGTCCGAAGCCCCAATCAACAACAGCGCCCCGCTCTCCGGCCTCTTCTTTACTACCGAGAGCTTCACCCCAGTAGCCTCGTTGATCACGTCGCACAGCTCCTTGACCGCTCTGTTTACCTGCCGCCCGCCCTGCACTACCATTATCGCACCACGCTCCTCGCCATCAGCCACAAACACCACCGGCTTGTGTGATGGAGCCTTGTGCATAGTTACACGGTTCAGATCATCACCACGTGCTGCTACACCGAGCACCACTACAGCTATTAAACAAACTAAAGCCCAACGAAATTTCATTTTTACCTCACCAGTTACGCGGCCACCGAAAACAGCCAACTGCATATCTACACCATACACTTATCCCACCACACCGGTCAACCACGATTGCCCATTTCTTGCGGAAGTTTGCTGTCGACATCACCCCCCCCTTATCAGTTATTATCTCGCTAATAATATTGTTCTTTTACCGTAACTTTATGTTTTAAAAACCGTTTTAGAGGTGTCAACATGATCTCTTCACTGCGCAGCATAACCATAGCTGTAGCACTAGCCACAGCTATTACTCTCCACGCCGCTACTACCCACTATGTTACCCCCAACGGTGCCGGCGCGCAGGACGGCACAAGTTGGGTCAACGCCTTTGGCAATCTGCAGGAGGCCATCGATGTCTCGGATAGTGGCGATGTTATTTACCTGCAATCGGGTGTCTATACCGCCGGCCAACCCGACACTGCCGAGCTCTCACAATATCTAATTACCGATAAAGATAATCTCACTATCAGCGGTGGCTATGCCGGCAGCGGCAATCCCGGCAATCGCGACGGCGGCAGCACCATCCTGCAGCGTGATCCCGCCTCTACGCGCCGTATCATCAATGCCAACGGGTCGAGCCTGACCTTAAATACCATCACTATCGACGACGGTAAGCTCATCGTCAAGGGATCTCAAGGTGCCGGACTTCGCCTGGCCAATTGCAATGTCACCCTCACTAACTGTATCATCCGCAACAACTCCATGACGGCGACCAATGCGGCTAGTTATTACGGTGGCGGTATCTACGCCTCTAGCGGTGCCCTGCAAATAATGGCGCATCAGGGTTTATGGGGGGATTTTTCATTGAACAGTCAGCGGATCCATGGAGAGTCCGCCGAAGTGAAAGAGGATATCGGTTTTAAGGCGTTCGCGGTTGCGGTAGCCGCAGGACTTCTGT
>JAAYNR010000009.1 GCA_012520735.1 Lentisphaerota bacterium | reverse complement strand
CTGCTTACAGCCGTAACCAAATGTTATACAGCATAGAAATCTTATTTTCTTAACATATCTGGCACTTGCATGGACTCCCGCAGTTTTAATAAAAACGCTGCGCGTTTGGAAAACAGGTTTTGAAAGGAAGAGTATTGACGATAACTCTCAATGCTGCCTTAGCTGCTTCAACGCAACAACTTATGAAGATAGCTGCTTGAACTTCTTGTTTTTTTGATAGTAGCTAACAGGTTAGCTACTAAGGTTCGCAACTAAGTGTACGATTAAGTGTTTTTATCTTCTCTTTAGCCTGTTGCATTAACCGCGTCAACCAGCGGAGTTTTGAAATACCCCGCCGGGACGCTGTGTCCATGGCAGACAATATTCACCACGCGGTTTGATGGCCACTCTTCCCGCAGTTCCTGAATAACATCAGTCAGATATATCGCAGGGTCAGCGCTTATGACTTACCCTCCAGCACTCACTACTTACAGTGGCGTACCTACGGCAAGCCACCGCTACTCCCTACAACTTTACAGGTGCACCCTCTTTGGCTGAGGCGTATACAGCATCAATGATCTTCATCAGCTTGATGGCCTCATCCGGTGTATTCAATGGCTTCGACTTACCATTCAGGGTACTCACAAAATTACTGGCTGCCGCCAGACGTCCCATCGTTGGGTCAGCATCTGTAATGATCTCTCGGTTAACCGAACGCCCATACTCCTGCACGTAAAGCTCGCAGTTGTCGATACTGGTATCGTCCAGACCATCCCGACCAAACAGACGCCTCACCATACCGCCCGCTTTTGTCCCCTGAAAGGTGACACTCACCTCTTCCCGTTTGTTCATCTCTGCCCAGGAGTTGCGCAGGAATAGCACTTGTCCATCTTTAAAGCGGATAAAACCGTGCGCAGCCGCCTCCACATTGTTGACCCCTTTAGCGACATCAGGGATACCCCATGGCCCCTTGAAAGCCTTATCTTTAATAAAAGTATCAAAAGTCTGTCCCAGAGCCCACTCCGGCTCAGGATAACCCATAAAGTAGAGTGCCAGATCGATCATATGGAGCAGATCGATCACCGGTCCACCACCGGAGAGCTCTTTATTGGTGAACCAGCCGCCAAATCCGGGAATGCCGGTGCGCCTGATCCATAGTGCCTGAGCCGACTGTATCTCTCCCACCGCCCCTCTCCTGATATAGTTCATCATCGCCTGCGATTCAGGACGGGCACGGTTGTTAAAGTTAAACATCAACATCTTCTTCGCTTTGGCGGCAGCCGCTGCCATAGCGGCCATCTCAGCGGCATTGAGTGCCGGCGGTTTTTCGCAGAAAACGTCTTTCTTTGCCTGCAAAGCCTCTATCGCCAGCGGCGCATGAAATTTATTTGGGGTGATTATAGAGACAGCGTCAACATCACTTTTCAGCAAATCCGCTACTTTACTGTAAGTAGTTTTAACCCCATATTTGGCCGCCACACGCTTGGCTGCAGCCTCATTAACATCGGCAATCGCCACAATTTCCGCCCCCTCAGCCTGAAAACCGGGGATGTGATAATCCGCCATGCCACCAGCACCAATAATACCAATCTTCACTGCCATAATTCACCCCATTTACTGCGTTGAAATAAAACTTCCCGTTACATTCGTGATATTACACCACGTAATGAGTCTATATTATTGAATTAGACCTGCAACTGCAACCACCAAATCTCAAAGTATCTCTCTTAGTAGCTAACCTGTTAGCTACTATCAAAAAAAACAAGAAGTTCAAGCAGCTATCTTCATAAGTTGTTGCGTTGAAGCAGCTAAGGCAGTATTGAGAGTTATCGTCAACTCTCTTCCTTTTAAAATCTGTTTTCCAAACGCGCAGCGTTTTTATTAAAACTGCGGGAGTCCATGCAAGTGCCAGATATGTTAAGAAAATAAGATTTCTATGCTGTACAACATTTGGTTACGGCTGTAAGCAGTTTTAG
>JAAYNR010000079.1 GCA_012520735.1 Lentisphaerota bacterium | reverse complement strand
GGAGTGTACTTCACCGCGTGGCTTTTTTCAAAACCTTATTGTTGCGTTAGCCACTTGCGTGTGCGGTTTAATGTAGCGATGAAAAGTTACCACATCTCGGTGGGACTTGTCGGGATTTCGGATATTGTTTTCATTTAGCATAGATCAGAGGGTTTGGTTATGAAGGGGAGAGTGTAAATTGGGTCTTGGCAGCGAAAGCATCTGGGACAGATTATGGCAGCGTCGTGGGGCACGTGCGGCATTGCTGGTGGTGATAGTGGCCTTTCTGGCGGCACTGTGGGGCGAGGCGGTTTATCGGCATGGTCAGTTTACGGGTCGGACACCCGGCTACAACACGGTAAACGAGACACAGCGTTACCTGCCACCGGCACCGTTACGGTGGTTTGATAAAAGCGCACAGGCATCTGGTGTATCGCCATGGGCGTATCTGTTGGGGAGTGATAATTTGGGGCGTGATGTTTTGGCACGAGTGGTACAGGGGACAAGGATAGCTTTTCATGTGGGGATTGTGACATCGTTGATCGCTCTACCCTTGGGGGTGATCTTGGGGTGTCTGGGGGGATATTTTGGTGGACGGGTTGACAGTATGGTAAATTGGCTCTGCGCGACGGTAGCCTCACTGCCGGGATTACTATTTATTCTGGCGGTGGCGCTGGTAGTGGGACGCGGGTTGATGGGACTCTATCTGGGGATTGGCTTTACGACTTGGGTAGGGGTGTGCCGTAATGTGCGGGCTGAGACGATTAAACACCGTGACAGACCGTATATTCAGGCGGCGCAGGTACTTGGCTACAGCAGTTACAGGATTCTGTCACATCATATTTTGCCAAATGTGGCTCATATTGTGTTAATCTGTTTCTCTTTGCGCTTTCCGGCGGCAGTGGCGACCGAAGTGTTTGTCAGCTTTCTGGGTATTGGCGTACAGAACGAGCCTTCATGGGGGGTGATGATTAACAATGCGCGTTTGCGTTTGTGGCAAGGTGTATGGTGGGAGATGACCTTTGTGTCGCTGGCCATTTTTGCACTGGTGATGAGTTTTAATGTTTTGGCTGATGCGTTACGCGATGAGCTCGATCCGGCTCTGCGCAACAGTGATCAGTAGTAATATAAGGGAGAGACAATGGCAAAGTTAGCGATAATCGGGGCAGGACATGCCGGGGTTGAGGCGGCGGCAGTAGCTGCGGCGTCCGGGGTTGAGGTGGACCTCTTTTCCAATGAGGGGGTTCTACCTTATTTCCGACCGCGGCTAATTGCTGTGGCATGTGGTCAGGCCGAAGCCGATACCATTGCCATACGGAAGGCCGAGTGGTATGAACAGCGGGGGATTAAGGTTCATCTCAACAGCGAAGTGACCAGTTTTGATCCGGCCACGCGCACACTGGTGGGTAACGGTTTTGGCGGTAGGTATGACGCTGTGGTGTTGTCGTGTGGGTCGTTACCGCTACAGCCACGGATTGAGGGTGCCGGTGCCGAATTCCCTTTTACGGTTTTGTGGAATATGCGTAATGCGATGGCACTACGAGGTAAAATTGTGAACGGAACACGGTTGCTGGTGATCGGTGGCGGAGTGTTGGGGGTAGAGGCGGCGTTGCGTGCGGCAGAGGTCGGGGCGTGTCCGGTGGTGGTAGAGATGCAACCACGCCTGTTGAGGACAGCGTTATGCGCTACTACGGCAGCGGTGTTGACCGAGCAGATCATCGCGGCTGGGGTTGAGGTACGCTGTGGGCGCTCGGTGCAACGTTTTCGTCTGCTGGCTAGCGGCAATGTAGTGGCGACACTCGATAATGGTGATGAAATAGAGGTAGAGTTGGTGGTGTTCTCTATTGGTGCCGCACCAAATCGCAAACTGTCACAGGCGGCGGGGTTGCAGACAGATCGCGGAGTGGTGGTGGACGATTTTTTGCAGACGTCGTGGGCGGGTGTTTTTGCGGCGGGAGACTTGGCGCAGTATCATGGCGGTGTTTCGCGGTGCGCGGTGCGTGATGCGACAATGCAGGGGAAGAGTGCCGCAGCAAACGCTGTGGCCTTCATCAATGGCAGCGAGATGACACCCTATGTACCTCCGAAGCCGATGATGATGATGAAGGTAGGTTCAGTTGAGGCGTATGCGTTGGGTGAGGTAGATGTTACTGATGATGAAGTGGCAGTGCGGCTCGACGATGGGTCTGTGCGGCGGATATGTAGGATGCTGGTACGGCGCGGAGATGATGTTGTGGGAGTACAGATGGTAGGGTCGAGAGATGGTTTTGATGAGGCATGTGAGAAGTGGAGCGGTAAGTGAAAATAGAGAGACAGAGTGAAGCTTACCCGGCGGTGCACCACATAGGGATTGTGGTGGTGCGCGGCTTTGCGGGGCGCGGTGAAGTCGTCGATATTCTAGCTGAGCATGAGGTTACGGAGCCTTTGCATGATGGGCAACGCTCATGCCGTGGAACTTACGAGACGCTGCGGGTTTCGGTGCGGGTGACAACACGCGAGCAGCTTGAGGCACTCGATACGAGGCTACGTGCTGTAGAGGGTGTGAAACTGCTGTTATAGAGGAGTCATGGGCAAAATTGGTATATTGGGTGGAACTTTCAACCCTATCCACAATGGCCATGTGCTGATGGCGCACACAGCGGCGGAGTACTTTGGTTTTGACAAAGTGCTGTTGGTACCATCGAATATGCCGCCTCATAAAGAACTGGCTTTCGGGGTGTCGGCGGAGCATCGTCTGGCCATGGTGCGGCTGGCGGCAGCGGACGACCCGTTACTGGCGGTAGATACAATTGAGATTGAGCGTGGGGGGGTGTCGTATGCGATTGACACGGTACGGGCGTTAAAGGCGCGTTCACCGGACGACACCTTTGCCTTTATTATCGGCATCGATTCATTGTTGAATCTGCACACCTGGAGAAGTGCGCTTCAGTTTGTAACGGAGTGTCGGGTAGTTACAATAAACCGTCCCGACACTGTTAGTCGGGATCTGGAAAAAGCAGACCTGAAGTTTCCTGAAGCTATTTCAGAGCAACTGCTGGCCGATGTAGTGACTGCTAAAATGAGCGAGGCGTCGTCGTCAGTGATAAGAAGCAGAATTGCCAAACATGAATCAATAGGTTATCTTGTACCTTTGCCGGTTGAGAAGTATATTCACGAGCACGGCTTGTATAGAGAGAGAGCAGGAGGCGATCATTAACACAAAAGAGAGAGTAAACGAGGTCAAAGTAGCCTTAGAGGACAAACTGGCCAAAGATGTGACGGTTTGGCACGTGGCTGAGGTGTCGTCGGTAACCGACTATTATATAGTGGCCAGTGGAACATCGGGGCCCCACCTTAAGGCACTGTTGACAGGGTTGCAGCAGCATATGAAAGCAAAAGGGGAGGTGGCGGCACGGACTTCCGGCATGGCTGACAGTGGTTGGGTAATTATAGATTTTGTTGATGTTGTTGTTCACATCTTTGCGCCTGAAGAGCGTGAGTATTACAATATTGAGGATTTGTGGGTCGGGGCGAAAGTTGCAGAGTAGGGGGGACTAATGGGACGCGGCGGCGGCAGATTTGGTGGGCGTGGTGGTCCGGAGAGGAAACCGACATTGCCGCTGAAGGAGAGCCTTAAGCAGTTAGCACATCTGCTTTGGCCGTTTATCAGGCCGCGTCTGGGGGCGATAATTCTGGGGACACTTTGCCTGCTGGTAGGGTTGGCACTGGGCAAGGTAGTGCCACTGATTTCGGCCTGGCTGGTTGATAATGTATTGACCCCGGCGGTGAAAGGTGGCAGCGACGCTCCGGAGATCGGGGTTGTCTACAGACAGGTAGGGGTGGCAGCGGCAGCGATGCTGGGGTGTGCTTTACTGAGTGCATTGGTGAGCGGCGTTCACAACTGGGTGGTGCGTAGTGCCAGTGCCTCTTTTGTACGCGATTTACGGATGGCGGTTTACCGTCATCTGCAGCGGTTATCGCTACATTTTTTTGAGTCGCGCCCCAGTGGTGATGTGGTATCGCGAGTAGCGGGTGATGTTGGTGGACTGGAGGAGGTGATCACTTTTGTGGGTGACCGTCTTTTCAACGATGCCCTTAACCTGCTGGTGACAACGGGGATACTATTTTGGCTGGAGTGGCGGCTGGCACTGGTGGCTTTAATTCCGGTACCACTATTGTTGCTGATGATGCGCTGGTTCAGCACCACGATACGTCCGGTCTACCGTGCCACGCGCGACCGCTATGGTGAAGTCCACGCCAAATTGCAGGACAATATCTCGGGGATACGTGTAATTAAAGCCTTCCATGCTGATGAACAGGAGGTGAGCGCAGTCGGGGGGATGGTGAACCGTCTTTTCGAAACTCAGGTGCGGGCGATACGCCTCTCCAGTGTGGCCTGGCCGCTGATGGGTTTCCTGCACGGCTTCGGTCATTTACTGGTGATAAGTGTGGGGGCGTTTCTGATAGTTCGCCCCGGATCTACCTTTACGGTAGGGGCACTGTTTGCCTTTACAGCTTTTGTGATGCAGCTCTATCACCCGATAGGGGCATTGTTTCATACCTACAACCACCTCCTGCAATGTCTGGCTTCAGGAGAGAGGGTTAACGAGATTATGAATGCAGTGCCGGAGGTGGCCGATGCCTCAGATGCTTATGAGTTGCCGGATGCGGTGGGGCAGGTGGCTTTTGACGGAGTGAATTTCCGTTACACGCCAGAGGTGCCGGTATTAAAAGGGGTGAGCTTTGTGGCTCAGCCTGGTGAGGTGGTGGCGCTGGTCGGGCGTAGCGGTGCCGGTAAAACAACGATTATCAACTTGATTGCAAGATTTTACGATCCTGAAGCAGGGCGAATAACAGTAGATGGCCACGACTTACAGAGCATCACACAAGCATCATTGCGCAGTCAGATAGCGGTGGTACCACAAGATGCTTTTCTCTTTAATGGCAGTGTGAGTGAAAACATCCGCTATGCACGGCCTGAAGCCAGTGAAGAAGAGGTGAGGGCTGCGGCGCGTGCGGCATATGCCGCAGAGTTTATAGAGGCGTTGCCGGATGGATATGAGTCGTTGATCGGTGAGCGTGGGGTAAAACTCTCAGGTGGTCAGCGGCAACGACTGGCAATCGCCCGGGCACTGTTGGCGGATCGGAAAATTCTGATACTTGATGAAGCGACCTCAATGGTGGACAGTCACGCCGAGGCGGAGATACAGCAGGCACTGGCGGGGCTGATGCGGGGGCGCACCTCATTTGTTATTGCGCACCGACTCTCCACGGTGGTTCATGCCGATCAGATACTGGTGGTAGATGAAGGTACTATTGTTGAGCGCGGTACCCATGCGGAACTGATAGAGCGTAGTGGTCTTTATAACAGCCTGTGCCGCGAGCAGATAAGGTCGGCGTAGTGAGATCAGGCGACACTGAGATTGATCTTCTGCCAGTGTCCCAAACGGTAGCGTATCCCGTACATGACTGTTCCCATGCAGATCGAGGCACAGAGGAAGAACCAGACCGTTAGGGGGGCGGATTTTGTGCCGTAAATCGTTATGGCGCAGACAACCACCATGATTATATGGAACATAAGGCCAATCATCATGGCCCAGAAGGAGTCACCGGCACCACGTAAAGCACCTGAGATAACGAGTGAAGCACCATCGAGGGCGATATAGAGCGCCATCAGACGCATCATGGGGACGGCTAACTCTATGATCTCTGGTGAAGCTTTCTGGGTGAATGGGGTCAGCAGCAGGTGTGGTATGGCGACAAAAAAGAAGATCAGGATGGCAGTGTAACCCATTACGAGAGTCAGACCGGAGCGGACACTTTGGCGGGCTCCCTTGATGTTGCGTGCACCGATATTCTGCCCCACTAACGCTGCTACGGCGATTTGCACGCCCAGCATGGGGAAAAAGGAGAAGAGCTCCCAGTTATAGACCATAGTTACGGCTGACGCTACCTCTTCGCTGATACTGTGGAGCATCATGATCACAATGCCAAAACCGAGGAGTCCACTGAAACCTTCAAAGCCACTTGGGAAACCATAACGGATCAGTTGGCGCAGGATTGACCAGTCGATCCGGAAAAGTGGCATGCCACGGTATGGTGATTGCCTGACATGGATCCAGAAAGCAAATCCCATGACAATCATCATGACACCCGTGGCCAGTGCGGTGCCCAGTGCTGCCCCGACAATACCGAGGGCAGGGAAGCCACACTTCCCAAAAATAAGGACATAATTACCGATAACATTGGTAACCAAAGCAGCGGTATTACCAATCATAATAACGCGTGTTTTCCCAATGCCGGCAAAAAAACCGCAAAATGCGGCACGCAGCAGGCCGAGAATTGTGGCAAAAATCATAATGCGATAGTAGGAGAGTTCAAGTGCTATCTGTTCAGGGGTGTGGCCGACGTGGTTAAATATTCCGGCGACAAAAAAACCGACAATGAGCACAAATGGATAAGAGGCAAGAGCCAGCCAGAGAGCCTGCATAATAACAAGCGGGCACTCTTTATGTTTGGCGGCACCATAGCGGTGCGCCACAAGGGTGGCACTGTAAGAGACGAGACCAAAGATGATATTGGCACAGAGAAAGGCGGTGATGCCACCGGTCATACAGGCAGCCATGGCTAGAGGTGACACATAAGAGAGAAATAGGCGGTCGATAAAAGTCATGGTGGTATCAAACAATTGTGATATCACCATGGGAATAGCTATTGGCAAAAGGCGCGACAAACCGCCCGGACCTTTAACCATCGAGACACGCCAGAATTTGCGTAAATGGGAGATAGTGGTGGCACTCATGATTCACTAATTGTTTGATCGGCTGCAGCGGTATTCAGCAGTTGGGATGTAAAGTGGTGGTCGTAGCGGAGGCGGCGCCCTACCGCCAGCAGGGTGGCGGCGGCGTAACGCGATAGTCCGGGGTGGTGCTTTTCAGAGCACTCAATGGTAAATTTCATCATATCGGGAGTGTTGAGGGTATCCGGCATCACATTACTGAGGTGGATATTAACCAGCACAAAGCGGCTGTCACGGGTATAGATAAATCCCTGAATATGGTTGGGGGAGAGTCGCAAGGTGTTAAGACGACCCTTGTTTAGCAGACGTTCCCCATGTTGCAAGTGTTGTTTGCGTCGACGAAACAACCGCAAAACCGCCTCACGCCATACGGTTGACGGTGCTGTCGGTCGGTTGCTACTACTGACTGAACGCTGTTTTATGCTGGTTGTTTTCATATAGCAATTGAGTTGGTAAGGGCAGCCAAATCAGTGGCGACTCTATTATCCAGTTGCAACGGTTCAATAGCCGTTATGGCATTGTCGGTAAATTCGCTGATTCGCTCCCTTAGCCATAAGAGTGTGCCACAAGAGTGAAAGAGGTGCAAGAGAGTAGAGTGGTTAGCTTTAAACAAGTGGTGCCGTTGCTGTGGTTCGGCTGACTGCCAGATGTGGAGCAGAGCCGGGGTGAGGCGGTTATCCCGGATGTCGTCGGGCAGCGGACCACCGCTTTGCCACAGCAGGAGCGGGTCGAGGTCGTTACGGAGTTGAAAAGCGAGACCGGCGTAGTCGGCAAATCTGTTGATGGCGGCTGCTCTTGTTTCGAGAGAGTCGGTCAACAAAGCCGCCAATTGCAAAGGGAGTGCAAAGCTGTAGGCGGCTGTTTTCAAGCGATAAATATCGAAAATCTGCGCAAGGTCTATCTCTTCAGGAGAGAGTCGGGCCAGCTCAATCTCTGCTAGGGCACCGTGTGCGGTGGTTTGGGCAGCATCAAGGAAGAGACGGATGGCGTGGAGAGTCTGGTGTGGCGGAGCCTCTACTTCTGTTAAAGCTTCAAGTGCCACAGTGTAGCAGAGGTCACCTATAATCAGGGCCACATCACTCCCGTTGAAAGAGCGGGGTGGGGCAGAGCTAAAGAGGGTATCGGCTGTGCGGCTTAGAGTGGGGGCGTTACGCCGTAGCGGTGAGTTATCGAGGAGGTCGTCGTGAATCAACACAAAAGCGTGCACCAGCTCCAGAGCCAGAGCCAGCGGCAGGAGCTTTGTTACATCACAGATACCAAAGCCATCGGCAGCCAGCAACAGCAGCCGGGGGCGGAGCCGTTTGCCGGGCAACATCAGGGTAGTAGTGGCAGCATGGGCGATGTCGGGGGACAGTTCGGAGAGCTTCTGCCAACACTTATGGGTGTTGATGTGGCTCCTCAGTAGGATGTCGATCTCTCTTATTGACTCATTCATTTTGGGTATGATACTGTGACACCACTCAATTATCAAGGAAACAAATGGCAAGAACAACATACAGGGTAGCAGTGGTAGGTGGTGGGTTTGCCGGGTTACAGGCTGTGCGCACTTTATGCGCCAAAGAGGTGGATGTAACCTTGTTCGAACCGCGCCAATCGTTGGTGATGCTACCGGCTCTGCCGGATGTGGCAGGTGGGTGGGTCGAGCCACATATGGTAGCGACACCGCTGACAACTCTGTTACCACGCAATGTGAAGCACGAGTGGTGCGGAGTTTCGGAGATAGATCTTGAACAGCGACTCGTTGTGGCAGATGGGATAGAGCATGTTTTTGATTCAATCATTATCTCCAGTGGTGCCAGAACGGCGCCATCTCCATTTGATCAGGCCTCCAAGAAGGCGCACACCCTTAATTCACTTGAGGAGGCACTGAAATTACGTGATGATTTTGTCTCTTATCTTACCACAGTCACTAAACCGCAGGTAGTGATTGTCGGGGGTGGCTATACCGGTCTTGAGTTAGCGGCATCACTGGCAGCACGTGCAAAGTTTGAACAAAAGAGTTGCCGCATTACGGTGGTCGAGATGGCAGCGGCAGTTTTATCGTTTGTGCCGCAACGGTGGCACCGCAGGCTAATGAGTGTTTTAAAAGAGGCGGGTGTAGAGATTGTTACCGGAACACAAGTTACCGCCTGGGATGGGCAAAACGTGACTGCCGGAGGCAAGGAGTATAGAGATGTCTTTTTCTGCTGGGCGGCAGGGTCGGTGTTCTCTGATTTGACTCTACATGGAGAGGCCGAACGTTTACCCGATGGCCGACTGGTAGTGGCTGAAGATCTATCGTTGGCACCATACCCCGGTATTTTTGCGGCCGGTGATGCTGCGGCAATTAAGTTTAATGGCGTGGTGTTTCGTAAAGCGGTTAATTTCGCCTGGTATGGTGGGGCGGTGGCCGGTAAAAATGTGATTGCCCTGTTGAGTGGCCGACGTACAAAACCGTACCGCCCGGCCGATTTAGGTTGGGCGATACCGCTTCACACTACCGGTGTGGGACAAATAGGACGCACCATCTGGTTTGGCGGTACCTTTGCCTTGCGGGTGCACTATCTGATGTGTGGCTTCAGAAGTCCACGCTTTTCTCAGAAGCTCGGTTTTGCTAAAATAGGAGTCACTCTTTTTAAAACTGACAAGGAGGATAACATGAAGAAGATATTCTGGGGCGATACAAAAGACGCTAACCTGGGACTGTTGCTGATGCGGCTCTTTACTGGTGGTGCCATGCTGACCCATGGTGTTCCCAAACTATTTTTTACGCTTGATAAGTTTACCGAGATTGTCGCCAGTCTGAATCTTCCGATGCCCGGTTTTCTCGCTTTTATGGCGGCACTCTCTGAGAGTCTGGGTGCGGCCTTACTGTTGTTAGGGTTGTGTACGCGGCCGGCAGCGGCTCTACTGGCGATCACCATGGCGGTAGCGGCGTTTGTGGTTCATGGCGCTGATCCCTTTGCCCAGCAGGAGCTGGCTCTGTTTTACCTATGTTCGTCCCTGCTGTTTATGTTTAAGGGTGCGGGCAAGTGGTCGACTGACGCGCTGATTAGACGCTGAAGAGCGGCGGTAGCTAACCATGGTGGCGACAGTTTCACTGGGGGTGTGGTGGCGTTCGTTACGGGCTTACTCCTTTTCAGCAACGATTATCCCGGTTGTCTGTGCTACATTGGCGGCACATCGCAGAGGGGGAGAAGGGGAGTGGTCGCTCTCAGTATTGTTGTTGATGGCAGCTCTTTTGCTCCATGCGGCAGTTAATATCCTTAACGACTACTACGACTACACTTTGGGGTTTGACACTGCCGACTCACCAGTGGGGAGTGGCCTCCTTGTGAGCGGTATATTACCACCGCAGCGGGCACTTTTATGGGGGCGTACTTATCTGGCATTGGCTGTTGTGGCTGGTGCGGTGCCGGTCTGGCAATGCGGCTGGCCAATTTTAGTGGCTGGCGTTTGCGGCTGGCTGGGAGCGGCTTTTTATTCGCACGGTAAAGGTTATAAATATCGGGCTTTGGGGGAAGTGTCGGTTTTCACTTTGATGGGGGTGTTGCTCTATGCCAGTGCATATCTGGTTGGTGGTGGTAAACTGGAGTGGCCATTACTGCTGTTAGCGCTTCCCTTTGCCGCACTAGTGACAGCAATCATGCTAATCAACAACCTGCGTGATGTCACTGTGGATCAAAGAGCCGGATTTACTACATTGCCGCTCGTTATAGGGAAATATTGTGCCCGGGTGCTCTATCTTACTCTCATTACACTGCCACTAATACTGACACCGTTGTATATCTGGTGGGGTCTTCTGCCGCTAGGTACGATCATAGCTCCGCTCATCATATTGCTGCCGGTATACTTGTTAGCACGATGCGTCGGAGTAAGCGTAACAGAGAGTAGTGCACTGCTTAAGAGACCAGAGCAGACGGCTCTGTTATATCTCCTGTATGGTCTGGCCATGATAGGTGGGGAGTTATGGCATCGGTAGCGGTGGCGAAATAAGGTTTACTGATAAAAACGCTCTATTTCGGCTCGTGCCAGAGTTACGGCACGCCCAGCCTTGGCCAGATTGCCGTGCATGGAGTAGACATCACGCACAACAAACTGAAACGGTATATTGCGGTTGGCAACAATTTTAAGAGTATTGCGGATCTCTTCACACCAGGCGGCCTCGTCCAGCTCGGGGTGGATGCCGAGGAGGTTGGGGTTTGGTTTCCGCGAATAGACAATCCCTTTACCGTCCAGTTGGTCGGCCATATAGCGTTCATCGGCCCAGCGCGATATCGAAACTGCTTTCAGGTTAGGCAGTTTTGAGAGTGATTGCTCCCAGATGGGGTCAGCCGGTTCACAGCAGCCCCAGTAGACCAGACCGAACATGGCAGCGAGGTCACGATAGTAAGGGAAGCAGAATTCATGGAACATATCGGGAGAGACCCCAACAGTTTCCTGACTATCCATAGCCACCCAGAGGTCGGAGAGTTTTATCTGGCGCCAGGTCACTGGGCTGCGAGGCAGGATAGTGGTGAAATTGTAGCAGGTGCCACAAGTGTTTTGATTCTCATTGTTCAGGGTGAGGAGGCCTTCAGCCTCAGACCAGAGTGAGAGGCGCGCCGAGTTGTCACGTAACTGTGCCATCAGGGCGTGGAGGATGTCGGGGCAATCGTACATGGCGGTGAAAAAAGTCTCCATAGTCATGATACGCATCAGCCGTTGGGTCAGACATGGATTAGCGTAATGACCCATACGGAGAACTACCGGCATGATATCACCGAATGATTCGTTCATGAAGTCGAAATGGCGACTGGTAGCGTCGCGGTCAACCCCGAAAGTTGCCGGTTTGATACAGTCAAAGCCATCACGCAGATCTTTAACCGGACAATCAAAGTGGTATCCGGTAGAGACTCCTTCGGCATCTAACACAGTGTCGGTTTTAATCTCCATACCAAATTCATCATACCAGACATGCCAGTGGACATCGATGGTGTCGGGGCAGACGTGGTCGTCGTTAAGAATTTGGTGATGACGTATATTGCGTAAAAAATTATTTTCGAGATTTCGTCCCAGATTAGACTCACATTTAAAAATAGAGGCGGGCATGAAATCGCGGTCAAATGTCCAGGTCTCAATGGCAAACGGGGGACGGGCGCCCGGGGTGGCATCATTCATGGCACGCCACAGAGCTTTGCGCTCGGCCATTACCGGTAACGCGGCAATTTCGGCCTGCTGTTTGGCAAGTTCCCGCAGATAGTTTAAGTCGGATGTAGGGAGATTGTAGCTCATGGTGTTGCCTTTGAATAGTGAGGGTCACGGTTGACGGGTTATGGTAACTGGTTCAGTACTGTGGATAAACCAACGCTGCTGAGGGGTGCCGTCCTCTTCCCATGTCTGGGTAGCAATGCCGTTGTCGGGTTTTAAGAAGAGCCAGGCAGCATTGGGCTTCCGCTCTGGTAGCGGGGCACTGGCGGCGGTGATGGTGAGGTTCTGGCCACCAATCTGCATCAGGCCCTCAGAGGTTATGGTGATGTTGTTTACATCACGGTTCTTGACGGTGACGGGTGTGGTGGAGAGGACTACAATGCCGTTATGAGCCACCACGTGGGAGCCGTCAAGAGTGGTTGCGGTGACGGCTGCTTTGCGTCCACCACTTAGACCAGCAAAGTCAGTGCCGCTGAGGAGGTCAATCCCATTTAGAGGTTTGTGACGGGCGTATGAGATAGGGGTGGTGGCTACGGCGGAGATGGCCTCTTCCTGACCGAAAGCAGCATAGGCGGTTTCGGGGAGTGCCAAACCGATACCTTCAGCAGCCAGTGCATTTATCTGGGTGCGGAGGGCATCGAGGTATTCGCTGGAGCAGTTGTTCATGCCGTCAAAGATAACAGCACCGGCAAAGCCCGGTTTGCGCCAGAGAGCGGTAACTGTTTCGCCATTATGTTGCCAGAGGGGTTTAAAGCCGTCGCCATTGTAACGGGCAGCAATAGAGCCCTGCTGGAGTTTAAGTGGGGCGACACCCTGTAGCTCGAGGTTCTTAGACGCTTGCGGCTTTTCGACCTTAGTGACAGTTATCTCACCCTTCCATGGCCAGGAGAGGGTGAGCTTACCGTCGAGGTTGGCGGTGGTGGCGACACCTGAGTTTTCGCCGGTCAGGAGCCAGGGGTGGACGATAAGCAGATTGGGTTTATCGCGCAACCAGGTGGTGATGGTGTTGATGGTGGCATCGGTGAGTAGGAAGGTGTTGCCAACGACAATAGTGCGGTAACGGTTGATGTCGAGGTCGGGAAGTTTGTTGAGATCAACCAGGAAGTCGCAATCGGGGAGGAGTCCAAGGGCGCTGGTTTCACTGACAATACCACCGCGTACCCAGACAGAGAGACCACCACGAACTCCCAGATACTGACTGTGCCAGTTACGACGGGGGAGGTCGTTAAGGATGCGGGCAGCGGAGTCGATATAGTAGCGGTAAAAGAGGAAACCATCTTTCATCGCTATTTTTTCGGCAGCAATCCTCTCTGCTATTTCACGCTCTTTTTTGCGGGTGGCTTCGGCATCAAAGGCATCGAGTAAATCTGATGAAGCACCGGTAGGGCCGTCGAGTCCGATACCGGGAATGTCGTCGGCCTTGGGCGGCTTGACAGGAGCATATATTTTTTCAACATCTTTGTAGGCGAATTCTATGCCACGTGCTATAAGCTCATTGCCGGGGTGGATATCTTCGAGATGTATCTGTACACCGGAGAGGTTGGCCATGCCACCGGCGAAGTCGTGACGGACAAAAATCCAGGTACTGAACCAGCCGACATCAGCACCGGCCAGCCAGGCGGTTATGGAGTCGGCATAGGCGCGGTCGGAGCGGCTGCGCCAAGGGGAGGTGGGGGTTTTGAGTGAGTATTTTACCGGGTTCATCTCATAGCCGCCAATGCCGAGTGAGAGCCAGATAATAGGGCGATCGGGCCACAGTGTTTTGATACGGCGTATCAGGTAGTAAGCGATACGATTTGAGCCTTTGTAGTCATATATTCCTCCGACGTCGAACTTCCAACGCAGGTCGGCAGGATTAGGGCCACTAGAGAGGAGACTCTCTTCGGTCATAAAAGTGGCGACCTGTAATCCGGGACGTATTTTGCCGTAGAGGAGTTTGGTGTCGTCATAGAGTTGGTTAAAGCCGTCGATATGACGCTCAGCAGCCCAGTGCGACCAGGCACGTCGCTGGGTAGCGGAGAGAGTTTCAATGTCACCTTTAATAAGGTTGGGATCCAGACCGGCTTCCAGCGCAAAAAGGCGCCAACCACTTTGCCAGAGTGAGTCGGGGCGGAAGTTCATACTCTCTTCACCATAGACGACACCATCGATGTAGACGACATCTTCATGGGGGAGTTCGGCCTCGATACCGATCCAGGAGCGATCCTCCCATGAGGGGTCGAGTATGGCAAGTCCCGGCGAGCCAACCGTAGAGAGACGTCCAAAACATATTTTGCCGGCATTATGGGCTTCACGCCAGATATCGCTTACTTTGATACTGGTGCAGTAGTAGGCACCATAGACTGAGGTTGCGGCATCCTTACCCATACCGCAAAGCCACGTGAGGGCAGGGCGTTCGGCGACATTACGCGCCGCTTCAGCCGGGGTGTAGGTTGTATTAAAGAGTTGTGCCTGTGCCGATTCGAGATAAGAGCGGACAGCTCGGTTTTTCTCTTTTTCCAAAGCGGCTTTAACAGCATCTTTGTGAATTACTGCGGCACCGCCATTGGCACTGTGCTGGTCGATAAGAGCGGCTGCCTGAAGACGGATGCGGCGGTGTGGGTTATCGAGTGCTTTTACAGCCATAGCGAGGCCGGCGGCTGCATCGCATGAAGTTAGGGCTACCAGTGCATCGGCACTGGTGCGTGGATTACGGTTGTTGCAGGCGCGGGAGAGGAGGTCAAGAGATTGAGTCGATTTTTCAGCAGCGAGTTGAGCCACAATTTTACGTCTGGTCCAGGGGTGGGTGGTATCGAGATCAAAAGCAAGAGCCTGCCACTTATCGGTTGGACGGGTGGCAGCCAGTGCAGTGAGTGCGGCTTCGGCCAGATTTACTTGTGGATCGTTACAGAAATTTTTCAGTAGTGGTAGCAGTGCGGCTGGTGGTGGACTTTGAAGCGCGTAGAGGGCATTACGCAGCAGGATAGAGTCGGGGTCGGTCAGGGCTGCCTGCCATAGCTTAGTATCGTCAGGTGCCAGTTTGAGCAGTGCAGTTACGGCTGGCCGGCGCACAGTGTCATCTTTTGAAGTAGCGAGAGTCTGGAGCAGGGCGACATCCTGTTTTTCAGCAACAGCACTGATCACTTCAGAGACAGCCGTGCGGAAGGCGTTGGTCGATTGATAAATCTGGCGTGCCAGATTGAGCGGTGGTAGTGCTTTTTCGGGGTCACTGAGCCAGAGGGCGGTAGAGGCTATAAAAGCGATATTCTTCTCTTTGTCGGTAGTCATGTGGCGTAGTTGGGCCAGAGCTTCAGGTTCTGAGCGTAACGAGAGTGCTATGGCTGCGGCAGTGCGAGTGGCAACAGTGTTTGACTTTGCAAGTTTTACCAATTGGTTAAGGCTTTTGGTAGAGGTTAGGTGCCCTAGCATTCGCACTGCACCAATAGGGTCAGCGTCTGGGAGAGCGGCCGGCGCCATTTGCGGAAGAGTGTCACCGGACATGATATCATCGAGCGAGATAATATCGTCACTACCGGCTTTTTTGGCGAGCTTGAGAAGGTCGGCCTCAAACCACTCACTGTTAGCTTTGATAATGTTAACGGCAGACGTTTCAAAGGGGGTATTAAAGAGACGAGGCAAAGCGGCTTTGGCCATGGTGATGTGGCGTTGGGTGTAGAGTGGTTTACGCCGCCCGGCGGCTTCGTGCATCTGGCGCAAGGCATCGATAATGCGGCTGGCAATAGCGGGGCCGGTTTTTTCGACTGACCACAGATCTTCAACTATCTCCATGGCACTACCACCGGAGCCGCCGGGGATATAGACAGCAGATTGTGCATAGGCAGAGGCGATGGTGTCGTCGTCAAATTCGCAAAACTTATCAAAGGCAGCCGGGTCGGGCGTTGCCCCGACAGTTTGTTCGATAAGCACGGCACAGCGACGCATAGTTTTACGGATGGCTTCAAGGTCAGCGGTAGTTAATTCAAGGCTCTCCGTCCCTGTCGCCGTGGTGACCATCAAGGTAGCACCGTTATCACTGCTGTTCATATCTATCCAAGCATCTATAGGGTGGATAGCGTTAAAGGCCTCGTAGTGTCTGGCTCGTGGTATTGTAAGGGCACCGTTACGGATCTGACTGACAACAACACTGCAACGCCCGGAATCGACGGCACGGATGTGTTTGTGTTCATCGGCCCACTCAGCGAGGAGCTGCTGCAGCGCCTGCGCCTGAGTATGGGTGGTGGTGATACGATGCGTGGGGAGTAGGGCTACACGGATCTCAGCCGCAAAAATGGTGCAGGCAAACAGCGTAGCTAGAGTAGTGATAAGAGGGCGTTTGATGGTCATTGTTTCTCCTCAGGTAAGGGAAGTGTTTAAGTGCTTAAAATCAGTGCTACGGTCGACCCGACATATTCATGCACCGGTAGTGTGGTGGTAAGTGTGGCATTTTTAAGGCCACGCAGAGTGATAGTGATGGTGGTTAATGTCTGGGTAGGGTCGGCGAGCCAGAGATGTGTGCTCTCTCCCTCCTGGCGATAGAGTAGTGCGCAGGGGTGACTGGGGGTGATATGGAGCCCATTGGGGAGGGATGTCTCTCCTGCACTAAAGAAGATAGCCATGCCGTAATTTTCACCATGGTGCCAAACAGCCTGACATAGAGAATCGTTGCGGACAATCATGAGTTGTCGTCGCCAGGCGGCAGTGGTGTCTGAGGCTGGCTGAATGGTGTAGGCATAGCTGTTATTCTGCGGTTTGATACCATGGTCGATGGCTATATCAAGCACCGGTAAGGTGATTGGTTCTGTCGATTCTACTCCACAGTCGGCCCAGGAACCGGTTGCGTTTTTAAGAGTGACCGCACCATTGGTGCCATTCAGTAGTGTGACAGCTAATTGATTATGTGTCAGCTCTTTATTGGGCATGAGCTGAGTAACTTCTTCTGTGAGAGGCTCGCCATGGTAGAGGAGAGTGCCGCGGGGGTGACATTGATCAATGGTGGTGCGTACTGCAACTGCGGCTGTGGATGAGATAGCGGCACCAAGAGCGACAACGGCACCGTCAAAACAGAACCAGCTTTTGCGCGCCTGTAAAGAGTCACGTTTGAAATCGGTAGTGATGGCACCAACAAGATTGTTTGAGACACCGCCACAAAATGAGGTGGTTCCAAAACCACGCAGCGAGGCTGGGTTTAGTGGCTCCGAGTGTTGCTCAACTGTAGTGCCGGGTATATGGCGCCAATTCCAAACGGGGAAGATATTGCGGTATTCATCGCCATCTCGATATATAAAGGTGGCACCTTCGGCCATATGGTGACACAAACGGCCTTCACCGCCACAGCAGGGGTCGTCAACATTGACCACTCTGTTGCTAGGGACTCGGATAGTAACGCTAAAACCGGGACGGTGATGCGCCATATAATCGGCACACCAGAACATGCGGTTGCCGATTACAGTCACAGGGTTGGCCGGAGAAGAGGCTGCCAGTGCGGCGAGTTCGTCATGTTTATCGTGATTCACCTCAGCTAAAATGGCGGCACCTCTGAGAAGCAATTCCGCGGAGTGGTTGCAACGGGATATTTCTCGCCCGATGGCACTGTAGTCAAACGTACGGCCTCGAACCATCCAGCGGGAGCCGTCGAGAATATAGCGGGTGAAGAGTTGCATCTTCGGCTGGAGGTCGGGCCACTGGAAGCGTGTGCCATTGATTACCCAAAAGAGGCGGGCGACATCAGAGGCGAAATTCTGGCCGTAGCCGCCAGAGTAGAGGAGCAAACCGTGCTGGAAAAAAGTCATATCCGGCTGTAGCCCTTCATTACGCGCCATGATACGCACTTCGTTATGTATGAGATGGAGACCGGCTGCGATAATTGCTGGTTTTTTTACAATAACCCCGTGGCTCACTTCTATCATAGCTACCCAGACTAGGTTTTGTCCGGTAAAACGATTACCAGGCAGGTGTTTCTCAAATGCCGGGATAGCACGCTCTATGTATGAGCTGTCGCAATGATCAACAATAGTGAGGAGGATATCGGCCAAACGTTGAGGGGCACCTATTTGCATCCACCACCAGTTAGGGTTTTGCGGATCGATCCGGTACCAGGCGTCGAGCCCACGCAAAATCGTTTGCAGAAGGTCGTCATGTCGATATAGCTTTGAGTCGGGGCAGTCCCACATTTTGCTGATATGCAACAGACGGGTTAGATGTGGTAAAGCCTCCCAGTCTTTAAGGTTATCGGAGTGATAGGTGATATCACTCCAGGTGCCATCGTGTTGCATCGATTGTAGCCAGTTAACAACCTTGTTTTCATCAGTTTTGCTGCCTGCAACACTCTTGCCGGAGATAGTGATCTCAGCCAGCCGTTGACGAATTATTTCGATATCCATACATAGCCTTTAAAACGGTTAAAGTTGTTTGGGACAACAACTCCAATCCCAAATCTGTTGTGGGTTAGTCAGCTTACCCGCGTCATTAAAGTAAACACCTTCCTCATGCAGCAGTTGACGTTTCTTCTGCAACGCTTCACCGGCACGCTGATGGGTAAAACCTCCGAGCTGTAAAGTTGAGGCTATAACGCGATGGCAGGGTACTGCCGGGGCAAAGGGGTTTTCACCCAGAGCCTGCCCAACGGCCTGTGCTGAGCCACAGCCGATCCGTTTGGCCAGCAGGCCATAGGTAGTGACATAGCCGGCGGGGACCTCCAGCAGGGCTTGCAAAACAGTGCGTTGAAAAGGGGTCACTCGTGTCCAGTCAAAAGTCTTCATAACTGCTGTAAAAACTCCCCCCAGAGTGGCTTTAGTTCATCTATATAGTAGTTAAAGTAGTCAGGTGCAGCAGCAGAGACGTGTGGCATCACATAGAGGCGCGGGGTGCTGAGGAGCAGGGAATCCCGCGGTAACGGCTCCTTGGCAAAAACATCGAGACAGGCGGCACGGAGTCGATTCGAGCGCAGAGCATGAGCCAATGCGGTTTCATTGATAACATTACCGCGTCCTACATTATAGACCACAGCCGACGGTGGCAACCGTGCCAGACGTTCAGCATTGAGCAGGTTATCAGTGCCGGTGTCGCCAGGGAGTGCAAAGATCAGGTGATCGGCACTGGGGAGGATAGAGTCCAGTTTAGCCACACCTGAGACGGTATCATGGGCGGTCATCCAGTCGGGGCGTGGGGCAGCGGTGTTGCGGCGGATACCGCTGATTCTGATGCCGACACTTCTCAGTAGTTTGCCGATCTGCTGACCGATACTACCGAAGCCGACAATAACGGCATGGCTATTTCTGATTGAGCGCATGGGGGTTGATACTTCCCGACGCTGCCAGTGCTCACCCCGCGCCTGCAGTTGTGCGGCAGCCAGCAGACCTCGGCTCTCGGCCAGAACCATGGCAGCCACTGTCTCGGCCATAAGCGCACCGTGAAACGAGCCATAAGTACGGCGAACCTGTGGCGCAGTGACAACATTAAAGTAGTCGCGTCCGGCTGAAGGTGTAGCCAGCCAGCGCAGATTAGCCGCTGCATCAACCCACTCCTGCCGATAATACCAGGCTATACTGACAACTGCCGTTTTCAGTTCGTGGGCGAAATCACTACTGCTATTACAGACCACAATATTACTGCCCGATAAAGCCTCTGCCAGAGACTTGACCTGCTCTGGGCTGAAAGAGTAGTGCGGTACATCCTGCTGGCGCAGGTGTAGAGCGACCTTTATCGGGTTATTTAATGATATACTCAAAACGGCCACCAGCTACGTTTTTTCTTTTCGTCACGTTTTTTGATAGCATCCTCCACAGCCATGGCTTGAAAAGGAGCCATCCTTTTACTTGAAGAGGCGACTGGATCGACTAGACGTTCCTGCCCCAAGAAAGCGACCTCATTATCGTCAGAGCGGATCTCCGATTTAATAAAAACGTCGGGAGTGGCCCGGTGGACGATGGTGAGGAGACCATCGGGGGCGATATCGATCTTCGGGGCAGTGGTGCGGATCAGCGGGCCCAGTGAATATGTACGCCATTGTCTGGTCTCCGGTTTTTCAGTGACCTGCAGAAACAACTCCTCCATCTGGTTGCGGATCCAATATGAGAGACGAAGCTCCCGCTGGTGTGGGGGATTGCCGGGGAAGACCTGCTCCACCTTAGTGATCTCAAAACCTGCCACGATCTCTACCGTTCGGGGAAAAGACTCATATCTCATACCGTCGTGCACAGCGATGAGGCGGATCAGATAGCGCCCTTCATTACGCAAGTTAAAGAGGCGTGTTATCTCGACTTGTCCCTGCCAAACCTCGCTTGAAGGGAGGTCGATATCGGCCAGATGTAGCTCCCGGCCATGTGGCTCAACATGGCTACGACTCTCACCACGCATAACAGTAATGGAGAGGTGAGCCGCTTCGTTACCACGACGGGGCGTAAAAGTACGGGTGGTACGGTTATGAATGCGAGTAGAGACCTCAATGGGTTCACCAATGAGATAGGTACGGCTTTCGGTGTCGACAAGCAACCCCAGCTCCTGAGCATTGCATCCCAGAGAGATAACTATCGCCAATAAAAGCAATTTCCGCATTACATTTTACTCCTGCCTGCTAAAATAATTTTAAAACAGCACCATTATAGTATGTTTGGCAGATAATAAAAATGTTTTCTGTAAAATTGACGTAGCTATCTTTTATGATGGTCAAAATTGGGGCAGGTCGTTTATTATAGAGTCCCTTGTTACAACTGAGGTGTTGTGCAGGAGAGTGAGGATTAAGGAACATGTTGGTTACTTTACTTAAATCAAAATTGCACCATTTACGCGTCACACAGGCTGATCTGGAGTATCAGGGGAGCCTGACAATAGACGAGGATTTAATGGATGCTGTTGGTTTGCTCCCTTTTGAGAAGGTTCTGATTTCGGTTTTGGAGAACGGTAACCGACTAGAGACCTACGCCATCCCCGGTCCGCGTGGTAGTGGGGTTTGCTGCATGAATGGCGCAGCCGCACATAAGGCGACCATAGGAGAGCGGTTGATTGTGATGGCTTTCGGGGCATTTACACCGGAAGAGGCTAAGGATTTTGAGCCGCAGATTGTTTTACTTGATCGGAACAACTGTATAACGGCACCAGCTTATTGAGCTGGGGTGCTATAATGGATATTCCATGTACAATAGCTGAGATTAAGTGCCTGGGGTGGTCGGAAGTTGATATAGTTCTGGTCTCGGGAGATGCGCTAATCGACACCCCGCACTCTGGAGTGGCAGTGGTAGCACGTGTGTTGCTCAATGCCGGCTACCGAGTAGGGGTGATTTGTCAGCCACGCACCAACACTACAGACGATATTTTACGCCTGGGTATACCGCGATTATTCTGGGGCGTGACAGCAGGGTGTGTCGATTCACTGGTTGCCAACCGAACCGCAACGGGAAAACCACGACGCAGCGACGACTTTACCCCCGGCGGCGAGAATAATCGACGCCCTGACCGCGCCTCAATTGTCTATGCCAACCTTATCCGCCGGGCCTGTCGACCGTGTCCTTTACTTGTTCTGGGTGGCGTTGAGGCGAGTTTGCGTCGTATTGCCCACTTCGATTATTGGAGCAACAGTGTGCGCCGGCCACTTCTGTTTGATGCCAAGGCCGATGCTATAGTGTACGGTATGGCCGAACGCGGGGTGGTTGGGTTGGCCGATGCACTGCGCGATGGCAGTGAGTGGCGTAATCTGCCAGGTTTATGCTATGCGGCTGCCGAGGTGCCGGCTAAAGCGGTTGAACTGCCTGCTTACGATGTTTTGAGCGGTAGAGAGGGTGAGAGAGATGGCAAACGTGCCTTTATGGAGATGTTCCGCATATTTGCAGCGAATCAGGAACCGGCAACAGCACAACTACTGGCACAGCGGATCGACACCCGGTGGCTGATTCATAACCCACCGGCACAGCCGCTGGAGGGGTTTGAACTCGATAAATTACACCGACTCCCATTTACCCATACTGTTCATCCGCATGATGCTTCTCAAGGCGAAGTCAGGGCGTTAACCACAGTGCAGTTTTCACTGGCTGCCCACCGTGGTTGCTACGGCGAGTGTTCTTTTTGCGCCATAGCCATGCATCAGGGGCGACGTGTGACGTGGCGCTCGCATAAATCGCTGGTCGCCGAGGCTCAGCGCTACACACGACACCCGGCGTTTAAAGGGGTAATAAGCGATGTCAGCGGTCCAACTGCCAACATGTACGGCTATGAGTGCTCGCGTAAAAAGAGCGCAGGGGCGTGTAGCGACAAATCGTGTCTCTACCCGACAGTTTGCGAGGCTCTCCCTGTCGACCATCGACCGCAATTAGAGCTGCTGCAAAAATTACGTTCTATTGATGGTGTACGTCATGTCTTTGTAGCCTCAGGATTGCGCCCCGATTTGATAGAGGCCGATAAAGTCCATGGAGACTCCTATATAGAGCAGTTATGCCGTCATCATGTGTCGGGCCAACTTAAGTTGGCACCGGAACATAGCGAGCCGTCGGTGTTGAGCCTGATGCGCAAACCGGAGATTGAAGGGGTGTTACGGTTTCGTCGCAAATTTGAAGAGAAGAGTCGGACAGTCGGCAAACGACAATATCTGACCTACTACTTTATTGCGGCACATCCGGGATGCACTGAGAGTGATATGATTGAGCTACGAAAATTTGCTCAAAAACGGTTACAATTAAATCCCGAGCAGGTGCAGATATTCACCCCGACACCCTCAACCTGGGCAACGGCCATTTGGTGGACAGGGCTAGACCCAGAGAGTGGTAACGAGGTGTTTGTTGAGCGTCGCGAAGGAGCCAGGCAGAGACAGAAAGATTTGCTGGTAGAGCGCTTGCAACAACGCCGCAAATGATAAGTAATAATGCACCTCAGAAAACGCAAAGAGGAGCAAAGATGAAAAGGAGACTGAGAGGGTGACTCGGGACGCGGGACTCCGGATGCGGAATTGTTACCTCTTTCCAAGTCCCGAGTTCGAGGTCTGGGGGCAAAACGGAGACCCAAGCTGCCGGGAGGGGATTAACCACGGAATAAACGGAATACACGGAAGATGAAGAGTGAAGGTGGAGGGGTGAAAGGATGAAATACACTTAATCGCTTACGTTTAGACGAGGTACTTAAACGATTATTAACCAAGGAAGGTGGGGCGTGTTTCTCCGAAACCGCCGCGCCCCGGTGCGGTTATGCCGCACCGCAATAAGGTGCAATGGCCAGGTACGATAAAGCTGACGATAAAGAAAAGATCACCTGTAAACCCATGGAAGATGGAGATGGTTGCAATCGGTTAGTGACAGGGGTAGAGGCATAAACAGAGCGAGAGACAGTAAAAAATTCGGGCGGAGATGGTTCGTTTTAACACTTGACAAGGTGATAGTTGGAGATGTAAAGTGCGGTTGTAGTCAGTCGTATTGTGATGTTCTTCATGTACAGTTACGGCCGATTGCCTAAAAAGAGAGGATCCATCATGACGTCAAAACGGATAAGGAAAGCAGCTATGGCGGGACTGGCGCTCAGCCTCCTCATGGCACTGGCGGCTCGGGCTGACTCTGCTGAGAACAGCCATGTGGCAGTATCATGCGAGGAGCCGCGCGTAGCTGTTATTGTGGAGGGCAATCAGTTTGATGTTCTTGCCCCGGGCTATCCCGAATCGTTCGCCGCGGATGTGATGGTGGCGGCGGTCAACGGCTGGGTGCTCATCAAGCCGAAGGCTTCGGCGCTGCCGCTCAAAATGAAGGGCGGAGACACGTCCGGGTATGAAGTCGAGCGTGACCCCGAGGACGCGGCATCAGGGGCCATTGCTTTTCACAACTACCATATCAAGTCGGACCGTGATGGCGGCGCCAAGGACATCGTTGTGCCTGCCGGGACAAGTGTCACCTACACCGCCTATCGCAACGGCACCGCACGGAGAAGCGACTGGACTATCAGTGGGCCTGGAATCACGGAATTCCGCACCAATACCGCGTTCACATATCATTGCACATATGAGCGGTTTTATGGGCCAACCCCAACCAATCACCACCACCGTGCGTATGCAGGAGGACAACCGTGAAAAGAATTATAGCTATGTTTGCAGTTTGTGTTGCGTTGCAAGGTATTTGTGCTGCAAGCACTTTTGACTCTACGTCTCTTCGAACGCAACATTATATCGTCAAGATGCTGGCGGATACCGTCGCTTCCTGCCACATCGCAGTGCTTCACGGTCGTAGTGACGAAAT
>JAAYNR010000275.1 GCA_012520735.1 Lentisphaerota bacterium | reverse complement strand
TTTCACTCATTACTGCTTTGATTGCCTGTTGAATACTGTTATTACCAGGAAGACCGGTAAGAGGACTGGCATCTGCAGCTCTTTTTTCGCGCAAATTTATTGCGGCCAGCAATAAATCTCGCACGGTTAACACCCCTAAAAACTTTCCCTTTTCAGTAGCTATTATTGCATCATAGACGCTGCCAGAGTCTCTGTCCATAGCAATAGATGCTACTTCATCCACAGTCATACCCGCATCTGCCGTTATATACTTCTGAGTTAACAGTTCTCCTACACTACGCCTGAAGTTCAATCCATAGCCGTATTGTCCACTAAAACGGCCCAACAAGTAACTCCGAGTGATGAGACCGCAGACATTTCCGTCTGCGTCAGCCACGCAGACCTCGGTGAGAGATGGATCCGCCTTCATGCGCTCGTAAACCGCAAGAGCTTTATCGTCTGGCGAAACGGGTTCATTGCGCTTACAAATATGACCCACGGTTTCCACATATGGATACAAAGGAAGAGGTGATTGATTGATCTGCCGGAACTCTAGGATCATAAGTTCTGCTCTGCTGCACACGCTTTTAAAGTCTTTCTCGGGACGGCCTAAAAAATATCCTTGTCCATAGCCCACATCCAATTCAATGAGCGTTGCCAGTTCTTCCTCCATCTCAATACCTTCAGCAATAACCTCTATGTCAAGCTCTCTACAGAGTCGGACAACACTCGAAACAATTGAACGCTTCTTCTTGTCTTTATTAATTCCCCGCACAATAGACATGGCAATTTTTAAATAATCAGGAGAAAAAGAACATATTCTTCCCAATCCGGAATAGCCGAGTCCAAAATCATCTATTGCAACTTTAAAACCCTGATTTTGGTAATGACTGATAGCCTCTGCAAAAACACTGGGCGAAGTAACAAAAGTTTTCTCTGTAATTTCAAAACTGATGTCCTCCGCGCTTAGGCCCAAATGCAAGAGTTTTTCTCGAGTAAAGCCCGAAATAAACTCGGGGTCATATATGACATTGGGTTCTACATTCAAAAAGAGTTTCATTCGCGCCGGCTTCTTACAAGCACCCTTCAAAGCCTTGGCGCGACAAAGACTATCTAGTTCCCATAACTTTTGATTTTTCGTTGCTATTTCAAAAAGACCCTCTATATTCAAATGACAATTTGGGATAGTTATACGACTTAGAGCCTCATAAGCAAAAACAGAACCATTTAGCAAAGAGACAATCGGCTGATAAACTGGATGAATATGCTTTCCTTTTAATACGTCAACCAGTATGTGTGTGGGATTCAAGTATATTAATTTCTCCATAGGCGTAAATTGTAAACTCATATTTTCTTCTACTGCACAATCACGTTTCCCGTGTGCGGAGCATGTATGTAATTGGTCGCCCCCCAATATTGTATACAAATATCAATTCTAACTATTCAGGAAACATGGTCACCCAGGCGATCGAGTATCCGGCCGTGCGGAATAGGTGTCCTGTCATCGTTGGAATACTAATACTTTAGATTCTGAAGTTTATATTTTCTTGGCGTTCCTTTCCTATTAGTGGGAAAGTGATTATAAGGATGCTATGTAAAATCAAAAACCCCATTAATGTTAAACACACGTAAAAGAGAAGGCGTAAAACATTTACTGGCTTACACTCACATCCTTTTGATTTTGCCTTTTTGCACATGTGGCGCCACCACTGGACCCAGGCCAGTACCCCGCAGAGATTTGCATCCCCCTAGGGTCTATAGGAAGAATCTCACTCTGTGATAAAGCTCCTTCAGTTTCTGAGATTTGGTGCTTTCAAAGCTAACCGGATAATTAGAGTTCCCTGAACTATAGTGCACTACTTTAAAGGCACAGGGTCGTATTTCCCAAGCTAAAGACGACTTTCCTGTAGACAGGCACCAACAATTGCAAAGTGCCGCGATGCACTTTTGAAATCAAGAGATTCAATCTTTTGAAGCTAGCGGTTAGGGCCCGGTTAGGGCCTTGGATTATGCTGCTTTTGGCGAATACGTTCTTTGGGCGATTCGGTTCGTCTCGAAGGTGATCACTCCGTCACCTTCCCGGTCGCCCACCAGCCCTCGGGCTCACTCAGCCCCTCCTCCAGCGCAGCAACCGCTTCCTGACCGGCCACAGAACACCGAACTCGATGACCGCCTTCAGAGCCAAGAGGCCCCCGGGCGAGCAATTCCGGGGTCTCGAGATACGCCATAGCTCGGGGAAAGGCATGTCCGATCCCATTCATGGCCCCAGGTCCTCCCCAGCACTACCGCCGAGTGGATGGTGGAGCGCTACTGTGAGGTACCTGCTTCGCATTTGCCGCCCCGCGTTTTCAGCCACCTACCTACCGTGTCGGGACAACACCCAAACTGCTCAACGTGCTTATAGACGAGGAGCCTGCTTGTTGGTATGCGGCGGTCGCTTTTGCGGTAAGGCAGCTCCCGTCTTCGCTAGGCTATCTGGTTGAACAGGGAGGACCACTTTTCTGCATCAGCATCCAATTCACACCATTTCGAAAAGACAAACCCGCCACCCCGGTGAATAACCCCAGAGAGAGGAGTTTGTTGTTCCAAATGGAAAAGTACCCTAAGGATTGCCAATTTGACATAAGATGAATAGCGAAGCTATCCTACCACTATATTAATCCGATAAAAATTGATCCAGCGCTTCATTTATTTCCTGCTCATGTCCAGCCATCATGTGCCCTCCATCCTCAAAAGCAACAAATGTGCAGTTTGGAAAACGTGGAACAGCAAGCCTTGTTTTATCGAAACTCGCAACAGAATCATCCTTGGCATGGAGAATTAAGATCGGCATTTTTAGAGATTCAATAGGATATTGATCGAAGTGTCTCTCCATATCAGGGTTTGTTTGTTCACCATCTAAGATTACACCAGCTTTTCGTTTGCTAACGGGTTGAATATCCTCTACCGTAGAGGGAGGCAGCCCCATCAATGGCTTAAACAGAGGACTGATCAGATACATAGCAAAATCTGATATCAGGGCTTTGGGTGGCCCTTGGTATTGTACGTAACTTTCCGGCTCTTCGGCTGGTGGCATTGCCGAGCAAAAGAGAACTAAGCCTTTGACACGCTCAGGATAATCAAGAGCGAAACGGATTGCAGGTGTGCCGCCTGCTGAGGTTGCGAGGACAAATACACT
This sequence comes from Lentisphaerota bacterium, assembly GCA_012520735.1. Lineage (GTDB taxonomy): Bacteria > Verrucomicrobiota > Kiritimatiellia > RFP12 > JAAYNR01 > JAAYNR01. The sequence goes on along the minus strand of JAAYNR010000275.1, from coordinate 734 downwards.
GTCTATATCCAAAAAATCAAGAAGCTCGGCAAAGGCATCAGCCTGCGCTTTGGGAGATCCGTCGCCTTTAATATCTGATCCGAGATAGCCAAAACGAGAAGGTGCTATGAGACGGTTTGTCGACTTTCGTGCTTTTACCGTCTCATAGGCCTGATCGTAGCCACCGAAAATCCCATGCACCGATAAAATAATCTCACCTTCACCTTCATCAAGGTAAGTTACATTGCCATAGGAGAGAGTCGCTGTTTTTACATTATAGTTAGAGAGACGTTCATATGCTTTTGTAAGACCATGTGATGTACGAATACCTTGAACAGCTGCATATATCAAGAAGATCAGTAGAATGCCTAAGATTATCCAAATCATACATTTTTTCCTTCTCTTTCGTTGAGTTATTTTTGACTCGGTTTCTTGCAAGAGACTCGCCTCCATTTTTAATCATGTATTAAGGCAGAGCTCGGCCAGGTTAAGTGCATCCCAACGATCGGTCTTTATGCACAACCCCCGGCCGGCGGGGAACGAGGGTCGAGGCGACCACCTGGCAAGAGGCTTCCAGACCGGCCAGTTGCCGCTGGAGTTCGTAGCCGGTGGGGCCGGCCTCATAACAGACCCGAAAGGTTGCGAGCCTCTGACAGGAGGAAACCAGCTTGCGCACCGCTTCCGGTCGGTTGGGCACCGATTGCTCCTCGGTGGCCTCTCTCCCGGGACGAAGTATGGCGACGGCGATGGTGTCC
>JAAYNR010000004.1 GCA_012520735.1 Lentisphaerota bacterium | reverse complement strand
TTTTAAAAGAGAGAGAGTTGATGATGACTCTCAATGCTGTCTTAGCTGCTTCAACGCAACAACTTATGAAGATAGCTGCTCGAACTTCTTGTTTTTTTTGACAGTAGCTAACGGGTTAGCTACTAACAAGGGATATCTGAAGGCTGGCAAAACATATACCTTTACCACAAAATTTACGGCTCCTGCCACCACCGGCAAAAAACTCTTTTACGCCATGGTTGACAGCAATTTACAAACAATGGAGCTGATGGAGAACAATAACTACGCCTCTGCTCCCTATAGCGTCATGAAGCAACTGCCGGGGGGAATCATCATAGGGGCATGTGATCCTGCCAATGGTGGGACGGTGTCGGGGGGCGGCAGTTTTCCACCCGGCACTCCGGTTACAATATCGGCCACAGCCAGTCCCGGCTGGAAATTTGATAAGTGGGACGATGGCACCACTACCAATCCCCGCACAGTGACTGCCCCTCTGGTCATGAAGACATACACTGCCAAGTTCTCCCAAATCATCGTCACTCCGCCACGCAGTATAAGTGTTGAGCCACAGCTTACCGAGTCGGACAGTGTGGGTGATATTCCTGTTACCATTGACAATACGGACGGAATCACCAGTTTCGCAATTACATTCAACTACCCGGCTGAATTTGCCGACTATGTTATGGTGCTTCCCGGTGCACTGCCGGCCAACTGGGTTATACAGTCAGATGGCAGCAAAAAAGGCGAGGTCAGGGTCACAGGCAGTGGTGGAGCCACATCATTGACACAGGCTAAGCTATTTACATTGCGGTTTAACACAACATCGACTCCCGGTATTGAAACCATGTCGCTCAACCCCGTGGAGTTGAATGGCGGCGCAATCAACGCGGTAGGGGCCTCAGGGGTGGAGTGGAATAATGGTGCTTGGAAGAAGTTGTCTGTCGGTACAAGCGGTCATACTTTTACGGGTATGAGTGGAAGTGCCACTGTTAAAATTACGAACAATGGCTATATTGATATGCCTTGGACGGCTGAAGTTATGCAAGGAGCCGACTGGTGCAAAATTACCAGTGGTTCCAGTGGAGTTAATTATGGCACGGTTACATTCATCGTTGATGAGAACCCCAGGGGTGCGCCTAAACGAGTTACGAAAATAGTTATAGATGCTCCAGGGGCAGTCGGCAGTCCATACTTCTATAGTGTAACACAAATGGACGGCTTCCCGTTAGAGTCACCCGAAATAACCTCCCCCAAAACCTTGCCACACGGGGAGCTGGGAAAGCCTTATTACGAAGTGCTTACCGCGAGTGGCGGCAAAAAACCGTACACATGGTCGCTAATGTCGGGGGAACTGCCAAATGGTTTGAACCTGAGCACTGATGGAGTTATCATCGGCGGACCAAAATCATCGGCACAAAATATCTTCACAATAAGTGTAGTCGGTGCGGATGGTCTTAAATCGTCTAAGCAGTTTGAGCTGAATGTTAAGGAGAAGGCTCCTGTATCACAGCAGTGCGGTGATGACGCAACCGCCGATGATCCACTCACCACCACAGGGTTGTTTAACGGCTACCTGCGCGGAATCCGCAAACTGGGCAATCAGGAGAATAAAACTCTGCTGGGAACCCTTTCGCTTAAAATTACCCGTCTTAGCGGACAACTGACCGCCAAGGTTGTTATTCAAGGTGGCGCACTCAGCTTTAAGGGTAAGGCTTGGGGCAGCGAGGATGCCTCAGGAACATTTAATTCACAATTAGTGACCCGTGGTGGCGAGACTCTCGATATTTTTGTGCGGCAAAACCATGTGTGGGGCGAGCTGACAGGTGGTATTTTCGGCACGGATAAACTACAGGTCACGGCGATGCGCAACCGCTTTGCCGAGCGTGGTGACACTACTGCTCAAAGCTTACTGGAGCGATATAGCGGTTACTACACAACCATATTATTTGAGTCTTACAATTACGATAGTGCTACTGGAACACTCAACGTCATGCCTCAAGGGTTCGGTTTTATGACTTCTACCATACGCACCAAGGGAAAGGTCAAGTTGGCCGGCGTGCTGGCTGATGGCACCAAAATCAGCGCTGCGTCACAACTGCTTGAGTGCGGTGAGCTGGGCAGTGTTCCAATTTTCATGCCGCTCTATCGCAAACAGGGGTATTTCGGTGGACTGGCGTTGATTGATCAGGGCAATAATCATAATACATTCACCGCCAGCCCTGACACTGATCTGTTTAGATGGTTCAAGCCAGGCGTTAGTGATGGCTTTGATATGGTTTTAGACATGAACGGTGGGCATTACAATGTGCAGGACGCTTTGTCCGACAAACTGGAACTCTGGTTTATCGCGCAAAATGTCGATACTCGTCTCCACCATGCCAGCGGTGCGGTGGAACCCGTTTATATGTTTTTCCCGACTCCCCTGAATATTAATGGGAACAGAATGTCAGTGCCGCGGACAATACGTCCCAATGCCGTTAAAGAGGGTGGCAAGGTGACTCATTATGAGTACATTGGGGATAACCCCTCCGGGGTAACGCTCAAATATGCGGTAAGCAGCGGCATTTTCAGAGGCAAATTCAATCTCTACTACGACTATGAAGACCCATCCGGTCGCTTTCAGCATAAGGCTGTATCCGTGCCCTATGCAGGAGTCATTGTGCAGCTCCCGTCGTATAACTTACAAAAGGCCGGTTACGGCCACGCGCTGTTACCCTCCAGTGATCCGGCTTACCGCCCTTACAGATTAAAGGTCTCATTCCCCTGCCATATCACCGACTTAGTGCCATAGAAGCGTAGTTTGCACCCGGGTACCGGGTAGTCTCCCGGGTAGTCTTTGGGCAAGGTGATTGCTCCAGACGGGGACGGCTAGAGCGTGGGCGAGATGTTTGAGACATGGGGACACTTTACAAGTTTTTGTAATTTCTCCTTGTGTTTCAGCGTGTTTCTTATTATATTATAAATATGTTTCACACAAGGAAAGAGTAGGTATGTCCGAAGAGAATAATTTGTCAGTTCCTGAAGAGGATATCGTGGCTGCAACAGGCATGGCTGCCGAGAATTATACGGCGGCAAATATAACTGTTTTGGAGGGGATGGCGGCTGTACGTAAACGGCCGGCCATGTATATTGGTGATACCGCTCAGCGTGGTTATCATCATCTTGTATATGAGGTGATCGATAACTCAATTGACGAAGCACTGGCCGGTTATTGCACTCATATCGAGGTGACACTCAACCCTGATGGCTCGGTTAGTGTGGTCGATAATGGGCGCGGCATTCCTGTTGACATGCATCCGGTTGAGGGGCGTCCGGCACTCGAGGTAGTGTTGACCACGCTCCATGCCGGCGGTAAGTTTGATGGCTCAAACTACAAAGTGTCAGGGGGGTTGCACGGTGTGGGGGTGTCGTGTGTTAATGCGTTGTCGGAGTGGATGGAAGTTGAGGTACGACGCAGCGGTAAAATTTACCATCAACGCTACGAGCGTGGTGTGCCAGTTTCGACACTGGAGGTTGTTGGTGATACCCGCACCACCGGAACCAAGGTGACTTTTTCGCCCGATCACACTATTTTCAATTGTCGTGGTTTTCAGTGGGAGATATTGGCGACACGCCTGCGTGAGCTGGCTTTTCTCAACCGCGGTGTTAATGTAACATTTCAGGATATCGATTCAGGGCGTAAAGAGAGTTTCTTTTTTGAAGGGGGAATTGCTGAGTTTGTCGCTTATCTGAATACCAATAAAGCGTCGGTTCACCCTAATGTGATATTCTTTGAGGGCGAGCGCGAAGGGATCACTTGTGAAATCGCCATGCAGTATGCCGACTCTTATAATGAGAACGTGCTGACTTATTGTAACAATATCAATACTATTGAGGGTGGTACTCACTTGAGTGGGTTTCGCAGTGCCCTCACTAGAACGGTAAATAAATATGCTGCCGATAACTCACTGGTAAAAGCTAATGATGAGCCGATGAGCGGTGACGATATCCGCGAAGGTTTAACGGCGATCGTAAGTGTCAAGGTGCCGCAACCGCAATTTGAAGGTCAGACCAAAACCAAGCTGGGTAACAGCGAGGTTGAGGGTATAGTGGCGCAGATTGTTAATGAACGGTTTGGGGTTTTTCTGGAGGAGAACCCGGCTGTAGCACGTAAGGTGATTGAGAAGGCTATATTGGCGGCTCGTGCCCGTGCCGCAGCACGTAAGGCACGCGACCTGACACGGCGAAAGGGGGTGCTCGATGGGGCAGCATTGCCGGGTAAACTGGCTGACTGCTCGGAGCGCGATCCGGCCAAGTGTGAGCTTTATATCGTAGAAGGTGACTCTGCCGGCGGTTCGGCCAAGCAGGGGCGCAACCGTGAAACGCAGGCAATTCTGCCACTGCGTGGTAAGGTTTTGAATGTGGAGAAGGCGCGTATCGATAAGATACTCAATAATAATGAGATACGCACCCTGATTACGGCTATAGGTGCCGGCATGGGACGCGACGATTTTGACCCGGCCAAAATACGGTACCATAAAGTTATCATTATGACTGATGCCGACGTTGACGGCGCTCATATACGAACCCTGCTGCTGACATTTTTCTTCCGCCAAATGCCGCAGCTTATTGAGCGTGGTTATGTTTATCTGGCACAGCCGCCGCTATATAAAGTTACCCGACGGCAACGGGAGGAGTATGTGGAGAGTGATGACCAACTCACCTTAAAACTGCTGGAGTTGGGGTCGGACGATGTTGGCCTGGAACGTGATGACGTGAGGCTAAATCCCGATGCACAGCGTGCACTGTTGCGTCTGTTGGTTGAGGTTGGGACGGTAGTTGACGGCTTGCGGCGTCGCGGTGTGCCTGTAGAGGAGATGGCAGCAGCACGCAATACTGTAACTGGTGAATACCCCCGTTATATGACTGTGCTGCGGCGCGGTGAGGATATTGAGATAAACTTTGCCTTTAATGAGAATGGATTAAACGAGCTGCGGTTGCAGGCTGAGCAGAAACTGGGTGAGGCTATCGATCTGGCTGATGCTCAGGCTCACGGCTACAATCCTACCAGTGCCAAGGTGTTCTGCTGGCTGGAGCTATTCCGTGCGGGGGCGTTGCGCAGTGCCATGGTGCGTTTGCAGGAGGCGGGCTTTACTCCTGAACAATACTTCGGCGTTAGTGAACCTTTTGCTACCATCATTGATGGCGATCAGCGTGTGCCGCTGTTGAAGCTGTCGCTGTTGCTTGATGAGGTGCGTGAGCGAGGTCGTAAAGGGTTGCAGATTCAGCGCTATAAAGGTCTTGGTGAAATGAACCCGGATCAGTTGTTTGACACAACTATGGATCCGGAGAAGCGGCGGCTGGTTAAGGTGGTGCTGGAGGATGCTGTCAAGGCTGACGCTATCTTCACGCTGCTGATGGGCGATGATGTAGAGCCGCGCCGCCGGTTTATTGAGGAGAATGCCCTCAACGTTCGTAATCTCGATATTTAAGGTATATTATGTCAGAAGAAATTAATCAGGAAGTTGAAGTAGAGCGGGGTATCCTTCCGCTTAATATTGAAGAGGAGATGAGTTCGTCGTATATTGACTACTCGATGAGTGTCATTATCGGGCGTGCTCTTCCCGATGCCCGGGATGGCTTGAAGCCGGTGCACCGGCGTGTCCTCTATGCTATGTCGGAGTTGGGTAATACCCATAATAAACCGTATAAAAAGTCGGCTCGTGTGGTGGGTGATGTAATTGGTAAATACCACCCGCATAGCGATCAGGCTGTGTACGACACTATTGTACGTCTGGCTCAAGATTTCTCTATGCGCTATCCATTGGTCGATGGTCAGGGCAACTTCGGTTCAATTGACGGTGACCCACCAGCAGCCATGCGATACACCGAGGTGCGGATGGATGCCATGGCCGAGGAGATACTCGACGACATCGATAAAGAGACCGTTGATTTTAAGAAAAACTACAACGAAGAGTTCGATGAGCCGGTGGTGCTGCCGTCGCGTTTCCCCAATCTGCTGCTCAATGGCTCAACTGGTATAGCTGTGGGGATGGCAACCAATATGCCGCCACACAATCTGCGTGAGCTGGCTGATGGAATTGTCCACTACATTGACAATCCGGAGTGCTCGATTGACGATTTGATGGTGTTTATTAAAGGGCCGGACTTCCCGACAGCAGCAACTATTTGCGGTACGCGTCAGATTGAGGCGATGTATAAACTGGGGCGTGGCCAGATGACAATCCGCGGCGTAGCGGAGATTGTCGAGGAGCGTGGTCGCGATGTGCTTATCATCAGCGAACTGCCCTATATAGTGAACAAAGCCAATCTTATTGGCAGTATTGCCAACCTCGTTAATAATAAGGTGATTGAGGGTATTTCCGATATCCGTGATGAGAGTTCCGGTGAGGGTATCCGCATTGTGATCGAACTTAAGCGTGGTGCTATGGGGCAGATAGTTCTGAACAACCTCTACAAGCATACGCAGTTGCAGACTACTTTTGGTGCCATTATGCTGGCTATTACCGATGGCCAGCCTAAGGTGATGAATCTGAAAGAGCTTATCCGCTGTTATGTAGACCACCGCTTTGAAGTGATCACACGGCGTACCCAGTTTGAACTGACTAAAGCTGAAGCACGTAAGCATATCCTCGAAGGGTTGTTGATAGCTCTCGATAACCTTGATGAAGTAGTGCGGACAATTCGCGAATCAAAAAATCGCGACGAGGCGCGCACCCGATTGATCGAACTGTTTTCACTCAGTCTGCGTCAGGCCGATGCTATTCTGGAGATGCGTCTCTATCAGCTTACCGGTTTGGAGCGCGACAAAGTTGAGGCGGAGTACCGACTGATATGTGAGCGGATCGATTATCTGAAGGGGTTGCTGGCCGATGCTAATAAAATTTATGCTCTGATAAAAGAAGACCTCATCATGTTGCGTCAGAAGTATGGTGATGAACGCCGTACACGTCTGGTACCGATGGAGGGCGAAGTTAATATAGAAGACCTCATTGCCGACGAGCCTTGCGTGGTGACGCTCAGCCATCGTGGCTATATTAAGCGGGTGCCGTTAACTACCTACCGTGAACAGAGACGAGGCGGGCGTGGCATTACCGGTGCCACCACAAGGGATGAGGACTTTATCGATACGCTGTTTATCGCCGAGACACACGATACCCTCCTCTTCTTCACAAGTCATGGACGGGTTTATGCCGAACGTGCGTTTGAGATACCGGAGGCATCGCGGACCTCGCCGGGCAAGGCGATTGTCAACTTGCTTGAGTTGCGAGAGGGTGAGACAGTAGCCGCCATGCTGCGTATCCGAGAGTTCCGTGAAGACCAGAATGTGATCTTTGCCACTGAAAAAGGGACGGTGAAAAAGACGGTGCTGGCCGACTACAGAAATGTGCGTCGTATGGGCATTATTGCCATAAACCTTTCGGAAGATGATCGCCTGATTCAGGTGCGTCTGACAAATGGTAATGACGATATAATCCTTACCACCCGCAGTGGCGCCACCATCCGCTTTAACGAAGCTGATGTCCGTACGATGGGGCGTGGAGCCACCGGGGTACGTGGTATCAGATTGCTAGGCGACAATGTAGTTTGTGCCTGTGACGTAGTAGAAGAGGGGGCCACCCTGCTGATAGCCTGTGAAAATGGTTACGGTAAGCGAACCCCGTTTGAAGATTTCCGGAAGACGCGTCGTGGTGGCCAGGGGATTATCGGTATCCAGACTACCGAGCGTAATGGTCCCGTTGTGGCGGCCTATGCTGTGCGTGAGGAGGAGTCATTGGTGATGGTTACGGCTAACGGCATGATGGTGCGTTCGCCTGTTGACCAAGTGCGCCTTTGCGGTCGTAACACTCAGGGTGTGCGACTGATCAATCTCGAGGAGGGTGATAAATTAGTCTCCGCCAGTGTAGCACCGGCAGAGGATGAAGAGTGCGATAAAGCCGAGACCATTCCGGCAGTAACTGAAACTGATGGAGCTGAGTCGGCGGAGGCTGACAGTGCCTCTGAAGCGGATGTTGCGATAGAGAAGATAGAGCCGAATGCCGCTGATGCCGACACCGATGCTGACGCAACAGAGGTAGAGTAAAAGAGCAGGGCCTCCGGCCCTGACCGAAAACTATAACAACAGCAGCGACACACCACTCTCTTAAATATCAGAGAGTGGTGTGTCGCTGCTGTTGTTTGTAAACTTAAATGGCGAGTTGTGCCTGCAACTCTTTGACTGCCGCGCTGATACGCCCATCGATACCCGGGGCGAGATCAGAGGGCCAATGGTACTCCCAGGAGCTGTCGACCTCATAGCCGCCATAGGGTATCTGACGGTCACAGGGGATATAAATAGGTGTGCCGTTGGTATAGCCCAGCGTCATGGTGATACCGCTGTTAAAGTGAGTACGCACCAGAGAGGCGTGTTCGGCTACAATCTCACCGGGGATAGCGATGATACGGAAAATATCGCCAAGTGTGGCACCGTAAACGGTGAGCGGAACAGCGGCAGGAAGCTTGCCGGTGAGAGTCAGCCGGTAATAAAATTCTGATGCCCAGAGGCGTTTCTCGACCCGAGTTTGGGGGTTGTAAATGATAGTATCGAGTGTCGCGGCGTCAGGTGGGGGTTGGAGCGGGAGTTCGGTCTCAGTGAGGGCTGTGCGCAGGAGACCGGAGGCGACGGTTGTGGTGCCGGTCTCGATAGCAGCGATAACAGCATCAGCGGCAATCTTGCCGGTAGCTTCTACATCGGCCCAATCGCCTCGCTTCCACTCATCGGGGCGGGCAATGGTTCGGGGTTTGGAGTCGCCACCAGCCCCTTGCAGGAAGGTAGCACCATTGGTGTTGTATTTCTCATTAAGCAGGCGTACCGCAGGACCGGGGTAATCGGCAGAGACGATGTTTTCATACATCATGGAGGGGTGACATGAGACAGAGAAAAGGAGCGATACTACTTGGCCAGATTCAGCACGGAGCAAGAGGAAAGGGATATAGTTATAAGTCGGTTCGTCGTCGGTCGATAAAAACAGCGTTGTCTTTGTGACAGGGTCATAGCGGCGGCGCGAGACAGGTAGGGTAGAGGTGGCCTCGCCGACTTCGGCAGTTACTTTCACACAGTTTTTAGCTGCCTCTTTGGCAGCAGCAATAGAGGCCTCTTCAATGCGGTCGATATAGGCGAGGTCGGGGTTGTCGAGATAAGCCCAGCGGCTGATTCGTGGTGCAGCATGAGTATGCGAGAAATTGGTTAGCACCTGATGTGGCTGCAGGTTGAGAGCCTGTCGAAGCCTCTGGTTAAGGAGGTGCCAGCGGTCGGTGTCGAGAAACAGCAGGTCATAAGCCATTATCAGAAGAGAGTTATCGCCATCGTGAATCATGGTGGCGCGAACATAGAGGTCGTCATGAATTGATTCCGCCTTCTTTGCACGATTAAACCCATCTAAAACTGCTTACAGCCGTAACCAAATGTTATACAGCATAGAAATCTTATTTTCTTAACATATCTGGCACTTGCATGGACTCCCGCAGTTTTAATAAAAACGCTGCGCGTTTG
>JAAYNR010000288.1 GCA_012520735.1 Lentisphaerota bacterium | reverse complement strand
CAGCCGCAGGGAGGCACGACTTTTACGAGCGGCTCTGACCTGACTGTCGCTGGCACGGTCCGCTCCATGACCGACATCGTCAGCAACATCCGCGTCAATGGCGAGTCCGGAGTCCGAAGTCCGGAGTCAAAACGGAGACTCAAGCTGCCGTGAAGGGATTAACCACGTAATAGACTGAATACACGGAACTCATGCCCGGGGGAGGGATGAACCACAAAAAGCGCACAAAGAGAGCAGAGATGAGAAGGCCGCCGGGAGAAGAATTTTAACCACGAATGAACACTAATGGGCACTAAAGAGAATGCCTTAATGAAGGGAATGCCTTCTTTTTCCTTCACTCTTTTTTTTTCGTTTAAGTATGTTTTTTGACATTTTAGGGTCTAACTATGTTGGACATTTCCGGGCATGTATAGTATATTGTTGAATTTTCGCAATGAGATCACCAGACAAGGGCTTGTTAAGGATATGAAACAGATAGGTGTTGGTTTGTTGGGCTTTGGCACTGTAGGTGCCGGGGTAGTAAAGGGCTTGCAGGAGCGTCGTGAGTTGTTGGCACAGAAAATCGGTGCCGATATTGTGTTGCGGCGTATTGCTGACCTTGATATCAAGAGCGACCGTGGTGTTACGGTTGACCCGGCAATACTGACAACAGAGGCATCGGAGGTTATCAATGACCCGGCAGTTGATGTGGTAGTTGAGCTGATTGGCGGTACCGGTATTGCTAAAACGCTGGTGATGGAGGCACTAAGGGCGGGAAAATCTGTAGTTACAGCCAATAAAAAATTATTGGCCGAATATGGCGAAGAGATATTCACTCTGGCGGAGGAGTCGGAAGTAGATATCTATTTTGGTGCCAGCGTAGGTGGTGGAATTCCGATTGTACGGGTTTTGCGTGAAGGGCTGGTAGGTAATGCCATTGTAAGTATGTATGGTATTCTCAATGGTACCTGTAACTATATACTCACAAGAATGGAGAATGAAGGGCTGCCGTTTGATGATGTTTTAAAAGAGGCCCAGGCTGCTGGGTATGCTGAGAGTAATCCGAGTCTCGATATTGACGGGTTTGACACAGCGCATAAAGCGGTGATTCTGGCTTCGCTGGCTTACGGTTTCCATGTGCCGATGAGTGTAGCCGCTGTTGAGGGGATTCGCGGACTGGCCGGCATCGATGTGAAATTTGCCAGTGAACTCGGCTTTAAAATTAAGTTGCTGGCTATTATACGGGGCGAAGGTGATGAGGTGGAAGTACGGGTAAGCCCCACTTTAGTGGCAGTGGATCATGTACTGGCTTCAGTTTCCGGTGTCTTTAATGCTGTTATGGTGAAGGGTGACTATACCGGTGATACCCTCTATTATGGGCGCGGTGCAGGTCGTAAACCTACCGCCAGTACAGTGATTGGCGATATCTGTGATATTGCTCGCAACATGATTGCAGGCGGACCGCGGCATAGTCGCGGTATTGTTCGTCTACCTTCTGAGCCGCCGCGGATGCGCTCTGTCAGCGAGAGCCGCTCCCGCTACTACCTCCGTTTAATGGTTCTGGATCGTGCTGGGTCGTTGGGGCGTTTTACAACCATTCTGGGATCTCACGGTGTGAGTATTCAGGCGGTGAGCCAGAAGTGCGGTGCCGAAGTGACCGACAGTGACTACCAGCCGGTAGTGGCGCTTACGCATGTGGCACGTGAGGCCGACATTGAAGCGGCACTTGCAGAGATCCGCGCTAGTGGTGTAATTGGTGGAGAGCCTGTTAAAATACGGATACTTGATTAAGATTTTTCAGAGGTGTTATGTTTAAGGTTTGCAAGTTTGGTGGGTCGTCGTTGGCAGATGCTGCACAGGTGCGGAAGGTTTGCGATATTATCCTGGCTGACAGTGCACGGCGTATCGTAGTTGTCTCGGCACCGGGTAAACGGCATAGTAATGACATCAAAGTGACCGACCTGTTGATCTGTTGTGCCGCTAAAGCATTGGCAGGGGAAGATTATCAGGAGGTGTTACAAGCGATTGTGGTACGTTATGCCGAAATTGCCGCTGAACTTGCGTTGCCAACAACGCTGGTTGATGAGATTGCCGCTGATTTGCAGCGCCGTGTCACTGGGAGTCGGGCTCATGCCGGAATGTTTCAAGACTCAATGAAAGCTGCCGGAGAAGATAACTCGGCCCGTCTGGTGGCGGCAGCGTTTAAAGCGCGTGGGGTAGTTGCTACATATGTAGACCCCAAAGAGGCGGGGATGCGGCTGACCAATGAGTTTGGTAATGCGCAACTCCTGTCCGACTCTTACCCCCTTTTAGAGAGTTACCTTAAAAAGGTCGACGGCATTGCCGTTTTCCCCGGGTTTTTTGGCTATACGCTGGCAGGTGAAGTAGCAACATTCCCACGCGGTGGTTCGGATATTACCGGAGCGATACTGGCAGCGGCTGTTAAGGCCGATGTCTACGAAAATTTCACTGATGTCGACTCTGTTTACCCGGTAGATCCACGCATTGTGCCTGAGGTGAAAAAAGGAATTGCAGTGATGACTTTCCGTGAGATGCGCGAACTGGCTTATGCCGGGTTCGGAGTGTTTCACGATGAAGCGGTGTTGCCGGCGGTTCGTGCCGGGATACCGATCAACATCCGCAATACTAACCATCCCGAGGCTCCCGGCACGATGCTGGTGGTTAAGCGGGATTACGACTGCTGCGCCGTGGTTGGCATTGCCAGTGACGACGGCTTTGTCCACCTCTACATTGACAAGTACCTCCTGAACCGTGAAGTCGGTCTGGGACGGCGTCTGTTGCAGATATTGGAGTCGGAGAAAGTCTCCTGGGAGCATATGCCTACCGGTATCGATAATATCTCCGTAATCATACGAGGAGATGCTTTTGATAAAGATCGTGAAGAGCGGGTCTTGAAACGTATCCATGAAGAGTTGAAACCCGATAACGTACTGGTCGAGCGGGATCACGCTATTATTATGGTGGTAGGGGAGGGGATGCAGTATGCCGTGGGTATGTCGGCTCGGGCTACCCGTGCGCTGGCAGATGCCGGCGTAAACATCGAGATGCTTAATCAGGGGGCATCAGAAATAAGTGTCATGTTTGGCGTCCGTTCAGCCGATCGCATCAAGGCAGTACGTGCGCTCTACTACGCATTTTTTAATAGTTGAGACGGTAGCCAATCATGAAAAACAGAGTTTTCATCTACGATACCACTCTACGTGACGGTGCACAAGGGGAGGGGATATCTTTCTCCGACAGTGGTAAAGTTCGCTTTGCCAAAATGTTGGACGATTTTGGAATAGATTACATCGAAGGCGGGTATGTTGGGTCAAATCCACGCGACCGCAAGTTTTTTGAAGATATCCGTCATGAGCGTTTACACCATGCCTTAATCGCCGGGTTCGGCAGTACGCGCCGGGCTGATATCGATGCCGCCGACGATCCCCAACTGCAGGGGCTGCTGGCAGCAGAGACCGATGTATGCACCATTTATGGTAAATCACGGCTGTTGCATGTGCATGATGTGTTGCGGACTACGGCTGAAAACAACCTGCAGATGATCGCCGATACTGTAGGCTTTTTGCGAGAGGGTGGACGCAAGGTAATATTTGATGCAGAGCAGTTTTTTGATGGCTATAAAGAAGATGCCGCATATGCTATGCGCACGCTGGAGATGGCGGTAAACGAAGGTGCCATGGCGATAGTACTGTGCGACACCAACGGAGGCTGCCTGCCACATGAGATTTTTGAGATAACCACTCTGGTTTGTCGCCGTTTCCCCGACCTCCAGGTGGGGATACATGTCCACAACGATGCCGGTTTGGCGGTAGCCAACTCTATTGAGGCGGTTCGTGCCGGTGCTTCGCATATTCAGGGGACGATCAACGGCTATGGCGAGCGCTCCGGCAATGCCAATCTGGTCTCAATCTTACCGGCAGTGGAGCTGAAGCTGGGACGGCACTGTGTGGGAGAGGCAAACCTGAAAAAGCTATGTGATGTTTCAGCACTTACCAGTGAGCTGATCAACTTGCGTCCTGACCCTGCGCAGCCCTATGTAGGACGCAACGCCTTTAGCCATAAGGCGGGGGCTCATGTGAATGCGGTGCAGAAAAACCCGATCACTTTTGAACATATACCGCCGGAGACAGTCGGTAATGAGCGTCGCATACTTGTGTCGGAGTTATCGGGCGGCTCAAACGTGCTGATGAAAGCGGCGGAGATGGGTATTGTTGACCTCGCTAACAATAAAGTTATGGTGCGTCGGGTTCTGGAAGAGCTGAAAAAACGTGAAACTGACGGCTTCTCCTATGAAGCCGCCGATGGTTCGTTTAAGATTTTATTACAGAAGGTACTTAACCAACATGCGCCACTGTTTGAACTTGAGGGGTTCCGCGTCATCGTTGAGAAACGGGGTAAAGATGTGCCGTGTCTCTCCGAAGCAACAATAAAGGTGCGCGTTGGTGATAAGGCTGAGCTGACTGCCGGTGAAGGTCATGGTCCGGTCGATGCACTGAATCAGGCTCTACATCAGGCGCTAGTTCGTTTCTATCCCACTATCACAGAGATGGCTCTTACCGACTACCGGGTTCGTATCCTTGACCCTGAAGAGGCTACTGCAGCCAAAACTCGCGTTCTGATTGAATCGAGCGATGCTAAACATACCTGGGGGACAGTGGGAGTCTCTGAAAATATTATTGAGGCTTCATGGCAGGCACTGCTCGACAGCGTAGAGTACAAATTGAGTGCCGATGGAGTCACAGCAAAACACACAGGCCATACCAGCCGGGAGAGTAATTGAACAATGGAGAAACATTACGACGCAAAAGCCGTTGAGGCAAAGTGGTACCCTTTCTGGGAAGAGAATGGTTTTTTTCACGACACCCCCGAGAGTGGTGGTAAACCATATACTGTAGTTATCCCGCCACCGAATGTCACCGGCATCCTCCACATGGGGCATGCACTCAACAACACCGTACAAGATATTATGGTGCGCTGGCGGCGGATGCAGGGACGTAATACGGTTTGGCTGCCCGGAACCGATCATGCCGGCATCGCTACCCAAAATGTGGTGGAACGGGCTCTGCGCAAAGAGGGGTTAACCCGGCACGATCTGGGACGTGACAAATTTCTCGAGCGGGTGTGGGAGTGGCGCGGTGAGTACGGCGGCACTATTGCACGGCAATTGCGCAAACTGGGAGCCTCGTGCGACTGGCAGCGCGAACGTTTCACCATGGACGAAGGGCTCTCCGAGGCTGTACGTGAAGTGTTTTGCCAACTCTATGACGAAGGCCTGATCTATCGTGGTAATTACATTGTCAACTGGTGCCCGCGCTGTCTGACAGCTCTCTCTGATGAAGAGAGCGAGCATGTCGATACCGACGGCTCATTCTGGCATATCCGCTACCCGATTGCCGACAGCGATGACTTTTTGATTGTAGCCACAACACGCCCCGAAACTATGCTGGGCGATACAGCCGTTGCGGTAAATCCCAGCGATGAACGCTATGCCGCACTTGTTGGTAAAAGTATAATACTGCCGTTGCTGAAACGTCGCATTCCGATTGTGGCTGACCACTATGTTGATCCTGCCTTTGGCAGCGGTGTGGTTAAAATCACTCCGGCACACGATCCCAACGACTTCATGGTGGCACAACGCCACAACCTCCCCTCAATCAATGTGATGCACGGTGACGGCTCCATGAACGAAGAGGCCGGGGCATATCAGGGGATGGATCGTTTTGAGTGTCGCAAGGCAATAGTTGCCGATCTCGAAAAAGAGGGTCTGCTCGAAAAAGTTGAGCCGCACCAGCATGCTGTAGGTCACTGCTATCGCTGCGATACAGTTGTAGAGCCGCGTCTCTCCAAGCAGTGGTTTGTAAAGATGAAACCTCTAGCCGAGCCCGCCCTGGCAGCTGTTAAAGATGGCCGCATCTCCTTTATCCCCTCGCGTTGGGAGAAAACCTACTGTGAATGGATGGAGAACATCCGCGATTGGTGTATTTCGCGGCAGATCTGGTGGGGGCACCGCATACCGGTTTACACCTGTAGCGAATGTAACCACGAATGGGCCGCCCGCAAAACGCCTGAGAGTTGTCCTGAGTGCAGTGCAACCGGTTCAGCGATTACACAGGATAGTGATGTACTCGACACTTGGTTCTCCTCCTGGCTCTGGCCGTTCAGCACCTTTGGCTGGCCGCAACAGACCAACGACTTGAAGTTTTATTATCCCACTCACGATTTGGTCACAGCCAACGATATCATCTTCTTCTGGGTGGCGCGGATGATAATGGCCGGGTTGAAATTTATGGGCGATATCCCCTTCAGCCAGATCTACATCCACGGCACGGTACGCGATGACAAAGGACGTAAGATGTCTAAATCACTGGGTAACTCCATCGACCCACTCGACGTAGTCGAGGCTACCAGTGCCGATGCTCTCCGCTTTTCACTGATGATGATCACGGCGACAGGTCAGGATGTTTATGTCAACATGGACAAATTCGAAATTGGCCGCAACTTTGGCACCAAAATGTGGAATGCGGCTCGTTTTATGAAGATGCATATGGAGAAAACCCCTCTTGACTGGCAAGCTTTGGCCAATGAGGGTGATCCGGTGCTAGATGCTGCGCAGTTAACAGATGATGATCGCCACCTCCTTACAGTATGCGACAATACCTCTACAGCCCTGACCGACCATCTCGAGAGTTTCCGCTTGCAGGATGGTGCCCGTCTGATCTACGACTTCCTCTGGACTGACCTCTGTGACTGGTATCTCGAAGCTGTGAAAAATGACCTTTATGAGGCTGCTCCTCAGCGTCGTGAAACAGTACTGCGGGTGATGACCCACGTCTTCTCTAAGGGGCTGCGTATGCTACACCCCTATATGCCCTTTATAACTGAAGAACTGTGGCATCAAATGGGCTATGGTGCAGCCGAAGAGAGCATCATGCGTGCAACTTTCCCCACCCCCATGACTGCGGCTGTGGCTAAGGATTATGGTATGACCACCACCGTAGTAGAGGCCGTTGAGGCGCGTCGCGAACTTATCACCGCCGGACGGGCTCTCCGTGCCGACTACGGCATCGCTGCAGCCCAACAGGTCCGGTTCATCATCCATGTAAACGAAGTAGCCAATGCAGCACGACTTGAAGCAGCACGTGATGTACTGGCGACCCTGCTGCGGGCTGAAGCGGTTGAGATAAAGGTCTCTGCCGAGGCACTGCCTATACCCGGTACATTGGTGAAAATCGGTACCATTTATCTGCCGCTTGAGGGGTTGATCGATATACCGGCTGAGATAAAACGACTTAACGGCGAGCTCGACAAAGCACGTGGTTTCTTAAAAGGTGTTGAGGCTAAACTCTCCAACGAGTCGTTTGTCAGCAAGGCTCCGGCCGCTATTATTGAGCAGCAGCGTTTACGTAAAGACGAACTTGGCGAGACCATTGAGCGCCTGGAACGTCTGATAAACACACTGGCTCAATAGAGTGGTATGATTTACTGATGAGAGTGGTGGGCAAACATTACTGGCTCATCAGAAACATCAAAAAACAAGTGGTTGTATATGGCTATCTCCAAAAATGACCTGACCGTACTGCGCCAGCTTGTAACCCAATACGCGGAGGCTGCGGCTGATCCGATCAACAAAAAACGCTTCACAGCCTGGAGCGATCTCAATTCATTGAAAGGGTGTGGTCGCCCTCTAGTATGGATAAACGAGATATGCTGGTGGGAGTTTGACAACCTCCCCCAAATGACTCTCTTATGTAAGGGTAAATGGGCTCGTAATATGGAACGGGGGTTGCGCCGTACACTATTTCAATGGCACAACTTCCGCGGCGACATGATTCTCGACCCCATTCTGTTTGTTACAGTTCAATGCTCGCCAACCTCTACTTATGCCAATTACCGGATTAAGGCGCATGAAGTGAGAGCTGCCAATTGCAGCAGCGGTACCGCCATGTACCAGCCGGTCATCAACAGCGAGGCCGATGTTGATAAACTCCATATGCCGCGAGTAACTGTAAACTGGAAGGCCACGCTGCGCGAACTTGAGCTTATGCAGGAGGTGTGCGAGGGTATTATCCCTTGTCAGGCACGGGGTATTGTGCACCAATGGACAGCCGCCTGGGACACCATGATCCACTGGTATGGTATTGAGCGGCTCTACACCGACATGTTCGACCGCCCTGAACTTGTACATCGCTTACTGCGTCGTTTCTGGTCGGCCCAGCACCGGGTTCTTGATCGGCAAGAGGCCATGGGACTACTCGCCAGCGGCAACGGCAACTGGCGAATTGGTTCTGGTGGTCTGGGGTGTACACCGGAACTTCCGCAGCGCGACTACGATCCACTCCATGTGCGCCCGATCGATCAATGGGGCTGTGCTACGGCACAGATTTTTTCGGAAGTTTCGCCCGACATGCACTGGGAGTTTTCACTGCAATACGAAAAACCGTTTATGGAGCGCTTCGGCCTCTCTTATTACGGTTGCTGTGAACCGCTGCACACCAAAATGGGGATATTAAAGCAAGTGGCTAACCTACGAAAAGTCTCGGCCAGTCCTTGGAGCAACCTCGAGAAAATGGCACAAGAGTGCGGCACTGACTATGTAGTCTCCTTTAAACCAAACCCGGCACATCTGGCTATGGATGGCTGGGACGAACATCTGGTACGTAACTATTTGCAGGAGAGCCTGCAAAAACTGCAAGGCTGCCATGTGGAGATAATTCTCAAAGACATCACCACCCTGCGCCAGAGACCCGAACGTTTGCCCGCCTGGAACGACATCGCCATGCAGGTAACAAACTGCAGATAAGAATGACTGGGACTTGACAGCGGTGTTTAAGTGATTCGTCGAAGTAGTGGTGTGAACGCAGCCGGAGGGATACATTTTTTACTACTGAAGGGCTGGATTTTTTTTGTGGGCTGGGCGATAATAGGGTCATGACATTTAAAGTGGGACAGTTGTGGTGGCGATTCTCTGTAAAGCTCTGCCTGTGGGTGGTAGTAATGTGGTGGATTTGTATGGGGATGGCTAACGCGGGAGAGTCTGTTACGCAACGGTTCAGTTATAGTTTTGCTGAGCCTGTGATTACTGACAGTGATGCGGGGGTGTTGGTTGAGGTCGAGGGGTGTGAGTTGTATGGACCGCCGGGGAGCCCGTTGCTGCCGGTGCGTGGGGTGACGCTAAAGGGGAGGCGTGGTTATCGGGTGGCGGCAGTGGAGGTTTTGCCGGGTGATTCTGTGGAGCTGGTGCTTGAGAGAGGGGTGGTTTATGCGATGGATGCGGTTCGTTTGGCTGCAATGGGTGAGGCCCACCATTTAACAAAGCGTAATGAGGACGTTTATGGGAGGGATACACCATATCCGGTTTATGGGGTTGATGAGGGGAGTCGCTGGCGGCGCGATCGGCGAGGAGGTATTGATGAGGTGGCGGTGTCGCTCTATCCGGTGCGTCTGATCCCAGCGATAAACAGGCTGCTCTATTATGGTGAGATAACGGTAGAGGTGACGTGGCAGCGTGATGAAGTGCGTGAGGCGGATGGGAGAGGCAGAGGGAGAGAACGTGTGGTGCGGCATGATGGATTACAGGGGCGGGAGAGCGTGGCTGCGGGGGTGTTGGAGGAGGGACGTTATGACCATGTGATTGTGACAGTGACCAATTTTGTTAGTACGAAGGCTCCCTGGAATTTGGCGGCTTTGGTTGCGGCGCGCAGTAGTAGTGGTCTAGCTTCGAAAATTGTAACTACTGAGTGGATTTATAGTAATTATCATGGCCGGGATGATGCTGAGCGTATCAGAAGTTTTGTTCAGGATGCTTAT
>JAAYNR010000301.1 GCA_012520735.1 Lentisphaerota bacterium | reverse complement strand
CTCCGATAATGACGAAATCAATATATATGGTACCAACCCATACGATCCCGATTCAGATGGTGACTCGGTAAATGATGGTGACGAACTGTCCGAAGGTACCGACCCTACTGACCCATACTCGGCCAATTGGCGCTTGCGCTGCTACAACGACGACAACGGCAACCAAACATATGAGACGAACGAGTTTAGCCGAGTTTACGTCCTGACTCGCCATAGCCACGATGTCCGTTGTGATGTCACAGTGAATGACCACACCTTCGACAGCGACAGGGACGGAATGTCTGACTTGTGGGAACGGCTCTACGATGCCGTCACCATTGGGGTCAATGATGCCCTTGACGACCCCGACGGCGACGGTTTAATCAACCTCCACGAGTATTGGAGCGGCACCAATCCCGGGGTTCATGATGTTCACCCCTCCTCCAACGCCCTACTCAACGCTACCTTGGCCATTGACGACCGCATCGCGGGCAAAAACCCGGCCACCGCCCTGCCCATCTTCCTGAACTACATCGCCAACGGCAACAACGGCATCTTCATCCGCAACCCCGACTGCTGGGCCGCAGATATCGATTTGACCTGCTGTAGCCCGTGGAATTCAAATGCGAGGAACAGGAAAGCTGGGACATTAATCAGTCCAAGACAAGTTTTATTCGTTGTACATAGCCATTACACACCACCAGTGGGAACCACCATGTACTTTGTCGGTAAAACAAATGAGATTATCACCCGCACACTTGTTGCCACGGTGCGCCACCCCGATTGCCCACCGCCGCCAGACGGACGCTATCCTGACATTGCGATTGGATTATTAGATTCGGATGTCCCAACCAACATCATCTCATTCGCCAAGGTGCTACCGGATGACTATGCCATGATTCTAGGTACCGGGCAGAGGCTGCCTTGTTTACGTCTTGATCAGGAAGAGAAGGCTTTAATTGGTGATGTGGGGACTATTGCATCAAGTGGCAGAAATACAACAGCAACCATGCCTATATGGCCAGATAGAATGCAATTTTATGAAGATGTTATTACCGGTGATTCGGGAAACCCGATGTTTATTATCTTGGATGGTCAACCAGTTCTGTTAACACTTTGGACTATGGGGGTAGAAGGGAGTGGGACATCCACCACCATGTTTAAAGAAGACATCAATGCGCTGATGCGTCAACTTGATGACGCATATCAACTCACACCCATAGACTTGTCCCAATTCATCAACGCTCAATGAGGTTTAACATGAAATCAATACCCAGTCTATCCATTCTTGTTTTCGCTCTCGCTCTTAACGCAGCCGGCGCTGCGGTGCAGTGGGGAGTTGTTAGTATAATCGAATTTTCTTGGGATGGACTTAATTCCGACCACGCTCTGTCAGTATATCCCGAAGGTGTCATGGGCGGCAATATTGCCGGATATGTAACAACCGTTAAATCCTCTTCTCAGGCAATTCTCTCTGGAGAGCGAGGGTCAACAACCGCCTCATACGGACATATGTGGCGGCAATTGGTATATGGCGATATTGTTGACCAAAATAGCGTAATGGGTGATCACGGCGACTATTTTTTCACTTTTTGGGATGGCCATTATAATGATCCGGTTACTGACCTGATTATAAACAAAGGGGAGCCGACGTACCTCGGGTTTTTTATTGAGAGTGATGCCATTGATGCGCTTTTCGGTTGGGTTGCGCTGGGCTATGATGGAACCAAAGTATATGTAATAGATAGTGCGCTTGAAACAACTGGTGTCGGTATCTACGCTGGCACCTACGATGCCGTTCCCGAGCCGTCAGTAGGGCTACTGTTGTTCGCGGGTGCTACCGCGCTGCTCCTGCGACGACGAAGGGTGTATATCAATGAGGTTTAATATGAAATTACCGCCTATTTTATCTGTTTTTATTTTCGCTCTCGCTCTTAACGCTGTCGGTGCCTCAGTGCAGTGGGGTTAATTACTCGCAGGCGAGCTGAAACCGGTGGGGTTTTGTGACTGCCAGCGCCAGGCGTCGTTGCACATGGTTTCGAGGTCGCGGGTGGCTTGCCAGCCGAGGAGTTGGCGGGCGCGCTCCGGGTTGGCGTAGCATGTGGCGACATCACCGGTGCGGCGTGGGGCGATTTCGTAGGGGATATCCTGCCCACTCGCCTTTTCAAAGGCCTTTATCATCTCCATAACTGAGTAACCGCGACCTGTACCAAGGTTTACGGTAATGAGTTCAGCGGGATTACCGGTAAGGCGGGCAAGAGCAGCTAGGTGACCCAGAGCGAGGTCAACCACATGGATGTAGTCGCGGACGCCGGTGCCATCTGGTGTGGGGTAGTCGTTGCCGAAAACACGCAGGCGGGGCAATTTACCGATTGCTACCTGTGCCACAAAGGGGAGGAGGTTATTGGGGATGCCGTTGGGGTCTTCGCCGATGCGTCCGCTGCTGTGGGCTCCTACGGGGTTGAAGTAGCGGAGCAGAGCGATACGCCATTGGGGGTCTGCGGTGTAGAGATCACGCAGGATCTGCTCGCACATCAGTTTGGTCCAGCCATAAGGGTTGGTTACGCCACCAACAGGGGCATCTTCGTCCACAGGCATCCGTTCTGGGACACCGTAGACGGTGGCTGATGAGCTGAAAACCAGAGTTTTGACATTGTGCTTACGCATGGTTTGCGCAAGCGTGAGCGTACCGTTGAGGTTGTTTGTGTAATACTCAAGCGGCATACTGACCGACTCCCCGACCGCTTTAAGGGCGGCAAAGTGGATAACGGCATCAACGGGACGAAGCGCAAAAACGGCATCCAGAGCGGCGGCATCGCACAGGTCGGTGCAATTAAAGGCGATGGGACGCCCAGTGAGCTCGGTGACACGGCGCAGCGACTCCTTGCTGCTGTTGCAGAGGTTGTCTACTACCGTAACCTCGTGACCGGCTTTAAGGAGTTCCAATGTGGTGTGTGAGCCGATATAGCCGGCGCCACCAGTAACAAGAATATGCATAATACAGCTCCGTTTCAGTTACCAAGCAGGAGGTTCATTAGATCGGCACCGCGCATAGCTCCTAAAGAGCCGGCGGGGGCATCAATTTCACTATAGAGAGCCACATTATCCGGGGCAAAGTCGGGGCCGCAGATTGCTACCGGCACAGGAGTACGGGTGTGACGACCAGTACTTAGCGGTACGGGGTGATCGGGGAGGACGGCATAGGTGACCTCATTGCCACAGGCTGCCATGACTCGTGCCACCAGACGGCTGTCGAAATCTTCGATCGCCTGCAATTTCAATTTCAGGTCTTGAGCGTGGGATACTTCATCGACCGCCTCTACATGGAGGTAGACAAAATCGTGAGTTTTAATCGCTTCAATAGCCGCATCGGCCTTGCCCTCATAGTTAGTGTCGATATACCCTGTTGCTCCGGGGACAGAGATGACATCCATCCCCATACAGCGTCCCAGGCCGCTGATAACATCGACGGCTGAGATTACAGCAGCAGAGATACCAAAACGGTTGGTAATAGAGTGGATGGCACCGGCGCGTCCGCCACTCCAGGGCCAGACTCTATTAGCGGTGCGTCCGGCGAGTATCTCTCCGGCACGGTTGATGATATTGAGCAGTGCTTCTACTGTAGCCTCACCGGAAGGGTCAGTGGCATAAGGGAGGTGCGCGGCAAAAGGGTTGCCGTGGTTGTCGTCGGGTTTATCGCAATGGATCTTATCATTAAACATTTGACCTGATAGTACCAGGAGGTTGCGATAACTGACACCGCAATGGAAGCGTATCTGATCCGAGCTCAATTCACTATTGAGAAGGTCGATAGCGGCAGCAGCCTCTTCCTGTGAAACGTGCCCACCGGAGTAGTCGCGCATGATGCCGTTGTCATCAACAGTAACCAGATTCATCCTGAAACAGACATCGTGTGGTCCGAGGTCGATCCCCTGGCTGGCTGCTTCGAGCGGGCCGCGGCCACAGAGCTCACTAGCTAGGTCGCATCCCAGTACCGACATATTGGCAACATCACTTGAAGTAGGGAAACCCTCGGGTAGAGTGAGCAGCGTGCCGCTCTGCCCGGCTGCGGCGATAGAGTCCATGGCGGGGGTGTTGGCGGCCTGCAGCGGCGTTTTGCCATTGAGCGCAGCGATTGGCTCATCGGCCATGCCGTCGCCCAGAAAAATGATAACCTTACGTTTACTCTTCATAATGGGCTCTATTTTGACAGAAAAACCGATTGGCGGCAACAGCAAAGCGGTATTTAACGGGGCTGTACGATTTGCACCTCCACAATTACACTTGTGCAAGTGTGATTGTAGGGTGGCGGTGGAGTAGGAGTGCTACTCTTCCCAGATGCCGCCATTGCTGAGTTGCTGGCGCAGAGTATCTTTCATGGTTGGTCGGCCGCCAAAGAGGGTAGTACCGAGACGTACCATGGTGGCTCCTTCGGCTACGGCGATCTCATAGTCGTTTGACATCCCCATAGAGAGGTGCGGCAGGCTGATACTGAATTGCTGCTCGAGCTGCTGGCGCAGTTCTCGCAACTTGCTGAAAACTGGCCGGGTCTGCTCCGGTTCGGGGTGAAATGGTGCCATAGTCATCAAGCCGATCAACGTGGTATTTTTGCAGCATAGGGCATCGCGCACTAGCAGCGGCACCTCTTGAGGCTTTAGGCCAAACTTACTCGATTCACCTGAAACGTTAACCTCCAGCAGTATATTTGGCATAACGCCGGCGGCCTGAGCATCGGCTTCAATCTGCTCCAGCAACCGCTGCGAGTCGACCGCATGGATGGTAGTGAACAGCGCCAGAACATGGCGCACTTTATTGCGCTGCAGGTGGCCGATAAAGTGCCACTCCGGTCCACTGAGGCACTGGGGAATTTTATAGGCAGCCTCCTGCAGACGGTTTTCACCAAAAATGTGGATGCCCGCTTCCCAGGCCTCAGCAACTATCTCCGGGCCGAACTTTTTACTGACTCCTACTATTCCGACCTCCGACGGGTCACGTCCTGCGGTAGCACAAGCCGCTGCAATTCGTTCTTCCACGCGGCGGAGAGCATCGGCTATTGGTATTTCATCACTATTTGCCATAACACATCACATCCACTTATCCGGCTTTATATATTACGCCTGTTTAATTACACATTTTGTCGCCCGTTAAGGGCTCGTTTCAGGGTGAGAGGGTCGGAATAACCCACTCCGCTATCGGCGGGTAGTCCAAACGCGAGGCGGGTGACCCGCACTCCCTGTACATGCAGCTGCTCCGCCAGATAGCCGGCGGTGGTGTCACCTTCCAGATCGGTACTTAAAGCCAACACCACCTCACGCACACCCTGATTTGCCACTCGTTCCAGCAGGGCTTTAATACGCAGTTCAGCTACCCCCGACATCCGTGCCGGCGAGAGTTTACCCAGCAGAGCGTGGTAACAGCCACGAAAAGCACCACACCGCTCCACCGCCATAATATCGCCCGGCTCCTCGACCACACAGATTAAGGTTCTATCGCGACCATGGCCACTGCAAATAATACACGGATTAACATCGGCGGTGGTAAAGCCGCCACACTCACTACAACAGCGCACATGTTCACGCGCATGAGCCAGAGCGGTGGAGAGGTCGTCGAGCAATTGCTCGGGATCGCGCACCAATGCCAGTGCGGCACGTTCGGCGGAGCGTCGGCCTAATCCCGGCAAACGTGCCAGTGTCCGCACCAGATTATCAAGAGGTGCTATCACTTTACATACCTAATCCGCCGAGCATACCACCCATACCGGAATCTTTCATCAGCCGGGTCATAGCCTCCTGAGTCTGTTTACGCACCCCTTTCAGGGCACCATTGACCACAGTATGAAGCATAGTTTCAAACCGATCCGGCTTGCCCGCAGCGATCTCTTTGATCGCTTCAGGGGTGATTTTGATTGAAGCAATAGAGAAATCACCCTTAGCGATACAGGTAATACCGGCATTGCTATACTCAAAAGTTATTTTTTCCACTTCAGCCTGCAAACGTTTTGCCTCTTTACGCATTTGCATCGCCTGTTTCACCTGGTCAAACATATTGGCCATGAATACTCCTTTAAAGATAATAGGTTATATGCGGCATTACAGCACCGCTTGATAAAGACCGATAGCATAGCCGAGATTACGGCGTAATGCAATTCTAGCCTTTAAGTTTTTTTGCTATTGAGGCTACATGGGAGCCTTGAAAGCGTGCTTGTGCCAGCTCAACTTCTGAAGGCTGGCGAGAGCCGTCGGCGGCGGCGATAGTTGCCGCACCCCACGGAGAGCCTCCTTTTACCTGAGTGATATCTGACAGACTGGGGCATGAGTAGGGGAGGCCTACATAGATCATACCGTGGTGAATAAGTGTATTAACCACACTAATAATAGTACTCTCATTACCACCGCCGGTGCCGGTGCTGGTGAAAACACTGCCAATTTTTCCTACCAGCCCGCCTTTGGCCCAGATACCGCCTGTCTGGTCGAGAAAACTGCGCATCTGACCACTCATATTACCGAAACGGGTCGGTGTACCAATAATAATGGCATCATAATCGGCCAGCTCTTTAGGTGAGGCCAGCGGTGCCGCCTGATCAAGTTTCACGCCTATTTCAGCGGCTGCTTTTTCGGGAATTGTCTCCGGCACCCGCTTAACAACCACATTTACGCTATCAACCTCCGCGACTCCCTCCGCCATGGCCTGAGCCATGGTCTCCACATGGCCATACATCGAATAATACAGCACCAGAACATTTGCCATAAACACCTCCATTAAAACAACACGATATTAATTACAAGTTGCTTACTAGTATAACATTTGCCCGCCGCATGGGCAAGCCCGTCAGTAGCCAAATGCAGGGGACAGAGAAGTAGTGGTTCATGATCCGGGAGGTAACCACGGAAGGGACAGAAGCTCATGCCCGGGGGAGAATTAACCACAAAGACCGCAAAGAGAGCAAAGAGGGAAGGTGGTTCTGTTAGAAGGTCGAGGGTCGTGAGTCGAGGGTCAAGTTTGCTTACCGTGGCCAGAGTAGTGACACCACTACTTCTCTGTCCCCTTAAACCTTAATCTTTGCTTAATTCGGCGGCTCTATTTTCCTTCTTGCAGTTCGTGGCGTTAGCCGTTATGATTGGCGACATACGATATGAGTAAAAGTTGTCTAAATATTGCTGTTATTGGCGTTGGGGCCATGGGACAGGTGCACTGTGAGACTATTCGTGACAGTGTGCCTGAGTTGTGTTTAACCGCTGTTTGTAACGCACGGAGTGAAACAGCCCGCGTGGCGGGTGAGCGTTTTGGGGTGCCGTGGTTTTCAGATGTTAAGGAACTGGCGGCTTCGGGTTTGGCCGATGTGGCGTTGGTGGTGGTGCCGCACCCGGTGCATGATGTGGCGTCTGTCCCCTGCATGGAGGCAGGGATGCATGTGTTGTGTGAAAAACCGCTGACAGAGTCGGTAGTCAGTGCCGATAAAATGTTCGCCGCTGCTAATGCCAAGGGGGTCGCTTTCGGGGTGATGTTTCAGTTGCGAGCCGATCCGGCAATCAGGAGGATGATAGAGTTTGCCCGTGATGGTGGGCTGGGACGTATTATCCGGGCGGAACTTTCAGTGCCGGAGTTCCGTTCGCAGTATTATTTTGACTCTAACCCGTGGCGGGCTACGTGGAGTGGTGAGGGTGGCGGTGTATTGCTTAATCAGGCCTCGCATATGATAGATATCTTTGCCATGGTGGCAGGTACACCTGTAGCACTTTATGGACGTTGTGAAACACGATTGCACGACATTGACGTGGAGGATACGGCCGAGGCGCTGTTACGTTTTGACGGTGGTGGCAGTGGTTACATCAATTGCTCTACGACTGAGCCGGCAGGTGGCGGCGGTCTGGAGGTTACGGGCGATAATGGGCGCGTCATTATGCGTGATGGGCGTGTGAGAATTTTCCGTTTTCCTACGGGGGTGAGTGCCTTTGCCCGTGAAACGGAGTCGGTCTGGGGGCGTCCGCAGCAGGAGCTTGTTTTTGAGGGTGAGTGTCTGGAAGAGCCGGCACAAGCCGATGTTTTGCAGAATTTTGCGCGTCATATTCTCTACGGCGAGGCGCTGTGGTGTGATGCCGCTTCCGGAATGGCCTCACTGGAGATAGCCAATGCCATGACGCTCTCATCGGCACTGGGGCGTGAGATCAGTCTGCCGATAGAGCGTAAAGCTTATGGTGATTTACTGGCTTCGTATTGTGCTAAACCGGCACGTCCTAAACGGAGAGTGTCGATGGTGCAGGAGCCGGATCCTAAATTTTCATTTAATAAAAAAACCTGAATCAGGAGTAATTAAAATGTCGAACAGTAAAGAGAAGTTGGCGATTTTTGGCGGAACACCGGCAGTTTCCGGTGACACAGGTAACCTTTTCACCTGGCCGGTAGTGACCAGTGAAGACGAAACGGCTGTTTTGGAGGTGTTGCGGCGGGGGGCTATGAGCGGCAACGACGTAACTAAAAAGTTTGAGGCTGAATATTCCAAGTGGGTCGGGATGGATCTGGCGTTGGCCTACCCAAATGGGACAGAGGCTCTGCGAGCCGCTTTCTGGGCTTGTGGGGTGGGGGCAGGTGATGAGGTGATATGTCCCAGTATGACTTACTGGGCGAGTTGCACTCAAGCTTTAAGCTTGGGGGCAGCAGTCAATTTTGCCGATATCGATCCCGACACCCTCTGTATCGACCCCAAAGATATTGAGCATAGGATCGGGCCGCGAACCAAAGCGATTATTGTGGTTCACTATACCGGCTATCCGGCACCGATGGATGAGATTATGGCGATAGCCAGAAAGCATAATGTTAAGGTGGTTGAGGATGTCTCGCACGCTCAGGGAACACTCTATAAAGGGCGGATGGTGGGGACGTTTGGTGATGTGGCAGCCTTGAGCATGATGGCAGGCAAGAGCTTTGCCATTGGCGAGGCGGGGATGTTGCTGACCAACGACCGTACTATTTATGAGCGGTGTATCTCATATGGTTTTTACGAGCGCACCGGGGCACCGTCGCGCTGGAATGAGGTGGATGCTCAGGTGACAATCGACGAGCTTAAGCCGTTTATCGGTGTGCCGCTGGGTGGTTTTAAACACCGTCTTAACCAGACTTGCTCGGCCATGGGGCTGGTGCAGCTTAAATACTATCCAGAGCGGATTAAGGTGATTCAGAGTGCGATGAATCGTTTCTGGGATCTGCTGGAGGGGGTGCCGGGGATTAAGGCACATCGTCCGCCAGCAGGTGAGGGGTCGACCATGGGCGGCTGGTATGCAGCTCGCGGTCTCTACCGGGCTGAGGAGCTTGGTGGGCTCTCATGCGCCCGCTTCTGCGAAGCAGTGCGTCATGAAGGGGTCGGGGCATGCCATCCCGGTGCTAACTTCCCGCTCCACCTACATGAAGTTTTCCACTCAGCCGATATTTTCCGTCAGGGCAAGCCAACAATGATCGCCTTTGGCCAGCGCGATGTGCGTCAAGGCAAGGGGAGTTTGCCGGTTTCTGAGAGTATTGGTGATATTGCCTATGGCATACCGTGGTTTAAGCAGGATAATCCTGAGCTGATAGCGGCTTTTGCCGCTGCCTTCCGCAAGGTGGCCGAAAACGCCGATGCTCTCAAAGAGTGAGCATAGGATCGGGCCACGGACAAAGGCGATTGTTGTGGTTCACACTGGTGGCTATCCGGCACCGATGGATAAGATCATGGCGATAGCCCGTAAACACAATGTTAAGGTGGTGGAGGATGTCTCGCATGCTCAGGGGTCGCTCTATAAAGGACGGAAGGTGGGGACGTTCGGTGATGTGGCGGCAATGAGTATGATGGCAGGCAAGAGCTTTGCCATTGGCGAGGCGGGTATGCTGCTAACCAACGACCGTACTATTTATGAGCGGTGTATCTCTTATGGGTTTTACGAGCGTACCGGGGCACCGTCGCGCTGGAATGAGGTAGATGCACAGGTTACTATGGAAGAGCTCAAGCCGTTTAT
>JAAYNR010000080.1 GCA_012520735.1 Lentisphaerota bacterium | reverse complement strand
TCTCCATGACCGCCGTCGTCAGCAGCCGCGTTCACGTTGCTGCATAAGGGTAGGGCGTGTCTCTCCGAGACCGCCGGTGTCAGCAGCCGCGTTCACGTTGCTGCATAAGGGTAGGGCGTGTCACACCGAGACCGCCGTTGTCAGCATGAATTTCACGCTTTTACATCTTTCGTGGTTTTACTTATCTCAAAACACCAAAAAGCTTTGCATGTTTTCTCAACTTATTACATAATTGCCCTTACCACTTCTGATATTACCCTTTAAGCAGAGTGGTTGATGTACAATACAGGAAAACGCATAATGGCAAAAGTTACTACTTTTTATGTCGATGCCACTAGTGGCAGCCGCGGCAATGGCTCTTCCGACACCCCTTTCAAAACTCTCGAACAAGCCCGTAATGCTGTACGGCATCTCCGCAAAACCAACCAAAATACTGGCCCCGTCAAAATTAATGTAGCTCCCGGCATTTATCGTCTGAGCCGTACTCTCAAATTTAGCCCTGAAGACAGCGGTACCACCACCGCACCCGTCACCTGGAGCTGTACCAATGGCCGTGCCATTATCAGCGGCGGACGCGAAATCAGCGGTTGGCAGGAAGGCACTATCAATGGCCGCCCCTGCTGGCAAACCACTCTCCCTGAAGTCGCCGCCGGCAAGTGGTGGTTTACCCAACTCTTTGTCAATGGCCGGCGCCGTCTTCGTGCCCGGCTCCCCCACGTCGGTTTTTTCCGCTTTGCCGGTGTCCCCGCCGCAGAGGCAAAGCGAGACGATGGCCGCTACTTCCACGGTGCCATGAGCGCCCACTACTATTCAGGCGATGTCCGCGCTTTCTCTAATCTCAACGACATCGAAGTGGTCGTCCCCGACCACTGGTATGAAAACCACCTCCGTATCGCCTCTGTCAATGAGAAAAAACGGCTTATTAATTTCTCCACCAGAGGCTATAGCCGCTTCTCACGCGACGAAACCGGCCGCCACACCCGCTACCGTTTTGACAATGTGGCTGAGGGGTGCCTGGAACCGGGGGACTGGTATCTAGAGCGCAAAACCGGCCTCCTCTCTTACATTCCTATGCCGGGCGAAACCATTGCCCGCTCTCTTTTTGAAGCCCCTCTTCTAGAAAATATCCTCGAGCTGCGTGGCGATCCTCTAAATCCCGATAAACGGGTTAAACACCTCAATTTTGAATTTTTCGATTTCCGCCACGCCGAGTGGGAACACCCGCGCGACAATGCCGGTTCGCTTCAATCGTCACTCCATGTCCCCGGAGCCGTCCGCTTTGTTGGTGCCGAGGATTGCACCCTCTACGGTTGCCATGTCAGCCAGGTCGCTGGTTGGGCAGTGGAAATTATGCGCGGTTGCCACCGTAACCGAGTGGTTGGTTGTGCACTTTTCGATCTCGGAGGCGGCGGTGTAAAAATAACTCATGAAACCGGACTACCCAAACACTGGATCGATGGCGCCAATGGTGCTTTCAGAGGTATGGATATCGAGGCTCTCGGCTGGGGGCCTGAGCGCAATGACAAACGCAGTCAAGCAGCCTGCGCTGCCGGTGTCCCCCCTTCAGCTACTACCGTCAGCGACTGCACTATCCACGATGGCGGTAAAATTTTCCACTCTGCTATCGGGGTTTGGATCGGCGATGCCGCTCGCAACCGCATCGTCCATAACCATATCTGGAACTTCAACTACAGCGGCATCTCATGCGGCTGGACCTGGGGCTATGCCCCCACCCGCACTTATGATAACCGTATCGAGAATAACCGCATCCATGGCATTGGCCACGGCATGTTAAGTGATATGGGTGCCATCTACACTCTGGGTCGTCAGCCAGGAACAACCGTCAGCCGTAACTACATCTACGACGTCCAAAGCTACGGCTATGGAGGCTGGGGCATCTATACCGACGAAGGGAGCTCCTGGATACTTATCGAAGAGAACGTTGTCAGCGGTACAAAAAGTGGCGGTTTCCACCAGCACTATGGTCGCGATAATATCGTCCGCTCTAATATCTTTGCCTCAGCCACTGAAAACCAAATTGCTATTAGCCGCTGTGAAATGGTACGCGCTATCATCTTCACTAATAACATTGTGCAGGGTAGCGGCACGGGCGAACTGGTGCGTGGTAACGGTGCCTACCGTACTACTTTCAACCATAACGCCTACGCTGCCGATATAGGCCGCCCCGCCACCTTCAACAATATCTTCTGGGAGGAGTGGCGCAAAAACGGTAATGATCTTAGCAGTGATCATGTCGATGCCCGCCTGCTGGATGCTGCTGGTTTCACCCCTGTCCCGGAGACCACTGCCGCTTATCGCCGCGCTGGCATCACTCCCGATATTGCTGCTAAAGTAATGGCCGCCGCCGGCCCACGCTTTAAAGAGAAGCTCCCCCCCTCTATCTCCCGCCTGAAACCGGAATATGAGCTTAAGCGTGCTATTATTGAGCCGCTCCTCTGGCCCTGGCCGGCCGAATGGCCCGATGCCACTACCCCCAAGCGCCCCTGGGCGCAAATGCCAGCCACTGCCGCTGTTACAAAAGGTGCCGCAAGTCCCGTCTCGCTAACACTGGAGAACCTCGGCGACGCTACCACCACTGTCACCTATACCCTCAAAGTTGTCCCCGCTACCGCGGCTCGCATCTCTGGCAACAGCTCACTCAGTGTCACTCTCAACCCGAACCAGCGTGCCACCCTCGACACCACCCTCATCGCCAGCGGCCGCCATTCCGAGTTCTGGTTGGAGGCTTCAGCCACCACCAGTACCAAAACCGCTGCCGCTCTGAATACCGCTCTCCACCTCTCTCTCAACCAGGAGCAATCCAGCTAAACATGGACCAGCAATCAGCCAGAGCCTTTATCCTTGTAGGAGCCACCGCAACCGGCAAGAGTGCCGTGGCGCAGTTGCTGGCTGAGCGTTTCGGTTCACAAATCATCTCCGCCGACTCCATGCAAGTCTACCGCGGCATGGATATCGGCACTGCTAAAGTCACCGCCGCCGAACGCGGTTCTGTCGTTTACCACGGTCTCGATATGGCCGACCCCGATACCACCTGGAGTACCGGCGACTGGCTGCGCGCCGTAAAACCTCACCTTTCAGCCGCCACTCCACCCATTGCAACCGGCGGTACCGGCCTCTATATCCGCGCCCTGATCCAAGGTCTCGATGCACCGGCTGCATCTCCTGAAGCACGTAAATATTGGGATAACCTCCTTCAACGTGAAGGCATCAGTGCTCTGCAACAGGCTCTCCTCAGCCGAGACCCGTCCGCCCTGGCCACATTGGCCGATCCCCAAAACCCGCGCCGTCTTATCCGCGCTCTCGAAAAAACTGACTCCCCCACATCCTCACCACCCCCTCCACCCATAACGCCAACTCCCTCCCCACACCCTATCGCGGTGGGGCTTCGCTTGCCACGTCCCGTCCTGCGCCACAGAATCACCCTCCGCGCCACAGCCATGTTTGAGTCAGGCCTTCTCACCGAAGTCACCTCCCTTATCCGCACCTTCCCCCAACTATCCCCTACCGCCGCCAAAGCCATCGGCTACGCCGAAGCCATTGCCCACCTCACCGGTCAGATCACTCTTCAGGAGGCTATCGAGAAAACCATCACCCGTACCTGCCAACTTGCCAAACGCCAGGAGACCTGGTTTCGTCATCAACTCAGTGTTGCCTGGGTTGATATCACCCCCGATGACTCACCCGCCACCCTCGCAGAGCAAGTGGCTAAACTATGGGAGAAACATGGACCAACAACACTTAAAGACTGAACCCGAAGCCCCCGTCACTTACGACATCAGTGCTGTACCTATCAAAGAATTGCCCGAATCCCTCCGACCCCGCGAAGAATTTGAAGCCCGCGGTGCCGGTGCCGTCTCCGACGACACCCTCCTCGCCATCATCCTCCGCAGTGGTACACCCCAAAAAAACGTCCACACCCTGGCCCGGGAAATCCTTATCAAATGCGGCGGACTCGAACAACTCTCAAAAATGTCACTGGAAGAACTCCGCTGCCTTGAGATCAAAGGGTTCGGTAAAGTCAAAACTCTGGAACTCGCCTCAGCTCTGGAGATCGGTCGGCGCACTTCAATGATGGTCTCCTCTGTCAAAGAAGAGCCCACCTCAATACGTCAACCAAATTCCGTTTACCGGTTTATGGCTCCTCTGGCTCATAATCTATCGCAGGAGGTCTTCTGGGTAATCATGCTCAATATCAAAAATCGTGTCATAGGTAAACCTGTTGAGGTCACCCGCGGTCTGCTGAACTCCAGTCCTGTCCACCCACGTGAAATGTTCCGTGATGCTGTCCGCCACTCCGCTGCCGCTGTTATCCTTGTCCATAACCACCCCTCTGGTGATCCCACCCCCTCTAACGAAGATGTCGCTATCACCAGACGCCTCATCGAAGCCGCACGGATCATGGGGATCAGTATCCTCGACCATATTATTATCGGCAGCCCAAGTCTTGACCGCGACGCCTACCTCAGTATGCGTGAACGTAAACTAGTTAACTTCGAAACCATAATAGAGTGATAAACATGAATACATTACACCACACCCTCCGTTGTAACGCCACCGCCTACTACCGCGATCTCCGCCACAAACCGATCGATATTCCCCCCGCGCAATATGAGCGCTGGGCCGCTGCTGTCCGCCGTGGCTCTATCTTCTTCTACGACACCAGAGAGGTCGCAATCGGTCTGAAAAACATCGATTGGAGCGGCAGCCATATCGACCATCAGGAGTGGGTCGCCCAACTAAACCGCTTCCCAGCTCTTCGTCCCCTCTGCGCCGCCTGGCAGGCCTCAGGCGATATCGAATACCCACGCCTCGCCCGCTGCTTAATTGAAGACTGGATCGACCAGCACACCTACGGCACCGACCTCCCCCTCACCCATCGCGATAATACTCTCAATCTCTCCGTACGCCTTGGACAATCAGGTGGCAACGGCTGGCTCCCCATGATCGCCAACTTCAACTGCCCCGAAGTCTTTGACGAGCCATTTCTCAAACGTGTCGCCGAATCGTGTGTCGGCCAGTTAGACTACCTACGCCACCACCTCAAACCTGTCGGTAACTGGCGTATCAGCCAACTCGATACCCTCCTCACCACCTCCATCCTCCTGCCCGAATATTGTAGCCAATACCGGAAATTTGCCATCCGCCACCTCAATGAAACCTTCCACCGCCAAATCCATGCCGACGGCTCTCATCAGGAACACACACCCAGCTACCACGGATGGATGTGTCACGTCTTCACCGCTTTCTGGTATCTCTCTAAAGCTCAACCAGATCTCGGTCTCTCCTTTGATGCCCAACGTGTAGCCAAAATGTGGGATTACCACTGCCTCAGTTCAACACCCGATGATGGCAGCTCCGGCATCCACGATGGCTCATGCTGGATGCCCCAAACTAAAAAGAACAATCAGCGCAGCCATCTCTGGAATATGCGGCGTGAGGTTGCTATTGAAGCCAACCTCCCCGATCCCGACCTCACCGACGCTGCCCAACCCAGCCGCTGTTTCGAAAGCGCCGGCCAACTCTACCTCCGCACCGATATGAGCCCCGATGCCGAGATGGTCACCTTCGACGCCACCCGTTGGGGCGGCGGTCACTGCCACCTCAGTCGTAATGCCATCACCCTCTTCAGCGGTGGTCGAATGCTCCTTTATGATCCTGGCATCTTCTCATATCAAATGAGCGACCCTTTAGCTGCCTACGGCAAATCAACCCCGGCCCATAACACCCTCAACATCGACTTAATGAACCAGAGTGATGCCAACCCCGACCTCCACGATGTTGCCCTGCTCAAAGGTGCCGATATCGTCAGCTCCACTTACGGCGGTGGCTTCTACCCCGGCACCTACACCTGGGGCTGGTACAACGGCCACCACCCCGGCCTCTTCGCCAGCCACACCCGCACCCTCCTCTGGCTCCATAACCGCTGCGCCATCATCTGGGATCACTGTATGTTTGACCGCAACGGCCAGATGTACGGCATCCACTGGCAATTCCCCGCCGGCCCCTCAGGTTGCGACCCCACCACCCGCCGTGCCTGGAGTGCCACCCCCGATGCCCGTAATATCCTTGTTCAGGAACTCGGCGGCCACGATGACTTCCACACCTTCATCAGCGAAGGCGACAAAGAAACTCCGGGCGGTTGGCTCCCCACCGATCACATGGGTGGCCACCAACCCGCCCCACAGGCCCGTTTTTATGGCCATGCTAACAACACCACAGCCACCACCGCCATCACCCTACTACTCCCCTTCGATGGCTCCACCCCACCCCCAATTACACCACAGCGCCTCACAGCCGGATCCGGTATCTGGGGATTCCGTTTTACCCTCCCCAACAACGAAGAACTGGTCGTCGCTGCCGCCGATGCCCTGAAATTCCAAGTCAACAACGCCGGCCCCATCACTACCGATGCCTCCCTCGCCGCCGTCATCCTGCGCAACAACAAACCGATCCACTCAGTCGGCCACAGAGGCATGTACCTCGAGTACCAAGGCCAAACCCTAATCGACAAACCTGACGCCAACTCATGGAGCCTGCCCCACCGGTAAACACCTAAAACTGCTTACAGCCGTAACCAAATGTTGTACAGCATAGAAATCTTATTCCTTTAACATATCCGGCGCTTGCATGGACTCGCGCAGTTTTTAAAAAAACACTACGCGTTTGGAAAACAGATTTAAACGCCACACTTAGTCGCTTACCCTTAAACGAGCCACTTAAACGAAAACCACCTCCACTCTTTGATTAAGTTATTTTACGATTAAGAATCGCGACTAAGGGTGGCGACTAAGAGTAAGATGCGACTAAGGATCGCGACTAAGGGTACGTTTAAGTATTTTCGCCTTCTCTTTAGCCTGTTGCACCTACCGCACCAAACTGCAGTGTGCCAAAGGTGCCACCGCGGTAGGGCGTGTCTCTCCGAGACCGCCGTCGTCAGCAGCCACGTTCACGCGGCTGCATAAGGGTAGGGCGTGTCTCTCCGAGACCGCCGTCGTCAGCAGCAGCGTTCACGCTGCCACACGCCGCTCGCCCTTTGCTGCCGTTCACGGCAGCAAAGGGCTCTGTTCTTTGTCGTGAGCTTTGTCGTGAGCTTTGTCGACTGTACAATAATTCAGCCTTCAGCCCCGGCGGCATTACACCTTGTTACGGGGCGGCAAGCAGCACCGTAACAAGGCGGTTTCGGAGAAACACGCCCTACCGCCACCTATTCGCATTTCCCCATTAAGGCATTCTATTCGTACCCATTCGTGCTCATTCGTGGTTTCTTCCCCGGCATAAGCTCTTTGTTTTCTTTGCGTTCCTTGTGGTTAATCCCTTCCCCGTGCATGAGCTTCTGTGTATTCCGTCCCTTCCGTGGTTAATCCCTTCCCGGCAGCTTGAGTCTCCGTTTTGACTCCGGACCTCAGACCCGGGATGTCAAGTCCTGATTTCCGTTTGTCACCTTTAACAGAAAAGCGTACGCTTGGAAAACGTGGTGAGCGGTGGCAGAGGCGGAGGAGCCCCAGGGACCCAGTGCGCCCGTAGGGCGTGCTGGGAGGAGCTCTGGAGCAGCCCCCATGGGGGCTGCACGCTGGCAGTGGGGTGCAATGCCCCTAAAGACAGCCGTAGATGCACCTCAGAGCACTTAGGCTGCACTGCCGTGAACCTTTGCCGGGACTTGATAGTT
>JAAYNR010000211.1 GCA_012520735.1 Lentisphaerota bacterium | reverse complement strand
TTAGTCGCACGGTGGTGCGTTAACGCACCACCGTCAAAGGTAGGGACGGCTCTCCGCAGCCGTCCGCCAGCAGCCGCCACGCGGCTACTGGTCCGAGTCCCCCGAGCCCAGATCGAGCCAGGCATGAGCTCTTCAGCCCCCAATCCCGAGCAGGCGCTCGGGGCTCCCAGGGATTCACACCTACCCTGCCCCAGCCCGCAGTATGTCTCTGCCCTGAAAGGGCCAAACATACCAGCCCGTGGCAACGCCACGGGAACAGGCCCAAAAAACCCTTTAAGCCCTGTAAGGGCGCGACATAACCCAGCTCCCATCGCCCCTATGTACCACCCTTTCAGAGTGGATATCAATTCCTCACCCAAACCTTGGGCGTTGCCCACGGCTGGTATCTCTTGCGCCTTCAGGGCATTTTCCGCCTCTGGTATTCTCCATTCGTTATTCACTTTTCACCTATTACCTGTCTTTGCACCTCTTTGCGTTCTCTGCGGTTAATTCACAATTCATCATTACGTCTGTGCGGCACCTGCCGCACAGATGCCCACCTTATCTCAACATAATCAATGTCGATCGCGGTGCCTCCATCCCTACAAACGAAAACTGCCTGTTACTGAAAATCTTCACTCGCCGTGGCAATCGTGTCCCATCCCAGACAAGCTTCCCCTCTGCCGCCAAACTCTCCAGTTCGCTCACATGATCGCCGGCCCAGCGCAATCCCCAATAGTGACCGCGATGCTCAAGCAGTGGCTCATCAAAATCGATCTCTATGCGCCCGTTATTGACCTGCAATTGCGCCTCCTCGGCTAAATCCAACCCGCAGGGGAGGCCATCCACTGTCGTCTGTATCACCCCCTCGGCATCTGTCTTGCCGGGGCCAAGTACCACCGAGCCACTCACCCTGAAGGTACTCCCCGTCATTACCAAATGCCCATAGGCGTTGTTATTGGTGATTGCCCCCACTGTCAAAGAGGCGGCAGCAGCACTGCATGAGGTGAGCGACACCGTCGCCTTGCCGTCCGACCCCAATGCCTCCGGCCCTACACCAATTAATACCGCACCTGCCACATCGAGCAGACCATTGGTCACCCCCGACAGATCGAGTACGGTATATCCCTCAGCCCCAGCCGTTACCAGACTTCGCCGCCCCACCACCATACTCTCCAGCCAAGCCTCAAATGAGCCTCTGGCGCTGAGCTTCATGTTAAGCCACCGCTGTCCATCACCAATCGTTAGTATGGCCCGCTTCGCCTCACTGCCCAGTTTTGTGACAAACCCTGGCCCCAGGACTAAAGACAACGCTGAGTTACGATCAGCGCCGTAGAACAACTCATCAGCGATCTCCAGCGTTCCTGCCGTTACACTACTTAGATCGAGAACAGCCGTCGTACCAACTGCCCCTCCCTGGCCTAGCCGCAGAGACGTCAAATAGCCCTCAAAGGTCTGCGACTTCGCCTCAATCATCGCAATGGCACTACTCTCGCCTGCTGCCACAAACTCCACCGGTGCTCCACGGTCACCGAATTTGACCCTCATCCCCTCACTGAGCAACAATCTCCTATCATGGTTGTATTTGTAGGCGATGCGGACATGACCGGCCACATCCAACACCCCCGCCGACACCCGTGAGGCATCGAGCAGAGCATCGGTTTGCCCCGCCCCAACCTCCAAATTGGTTACATAAGCATCAAACCTGCCGCACCCCAATACCAGACTCGACTCTAAATCACGACCTGCATTGGAAATACTGCCAATTTGTAAAAAGCCGCCACGTTTCTCTGCTGAACCGATCTTTACATCTATGGCATCACTGACAACTACCCTCCCTTCACCCATACGATTCCAACCGATCATCACATCACCACTGATATCAAGTAGCCCGGGTTCAGTCACAGCCGAGAGATCAAATTTTCCTCTGTTATCCCCGGCAGAATAGCCACCTACACGCCGTCCCACCGAAAAACTACTAATCCAGCCATTGAATTTGTTACCTGTTATCAATGATGTATCAGCATAGACACCACCACTGTTCATACCAATAACCAGTTCTATCCGCTTCTCCGGACTCCCCAGCTCCAGACCCACATCTGCCGCTAACAGCAAGTGGGCATCGCAATTAGCGCCACTACCCACAGTCAGTGCGTCAGTCACATAAATAGTTCCGCCATTGACCACATTGAATTTACTGGTCACCGCCTCACCAAAACCCTGTAAAATAAAAGAACCAACCTCAATATCGGCCCCGGCCAAATCAAGGGTATGATTGCCATCCACCACCTTTAGCTCGTTCAGTTCCAACACCAACTCGCCAGCATCGATTCTGGTAATCTCACCGCTATCTGCCACCTCTCCCTCTGCAGCCGCTTCAAATTGCAGTGTTGAGCCACTAATATCAACCAGATCAGCTCGCAACTGCCCGCCACCAGCGGTCAATGTCAGCAGGCTGTCACGCACCACGATCTCATCCAGCAGGGCTGTCTCGCCCGCTATCACCACATCACTGCCAGCATTGAGCAATACTCGCTGTCCCGCACTCGGTACCGCCATCAAGCTCCAGTTACGCTTATCAAACCAATCGCGATTAAAGGGAACATCAAGCCACACATTGAGATTGGGGTCCAGCGAAGCGTCGAGGAAATTAGCCCGCAACACGCGGTTGCCACTGATTGGTGCCAACTGCAACGGGTTAACTTCCGATGCTGTACCACTGTCAAGCGTCCCATCCCAGAAGATAAAGTCAAATCCCGCTGCTGCCGCCGCTGTAAAAGTCAACTCACTCTCCGGCGCATAATAACCCTCTGTTTCACCACCATCAAAAG